>JAWOJD010000061.1:0-59811 GCA_046484355.1 Thiobacillus sp.
GTCGCGCAGCACCGGCGTGGGCGGCTGGGTTTTGCCGCGGGTGCGGAAATGCCATTGCAGGTGGCCGATCCACAGCACCAGCTCGGCAATGGCGGCGGCGCGCGGGTTGCGCTCCAGGCCGAGAAACTGGTGCGGATCGACGGCGAGGCCTTCGGTGTCGAATGCCTCGGTGACCTTGAAGGCGTCGAGCTGTTCGAGCACGTCGCCTTCGAGCCGCTTCATGTGTTCCAGCGCAATGTAGAGGAAGTTGCCGGAGCCGCAGGCCGGGTCGAGCACGCGGGTTTGCGACAGCGTCGCCTGAAACTCGCGCACCAGCTTGACCGCGCCCTTGTGGTCGCCGCTATGGCGGCGGCCTGGACGTTGGCCCACTGGTTTCTAAGCGGCTCGATGACGGTGGGCAGCACCAGCCGCTCGACATAGGCGCGCGGGGTGAAATGCGCGCCCAGGCTGTGGCGCTCGGCGGGGTCAAGCGCGCGTTCGATCAGGGTGCCGAATATGGCCGGTTCGACGTGTTTCCAGTCCTGCTTTGCGGCGGCAATCAGGGTTTCGATCTGCGCGCGGGTGAGCGGCAAGGCGTCGGACGTTTTGCACAGCTTGCCGTTGAAGTGGGCGACTTCGGCCTGCAGCGAGACGGCGAATTTTCCGCTGTCCATGGCGCGCCACAGGTCTTCGAGGTTGGGCTGCAGGCCTGCAGGCGCGGCCAGCTGGCGGGTGAGCAGCTGGGTGAAGGCGCCACTGGGCAACAGGCCCACGTCCTCGGCAAACATGGTGAACAGGCAGCGGGTGAGAAAACCGGCGACGAGGTGCGAGTCGTGGCCAGCTTTTTCCAGCTCGCGCGCCAGCGCGCCCAGGTGCACGGACACGGCGCGGGTGACGCGGGCGGAAATGCGTTCGGGATTGAGCGCGTAGGGATCGAGCCAGACCTGGCGCAAACGCTCGCGGATGTCGTCGCGCGCCAGATCGGCAATGCCGATCTTGTAGCTGGCCCGATCGGGATACATTTCGTAGGCGCGGTCGTTGTCCTTGAACTGCGCGTAGAGGGCAATGAAGCGCCCGACGTTGACCACCATCAGAATCGGCGGACGCGGCTCGGATTCGGGCAGGTTGCGGGCGTAGCTTTCGGCCTGGCTCTTGGCCTTGACCAGCTTGCGTTCGGCGGTTTCGGCGTTCTTGCCGAGGGCGAAGCTCTTGGCCTCGCAGATGAAACAGCCGCGCCGATAGGTGTCGATGAAGCGCGCGTTGCCGGCGCTTTCGCCGTCGCGCGCGTCGATGTAGCGCTCGTTGACGTAGGTGTTGTGCCAGTCGTCGGCTAGGGCAGGCTGCGGCTTTTCAACTTGAAGCAGCTCGCACAAATCACTGATGAACAAGGGATAGTTGGCGCGCTCGCTGCCGTCTGCGCCGTCCCAGCGGGTGATGAAATGCTGTGGCGTCATGCGCGTCAGAGTTTTTGAATCGGGCCGGGATATTGAGCGATCAGTCCATCTGCCGTCAGTAGGGTGATGCCTTCTACGGTGGCTTGGGCAACAAGAATTCGATCAAAAGGATCCTTGTGAATAGGCGGCAAGCTTTCGATGAAAACAGCATGCTCACTGGTAATGGGCAATTCGATATAGGCGTTATCCAGCAGGCCCCGTCGCAAAATCCGAGAATCAACCTGAAAATCCGCCCGATCCAGACTGTGTTTGATGGCGATTTCCCACAAACTGGCTGAACTGAACAGGAGTTCATTGTCGGGGTTTTCCAGCAACAGGCGGGCTGCGGCGGGCAACTGCTCGGGCGAGCCTGCCGCCCAGAGCAACACATGGGTATCGAGAAGAAGCTTCATTTCGATGCGTTGAAAAGCTGCTCGATTTCGTTGCTGCCCATGCGATCGAAATCATCAGGCACACTGATTTGGCCTGCCATAAACCCGAGGCGCTTGACCTGATCTGGCGAGGGCGCATCCAGCCGCGTCACTTTGACCAAGGGCTTTCCGGCTTTGGCGATAATGAATGCGTCCCCTTTGATCGCCTGCTCAATCAGCTTCGACAACTGGGTTTTGGCTTCGTGAATGTTGACGGTTTCCATGCTTACCCCAATTGAACCAAGTTCGATTAGTCTAGTTCATCAAGGCGAAATAAGAAACACAGGATGGATGCGGTTTATCGATGCCACATCAGGCCGCCTCAACCATCCCCGCCGCCTCTTCCACATCGACCGCGACGACGCGCGAGACGCCGGGCTCCTGCATGGTGACGCCAGCCAGGTGCTGGGCCATTTCCATGGTGACGCGGTTGTGGGTGATGAACAGGAACTGGGTGTGGTCGGACATTGCCCGGACGAGCTTGCAGTAGCGGTCGGTGTTGGCGTCGTCGAGCGGGGCGTCGACTTCGTCGAGCAGGCAGAACGGCGCCGGGTTGAGCTTGAACATGGCGAACACCAGCGACAGCGCGGTGAGCGTTTTCTCGCCGCCGGACAGGACGTGAATCGACGCGTTTTTCTTGCCGGGCGGCTGAGCGAACACCTGGACGCCTGAATCGAGCAGTTCGTCGCCGGTCAGGATCAGGCGGGCCTGCCCGCCGCCGAACAGCTGCGGGAACAACTCGCCCATGTGCTCATTGACGGTGTCGAAGGTGGCCTTGAGCCGCGCGCGCGACTCCTGGTCGATGCGGTGGATCGCGTCTTCCAGCGTGGCGACGGCTTCCAGCAGGTCGGCGCATTGCGCGGCCAGGTATTCGGCGCGTTCCTGCGCCTGGGTCAGCTCGTCGAGCGCGGCCAGGTTGACCGCGCCGAGCGCGGCAATCTCGTTTTGCAGACGGCTGATCTGCGCCTGCAACTGGGCAGGCTTGGGGCTGTCGGCCAGACCGGATTCGAGGCTGGCCTCGTCCGCCGCTGCTTCGCGCAGTTGCAGTTCGAACTGCGACTGCATCAGCATGGCTTCCTGGTCCTTGAGCTTGAGTTGCTCGATCGCGCGGCGCAGGGGATCGAGCCCCTGTTCGCAGCCGAGCCGCGCTTCGTCGTGGCTGCGCAGTTCGGCCGTCAGCCCTTCCAGTGCATCGCGCGCGGCGGCCAGCGCAGTTTCGCACGCGGTGCGCGTGTCGAGCGCCTGCTGGAGCGCGATGTCCAGCGCGTCTGCGGGCAGGCTGGCGAGTTCGTCGCGGGTGTGCTGCAGCCGCGTCTCGTCGCTTGCGATTTCCAGGTCGGCGCGTTCGAGTGTCTGGCTGAGTTCGCTGATTTTGCTGGTGCAGGTGGTGAGCGCAAAGCCCGCCTCCTGATGCCGACGCTCGGCTGCGCGTTGCAGTTCGCGTGCCTCGAACACGGCGCGGTCGGCCTGGTCGCGCGTCTGGCGGGCGGCGTACAGCGCGTCGCGCGCCACCTCGGCCTGCGCACGGTAATCCTTGAGACGGGTTTCGACGCCCTCCAGCGTGGCGCGCTCGGTGGACAGCTGGTGGGTGACTTCTTCCAGTTCATCGGTGATCTGCGTCGCCCGGCTTTGCACGCGATCCACTGCCTGCTGCAGCCGCAGCAGTTCCATTTGCGCCGTGTGATGGCGGCTCTGGGTCTGTCCGGTCTGCGCGCGCAAGGCCTGAATGTCTCGCTGTCGCGCCAGGTAGCCTTGCTGGGCCTCGGCATGGGCGACTTCAAGTTGCGTCGCCTCGTCGCGCAGACGGGCGGCATCCGCCGTCAGCCGTTCGAGTTCGCGACCGCGCGCAAGAATGCCTTCCACCGCCGTGTGCGGACCGTGGAAGGTGACGCTGTGACGGCTGAACACATGGCCTTGCGACGTTACCACGCATTCGCCGGGCTGCAGGCTGCTCCGTCGCGCCTGTGCCGCCGCCACGTCATCGGCCCAGTACACGCCGCCCAGCCAGTCGGCAAGCGCCGCAAGGACTGCGACATCGTCGCTGTCGACCTTGCAGGCGAGCAATTCCGGTGCAATCGCTATCGCTGCGCCCTGCTCGCTCCATACCGTCAGCCGTGCGGGGGGCCCATCGGCAAACCAGGCGGGCGACGCGTCGGCCGAAACCGCCTGCAGGCGTTCGCGCAGCACGGATTCGACCGCGGCCTCCCAGCCGCTGGCCACCTGCAGTTTTTCCCACAGGCGCGGCGCCGCGTCGAGATTGTTCTGTCGCAGCCAGGCGCCCAGTTTTTCGTCTGCCTTGAGGCTTTCCTGAAGCTTTTTCAGCGCAGCCAGTTCGGCTTCGGTCTGGTGCAGGCTTTTGCGCGCAACTTCGAGTTCACGCATGTGCTGGGAGCGCGCGGCGTCGAGTTCGGGCAGGGCCGTTTCGGCGTCCTTGAGCCCGGCCTGCGCGGTGGCCAGCGTCTGCGCCAGCGCGTCGAGGTCAACCTGCTTTTGGGCCAGTCCGGCCGCATCCGGTCGCGGCAACTGGGCGTGCTCCTGGGCGAGCCGGCGTTGGCGCGCATCCAGCTGTTCGATCTGGCGCTTGGTGTGGCCCAGGCTGTTCTCGTCGACCTGGCGTGCCTGCTCGCCTTGCGACACCACCCGCTGCGCCTCGCCCACGCCCTGTTGCGCCTCGCGCAGCGCGGCCTCCTTTTGCGGCAGGGTACTGTCGGTGGCCTGCCGCGCGGCCGCTTCAGCCTCGACCAGCGTCGCCTGCAGGCCCGGCTGCTGCACGGTCACCTCGTTGAGCGCCTCCAGCGTGGCACTGCGCCGCGCCTGCTGCGATTCCACCCGCGCCTGCAGTTCCTGCTGCTGACGATGCAGCCGCTCGCGCGTGGCGTTCTGGTGCGACATGGTTTGTTCGATGCGCGCCACTTCGGACTGCGCCTGGTAATACGCCGCCTGTCGCGTGTTCAGCGTGTCCTGTCCGGCCAGCTGGGTCTGGCGCGCAGTTTCCAGTTGCGACTCGATATGGCGCAGGCGGGCGGTTTCAGCTTCGAGCTTGTTCTGCGCCTCGACCAGATCCTTGTCGATGCGCGCACGCTGCTGGGCGGCGTCGTGCTTTCGCGCAAACCACAGGCGATGCTGGGAAAATGTCAGGTCGGCCTGCAGGCTGCGATAGTGCTGGGCGACTTCGGCCTGCGCGGTGAGTCTCTCGACCTGGGACTTGAGCTCGCGCTGAATGTCCTCGACGCGATCGAGATTGGCGCGGGCGTCCTTCAGCCGCGCCTCGGTTTCCTTGCGGCGCTCCTTGTATTTGGATACGCCGGCAGCCTCTTCCAGATAGCCGCGCAGTTCTTCGGGCTTGGCCTCGATCAGCCGCGAAATCATGCCCTGCTCGATGATGGCGTAGGCGCGCGCACCGACGCCGGTGCCGAGGAACAGGTCGGCCACGTCGCGCCGTCGCACCCGCATGTTGTTGATGTGATAGGTCGAGGTGCCGCTGCGGTCGAGCACGCGCTTGACCGCGATCTCGGCATATTGCGACCACTGGCCGGCGGCACGGCCCAGCTCATTGTTGAACGCAAGTTCCACCGATGCGCGCGAGGACGGCTTGCGGGTGCCGGAGCCGTTGAAAATCACGTCCTGCATCGATTCGCCGCGCAGATTCTTGGCCGACGATTCGCCGAGCACCCAGCGCACCGCGTCGATCACGTTCGACTTGCCGCACCCGTTCGGCCCGACCACGCCGGTCAGCTGCGCGGGGACGGGAATCACGGTGGGATCAACGAAACTCTTGAAACCAGCAAGTTTGATGTGGGTTAAACGCAAGACGGCGGAACCTTGGGTTTTATAATGGGCGTCGAAAACGCCCGCAGGGACGTTATTTTTGCCGCAATTCTACACCGAGCTTTTTTATGTCCTCCACACCCGCCAAAACCCTTGAAACCTTCCCCAACCCAAAGATTGGACGTGACTTTCACATTCACATGGAAGTACCTGAATTTACATGCCTTTGCCCCAAGACTGGACAGCCGGATTTCGCCACGCTGATCCTCGACTACATTCCCGACAAGACCTGCGTCGAACTCAAGAGCCTCAAACTCTACATGTGGAGCTTTCGCGAGGAAGGTCATTTCCATGAAGACGTCACCAACCGGATCCTCGACGACCTGGTGAAGGTAACCAAGCCGCGTTTCATGCGGTTGACCGCCAAGTTTTATGTCCGTGGCGGCATCTTCACCAATGTGGTCGCCGAGCACCGCAAGAAGGGCTGGCAACCGGCCCCGCGCGTCGACCTCACCAAGTTCGAAAATCAGTCGAATACACGCGGATAAGCAATTGTATTTTCTGGGTATTGATTTCGGTACATCAGGCGCGCGCTGCTGCGTGATCGATGCCAGAGGCGTGATCATTGCCGAAGATAATCGTGACTTCGGAACGCTGGCAGAGCGCGAATATGCCAGCGTCTGGCGCGAGGCGCTGTGGGACCTGATCGCGGCCCTGCCGCCTGCGATTCGCGTGCAATTGTCCGCTATCGCGTTCGATGGCACTTCGGGCACCGTGCTGGCTTGCGACGAAGCATTGACGCCGCGTCATCCGCCCCTGCTGTACAACGATGACCGGGCAGCCGACGAGGCCCGATTGATCGCAACCCTCGCCCCGCCGGGCCATCCCGCCGCTGCAGCCACCTCCGGCCTGGCCAAGGTGTTGTGGCTGAAGAAGCGCCTCGGCCTCACCGGTGCGCGGATCTATCTCAACCAGGCCGACTGGCTGGCGGGCATGCTGACCGAACAGCCCGGGTTGTCCGACTACCACAACGCCCTCAAGATGGGACTCGACCTCGACACGCTGGCGTGGCCGGACTGGGTGGACCATCTGGCCGATGCCCGCATGCTGCCGACGCCTGTCGCGCCCGGTTCCCGGCTCGCCACGGTATCGCGCCCACGCGCGCGCTACCTCGGCGTCAACTCGGGCTGCGTGGTGCATGCCGGCACCACCGATTCCATCGCCGCGTTTCTGGCAGCAGGCGTCACCCAAAGCGGCGATGCCGTCACCTCGCTCGGCAGCACACTGGTACTGAAGCTGCTGTCCGACACCCGGGTGGAGTCCACCGAACACGGCGTCTATTCGCATTGGTTCGGAAACCGCTGGCTGGCTGGCGGCGCATCCAACGCCGGGGGGGCGGTACTGCGACAGTTTTTCGACGACCGCACGCTGGCCGCGCTCTGCGAATCAATCGATCCCACCGTCGCCAGTCTGCTCGATTACTGGCCGCTGCCCCGCACCGGAGAACGCTTTCCGGTCAACGATCCCGACCTCGCGCCGCGCCTTTCCCCACGCCCGGCCAACGACGCCGAATTCCTGCACGGCCTGCTGGAAAGCCTCGGGCGCATCGAAGCACGCGGCTATGGCCTGCTGGCCGAACTGGGCGCCTCCCCTCTGCAAAAGGTAGAAACCGCAGGCGGCGGCGCACAGAACCCCGCCTGGACCCGTATTCGCCAACGCCTGCTGGGTGTACCAGTGGCGCGCGCTGCGCATACCGAGGCCGCGTATGGCGCTGCCTTGCTGGCCCGCGATGGGGAGCAGGGCTTCGCCTCCTGATTGTCCTGAAGGCTCCCCCCTACAATTAAGGTTGTATATCAAACGTTAAGGAAGGTCTGCATAACTCCCCAACCCTGTCGGAATCTGAGGCAGTAGCGACATGAAGCAAATCAGCCTTGCCGCCACAGGATTTGAGATTGCGCCCAAACGAACGCGCAAGCGTGAATTTCTTGATGAGATGAACCAGGTCGTGCCGTGGGTGGAGTTGATTGCCCTGATCGAGCCGCACGCCCCGGCAGACAAGACCGGTCGCCCGCCCTTCGCCTTCACCACCATGCTGCGCATTCGCTTCATGCAACAGTGGTTCGGCCTGTCCGATCCGGCCAGCGGCAGGCGCGGATGTCGATCTTCACATCATCACAATGTTCTCAAGAAGTCGATCAACGCGTCGGGTGGTGAGTTAACGATGCGGATTCGTGCTCGATGTGCGCAGGCTGGGTTATTCGGGTTGAGCCGCCACCGCGCTATCCAGCGCCTGGCGAAGCTCATCGGTGCTGCCTGGCTGGTGCATCGTTTGCAGATGAGAACCCGTCCCCGAAAACAGCATCACGGTGCCATTCACCGCACCATGACGTTGCGCGAAGGCATGGCCATCCGGCAGGCTGAGCGAAGCCACGAGAAACTCGACGCGGTCAGCATACTCGCTCCTGATTTCATCCAGCAACGCCATCACTTCCATGCCGCCGCTGGAATCGATTTCATACGCCAGCACCAGCGCCGGCAGGCCGTTACCGACCCGGGTCAGGTCGGTCGGATAGGCGCCGCGCGGCAACTGGCTCCAGATCAGTGCGCCAACCGCGACGACGATGAAGCCGTAAATCAGGCCTTTGCCCCAGCGCGGCAGGCCTTTATGTGGTGCGGATGTCATGGTGCGCCCCCCCGAAGAAGTTGGATGTCAGATACCTCTGCTCGACCCTGTCCCCACCAGCCCGCGACTAAACGTGCGGGGTCACGGGAGGGAGAATCGAAGCCGATGCCGCCTCGATGGTGACGATCTCGAACGCCATCGTAGCAAGTTCGGCCATGATGTAGGTTGGAGGCGCACCGACGCCGCCGACGGTGCCCGGATTGATCAGCCAGGTCTGGCCACCCTTGATGTTGGCCACCTGCGAAATGCTGGATCGGTGGTCGTGGCCGCAGCACACCAGGTCGTAGTCGCCGGTACAGGCGAGTGCCTGTGCATAGTGTGGATAGTGCACCAGAAACAGGTTGCGGTCGGCCAGGGTGAACGCCGCATCCTGGCCGTGGTAGCGAATGACGCTGTTGGGCTCGGCAGCCAGCCGCGACATATTGTAGAGGTCGCCGGTGTTATTGCCGTGGATGACGTGCACCGGCAGTTCGAATTTTTGCAGCACGCGCAGTGTGGTCGGTGCGACCACATCGCCGCAGTGCAGCACCGCTTCGGCCCCGTGCGCCTTCGCGTGCTCGACTGCGGCGCCCAGCAGCCGCCGGTTGTCGTGCGAATCGGAAACAATGCAGACTTTCATCAGAATGCCGGCTTGTCCGCCGCGTTTTGATAGCGCTTCACGCCGTCCATGATTTCGATGCAAGCGTCGTCGACACCGGTCCAGCCTTCAACCTTGACCCATTTGCCCCTTTCCAGATCCTTGTAATGCTCGAAGAAATGGGAAATCTGCGCCAGCTGCAGGGACTGCAGGTCCTCAGGCCGCTTCACGTCCTTGTACAAGCCGCACAGCTTGTCGACCGGCACCGCCAGCAGCTTGGCATCCGACCCGGCTTCGTCGGTCATCTTCAGCATGCCGACGGGACGGCAACGCACCACCACGCCCGTGATCAGCGGGATCGGCGTCACCACCAGCACATCGACCGGGTCGCCATCGTCCGACAGAGTGTGCGGAATGTAGCCGTAGTTGCAGGGGTAATGCATGGCCGTCGACATGAATCGGTCGACAAACATCGCGCCCGATTCCTTGTCGACTTCGTACTTGATCGGCTCGCCGTGGGCGGGAATTTCAATGATGACATTGAAATCAAGGGGCAGGTTGCGGCCGGAACTGACGCGATCGAGGCTCATGCGGATTGGGCAGGATACGAAAAACCGGGATTATACCTGTCCCCCTCCTCGCTTCGCCCACCGATATAATCCAGCTATTTGCATGGCGTTCTTCCCGCTCCCACCCCCTTCCGCCGGTCTTCCGCGTACCCAGTCCGGCCTCGCCGGCGCAGCCGATGCGCTGTACCTGTCCGAACTGGCGCGCCGCGCCGCGCCGCTGGCGGTGGTGTGCGCCAGCGCATGGGACGCGCATCGGCTGACGGAGGAGCTGCGCTGGTTCGACCCCGCGCTCCGGGTGTGCGTGTTCCCCGACTGGGAGACCCTGCCTTACGACAGTTTTTCACCCCATCCGGACCTGGTGTCCGAGCGCCTGGCCACGCTGTACCAGATTTCGCGCGGCGAGTTCGACATTGCCGTGGTCGCCCTGTCGACTGCGCTGTACCGTCTGGCGCCGCCGGCGTTCCTGGCTGCCCACACGTTCTTTCTCAAGCAGAAAGACACGCTTGACGAGACCGGTTTTCGTGCGCAGATGATGCTGGGCGGCTATACGCATGTGAACCAGGTGTTCACGCCGGGTGAGTTTTCGGTGCGCGGCGGGCTGATCGACCTGTTCCCCATGGGCAGCGCGCTGCCCTACCGCATCGACCTGTTCGACAACGAGATCGAGACCCTGCGCGCGTTCGACGTCGATACCCAGCGCAGCATCTATCCAGTGAGCGAGGTGCGACTGCTGCCCGCACGCGAGTTTCCGCTCGACGAAGTCGGCATCACGCGGTTCCGGCAGAATTTCCGCGAACGCTTCGAAGGCGACCCCTCCAAGTCCAAGCTGTACAAGGACGTCAGCAATGGCCTCGCCCCATCGGGCATCGAATACTACCTGCCGCTATTTTTCGACGACACGGCCACCCTGTTCGACTACCTGCCCGCAGAGACCACCTTTGTCAGCCATGGCGCGCTCGACCCTGCCGGGCAGGCCTTCTGGACCGATGCCAACAGCCGCTACCGCCTGCTGTCGGGCGACAAGGATCATCCGCTGCTGCCGCCAACCGATCTGTTCGTGCCGACCGATGCGTTTTTCACCCAGGCCAAGGGCTTCCGCCGGCTGGATATCGCACAGACGGGCAGCGGCCCCACCCAGCCGGTCCCCCCGATTTCGGTCGATCGCCGCGAAGCGCACCCGGTCGCGCGCCTGGCGGGTTTCGTCGACCGCTTCAAGGGCAAAACCCTGATCGTCGCGCCCTCAGCCGGGCGCCGCGAAACCCTGCATGAATATCTGGCCGAACATGGCCTCGACGCCACCCTGTGCCAGGGATGGGATGACTGCCAGCAACAGGCCGGCCGCGTCCTGCTCACCCATGGCCCGCTGGCCGAAGGCTTCGTCGCGGCAGACGACTCGCTTGCCGTCATCACCGAAACCGAGCTGTACGCCATTCCGCCGAAAACCCGGCGCGCGCGCGAAGTCCGGGCCACCCAGATCGACAACCTGCTGCGCGACCTGTCCGAGCTCAAGCCCGGCGATCCGGTGGTGCATGCGCAATACGGTGTCGGCCAGTACCTCGGCCTCATCAACATGGATCTGGGCGATGGCGACACCGAGTTTCTGCAGCTCGAATACGCCAAGGGCGACAAACTCTATGTGCCGGTTGCCAACCTGCACCTGATCTCACGCTACAGCGGCGCGGGTGAAGGCGCGGCACCACTGCACAAGTTGGGGACCGACCAGTGGGAGAAAGCCCGGCGCCGTGCCATGCAGGCCGCGCGCGACACAGCGGCCGAACTGCTCAACCTCTACGCGCTGCGCGCCGCGCGCGAGGGCCACGCGTTCCAGTTCTCGCCGCACGATTACGAAGCCTTCGCCGAGGGCTTCGGCTATGAGGAAACCCCCGACCAGGCTGCCACCATCGCCGCCGTCATGGCCGATATGCGATCGGACAAGCCGATGGACCGGCTGGTGTGCGGCGACGTCGGCTTCGGCAAGACAGAAGTCGCCCTGCGCGCGGCTTTCATGGCCGTCATGGGCGGCCGCCAGGTGGCGGTGCTGGTGCCGACCACGCTACTGGCCGAGCAGCATTTCCAGAGTTTTTCCGACCGGTTTTCCGCCTGGCCGGTCAAGCTTGCCGAGCTGTCGCGCTTTCGCAGTCCCAAGGAGCAGGCAGAAGCCTTGCAGGCGCTGAAGGATGGCACGATCGATATCGTCATCGGCACCCACCGGCTGATCCAGAAGGATGTGAAATTCGCCCGCCTGGGCCTGTTCATCCTCGACGAGGAGCACCGCTTCGGCGTGCGCCAGAAAGAACAACTCAAAGCACTGCGCGCCGAGGTCGACGTGTTGACGCTGACCGCCACGCCGATTCCACGCACGCTGGCCATGTCGCTCGAAGGTATCCGCGACTTTTCGGTGATCGCCACCGCGCCGCAAAAGCGGCTGGCGGTGAAAACCTTCGTCCATGCTTTTTCCAACGGCCTGATCCGCGAGGCCGTGCTGCGCGAACTGAAGCGTGGCGGCCAGGTGTTTTTCCTGCACAACGAAGTCAGCACCATCCAGAACATGTTGGAAAGGCTGGAGACGCTGCTGCCGGAGGCGCGCATCCGCGTCGGCCACGGGCAGATGACCGAGCGCGAGCTGGAGCAGGTGACGCGCGATTTTTACCAGCAGCGGTACGACGTCCTGCTGTGCACCACCATCATCGAAACCGGCATCGACGTCCCCACCGCCAACACCATCCTGATCAATCGCGCCGACAAGTTCGGGCTCGCCCAACTGCATCAGTTAAGAGGCCGGGTCGGCCGTTCGCACCATCAGGCCTTCGCCTATCTGCTGGTGGACGAAGACCGAAACCTCACATCTCAGGCGAAGAAACGCCTGGAAGCCATTCAATTAATGGAGGAATTGGGATCCGGTTTTCACCTTGCCATGCACGATCTGGAAATCCGTGGTGCAGGCGAAGTGCTGGGCGACAAGCAGAGTGGCGAGATCCTCGAAGTCGGCTTTACGCTGTACAACGACATGCTGGCCGGTGCGGTGGCGAGCCTGAAAGCCGGCAAGGAGCCCGACATGACCCAACCGCTGGGCGTTGTCTCCGAAATCAACCTGCACACCCCGGCGCTCCTGCCGGAGGAGTATTGCGCCGACGTGCACGAGCGCTTGGTGCTGTACAAGCGTCTGGCCAGTTGCCGCACCACCGATGACCTGGCGTTGATGCAGGAGGAACTGGTCGACCGCTTTGGCGAATTGCCCGATCCCGCACGCGCCCTGCTGGCGGTGCACCGTCTGCGGATGAGCACCTGCGCCTACGGCATCACCCGGCTGGATGTGTCAGGCGAGGGAATGAGCGTGCAATTCGTTCCCAACCCGCCCATCGATCCGGGTAAAATTATCCAGTTGATCCAGGGCAAGGCCGGATACAAGCTGGCCGGCCCCGACCGGCTGAAACTGGCCACCAAGCTGCCCGATGTCGCCCGTCGCGTAGGCGCGGTGACCGCTTTCCTGGCCGCGCTGGGTCCACCCCTGGACGCCTCGCAGTCCAATCCGGCGCCGCGTTGACCCCATCCAACCTAACTGAGCCTGACTTATGAATTTGATCCAGCCATTTCCCGCTCTCCGTCCCGCACCCGGCCGCGCCGATGACGTCGTCGCGCCCCCTTATGACGTGCTGTCCACCGACGAAGCGCGGGAGCGGGCAAATGGCCGCCCTTGGAGTTTCCTGCATATTTCCAAGCCGGAAATCGACCTCCCCCCGGACACCAACCCCTATGCGCCCGAAGTCTACGCCAAGGGTGCAGACAACCTCCGGAACATGATCCAGGCTGGCGTGCTGGTGCGCGATCCCGCGCCCTGCTACTACGTCTACCGCATCGTGATGGGCACGCATAGCCAGACCGGCATCGTGGCCGCGGCCTCGGTGGCGGACTACGACACCAACCGCATCCGCAAGCACGAATTCACCCGACCGGACAAGGAAGACGACCGCGTTCGCCAGATTGAAGCGCTCAATGCCCAGACCGGCCCGGTGCTGCTGGCCTACCCTGATGCACCTGAGGTCGATGCCATCCTGAAGAAGGCATCCAGCGGCACGCCCGACTCCGACGCCGACCTTGACGGCGTGCGCCACACCCTGTGGGCGATTCGCGACACGGCAATCCAGACGCGCGTGACCGCCGCGTTCGATTCCATGCCTGCGCTCTACATCGCCGACGGCCATCACCGTTCGGCCTCCGCGTCGCGCATCGCCGCGTCGCGCAGCGCCAAGAATCCGGCACACACGGGAACCGAGCCCTACAACTTCTTCCTCTCGGTGATTTTTCCGGCGCACGAGATGGCCATCATGGATTACAACCGGGTCATCACCGACCTCAATGGCCTGAGCACAGCAGATTTCCTCGAGCGGGTCGGCGCATCCTTCAAGGTGGAGGCCGCACCGTCAGCCGTCGCACCGGCAAAACCCGGGTCGTTCGGCCTCTACCTCGAAGGCAAATGGTATCGGCTGGAGGTCGATCCCACGCTGGTCCCGGCCGATCCGGTGGGCCGCCTTGACGTCAGCGTGCTGCAGAACAACCTGATCGCCCCGCTCCTCGGCATCACCGACCCCCGGCGCGACAAGCGGATCGATTTTGTCGGGGGAATCCGTGGCCTGGCAGAACTCGAGAAGCGGGTCGACAGCGGCAACATGGCGCTGGCGCTTTCGCTCCACCCCACCAGCATGGAAGACCTCATGTCGGTGGCCGATGCCAATGAGGTCATGCCGCCCAAATCCACCTGGTTCGAGCCCAAACTGGCGGACGGATTGGCGTCGCACGATTTAGGGTAAATCTGCCCTAAAGCTTTCCGGGAGGATGCCGTTATTGCTCTGGCATTCTCCCGTTCCGGAAAACAGGCCAACAGGTATTCAGCCCGTGAAAATCGATAAGCGCATCACGCCCCCCGCCGCCGCCAAGGTCACCGCAGCCAAAGGCAAGGGCGCGGGCAAGACGGCCACCCCTTCTTCAGGCGGCAGCGACTCACTGACGCTGACCGAATCCAGCACCCGCATCCGTTCTCTGGAAGTCGAGCTCGCCTCGGTTGAAGTCACCGATGCCGGCAAGATCGAATCCGTCAAATCCGCGCTCGCCGACGGCAGTTTCAAGGTCGACGCCGAAGTGGTGGCCGACCGCCTGATCGACCACACCAAGGAAGCGCTGCGCAAGCGCCCTCGAAAAAAGTAGAATCCAGCCTCGAATCGTCGTTCGGGGAAACAACCATGAATGAAATCACTTTGTCCGTCACGGGCATGACTTGCGGCGGCTGCGTCAGTAGCGTGCAGAAGGTGCTGACCGCGTTGCCCGGCGTGCAGGCGGCCGACGTCTCCCTCAATCCAGGACAGGCCCGCATCGTCTTCGACCCCGCCCGGCTCGACCGTGCCGCGCTGGTTCAGGCTGTCGTCGATGCGGGATTTGGCGTCGACGCCTGATCCGGCCCAGGCGATCCTTCCCCGCAGGCTCTCCCCCCTTCAGGACGGCCCGCAGAGGGTGTCCAGCGGCTCGGGGCAATGCACCCCGTTGCCCTGCACGTAATCCACGCCAATCTGGCGCAAGACCGCCAGCGTCTGATCCGACTCGACGTATTCCGCCACGGTCTTCAGTCCCATCTGGTGACCGATCCGGTGAATTGCCTCGACCATGGCGCGATCGATGGGGTTGGTCGCGATGTCGCGTACAAACGCGCCGTCAATCTTGAGGAAATCCACTTTCAGGTTTTTCAGATAGGTGAATGACGACAGGCCGCTGCCAAAGTCGTCCAGCGCAAAGCTGCAGCCAAATGCACGCATCGCCTCGATGAATTCGTTGACGACGGCCAGGTTGCCGATCGCGGCCGTCTCGGTGATTTCAAAGCACATGTGCGGCCCCAGGTCGGGGCTGTCCTGCAGACTCTTCAACAGCATGTGGCGAAACACCGGGTCTTTCAGCGAGGCGCCGGACAGGTTGATCGCGAACAGGCAATGGTGGTCCTGCCCGGAGAGCAGATGCACCGTGCACAGCCGCAACACTTCCTCGATGACCCAGCTGTCGAGCGCCGGCATGATGAAATAACGCTCGGCGGCCGGAATAAAGGCCATCGGCAGGATCTCCTTGTCGTCATCGTCCATCATGCGCAGCAGCAACTCGATATGGCGGGTTTTCTCGGGCATCCCGTCAGTGCGGCGGATCGCCTGCCACGACAACCGCAGCCGCTGTTCTTCGATTGCCCGGTGGATGCGCGCCACCCACTGCATGTCACCCCGATGGCGGGCCAGGTCGATATCGCAGCTTTCATAGACATGAATCTGGTTGCGGCCCCGGTTCTTGGCCACATAACACGCGGCATCGGCGGCCGACAGCAAGCTGGCCGGGGTGCCGCTGTCGCGATGAATCGACACCACGCCCACGCTCATGCCGACGGCGAATATCCGGTCTTCCCACTTGAAGCGGAAGCGTTGCACCTCGACCCGGAATGCTTCGGCCACTTCCAGCGCGTCGGCGAGGTTGCAGTTCTCCAGCAGCAACGCAAATTCGTCGCCGCCCAGCCGCCCCAAAATGTCGCGCTCGCGCAGCTTGCCCTTGAGCAGCAGGGCCAACTGACGCAGCAATTCATCACCCGCGGCATGCCCGCAGGAATCGTTGATGACCTTGAACTGATCGAGATCCATGCAACACAGTGCATGTTCACGGCCGTGTTCAAGTGCCGACAGTTGCAGGCGCTCCAGCCGTTGTTCGAACTCGCGGCGATTGATCAGCCCGGTCAGCGAATCATGGCTGGCCTGATAGACCAGTCGGGCGGTGGCCTGATCGATCTTTTCCTGCATCTGGCCGTGCATGGCCTGCAGGTGTGCCGCCATGTGGTTGACGCCGCGTTGCAACACCCCCAGTTCGCCCTGTCCGCCCTGCTCCACGCGCTCTTCCAGATGGCCTTCGCCGATGCGGCTGACGGTATGCGTCAATGCCAGAACCGGACGCGTGATCTGGCGTCCAATGCGCCAGGCCAGATACAGGCTCACGCTCAGCCCTGCCAGCAGCACCAGTAGGCTGCGTAAGATCGCGTCGCGCTGGCTCTTGAAGGTGGTCCCCCGTGAAACATCCAGCACAACCCATCCCAGCAGCCGCTGGACGCTGTGCGCAGCGGTCTCCATTTCAAAATCCTCGACCGCCACTTCCGTGCGTGTGATCGGCGCAAAATAGATGAGCTTGTTTGCATACACAAGCTGATGAATGCGGTCAGCGGGGAGCGTATTCAATTCCAGATCGGCAGCATTGCTCAGGCCCACCTGCGCCAGCCACTGGCCTTCGTTCGAAAGGATCGCCACGCCGCGAATGTCGGGCTCGATCGCCGCCTTATTCAGCAAGGTTTGCAGCACTTCGATGTTGCCGGACGCCACGCCATATTCGGCCGCAGGTGCCAGCTGCCGCGCAATGGCCATGGCCCGCGCGCGCAGCGACTGATCAAGATCCTCGATTTTTCCGGTAATGAGCTGGAACAGCAGCACGATGCCAATGATGGCCACCGGAATGATGGCCAGCCCGATGACGCGACCGCGGATCCCAAGAGACATCGCCATCAACGCCCCAAAGCCTTTTCCAACTTGGCTTCTGCTGGCAGGGTGAACCCAAGCGAGCGGGCCACCTGGTCATTCACCGACACGCTGAAGTACACCGGATGCGAAGGCGCCGGCAGGCGCACGGACGGCGCATCCAGCGCGACACGTGCCCACTCGGCAGCCTGCCTGGCGATTTGCGCCGGGCTTGAATAGAGCGACAACAAGGCTCCGGCCCGCGTCAGCGAATCCGAATAGCCCAGCACCGGGTCGCGGTAGCGGTAGGAGGTCAGGAACAGGCTTTGGGCCGTATTGCGATTGAAGACCTGGGAATCGGGCACAGCCAGCAGCAGCTCGGATTCGGACAACAGCTTTTCGAGCGGCTTGATCAGGCGTTCTTCCTTGACCAGGGTGCGCGAGACCAGTGCAAGCCGTTGTGCGCGCAGCGCGTCCTCGATTTCGGTCAGCAACTCGCCCTGCCCCTCGCTCAACAGCACGCCTACCCGCCGAAGTTCGGGAAAAGCCTGACGAATCAGGCGCGCCTGACGATCGAATGGCTGGTCGATGTAAATTGCCGACGCACTGCGCCGCCCGCCATCGGTCAGTTGCGCGTGCCCATTGCCGGCATACCACGCTCGCGGAACCAGCACGGCCAGTACAGGCTGACGAAAAGACTGCTCGGCCAGTGCCTCGCTGGCGCGAACCCCCACCGGAATGACCAGTCGCGCATCGTTCAGCGAAGCGCTTTTCAGTCCGGAAACGTAGAGCCGGGTGAGGGTGTGACCGCTATCGTCCAGATACGCCCGGATAACCTGATAAACCTCCTGGTAGGGGGCCGAGTCGTCGCTCAGGACCACGACAGCCTGCGCTGCGGCGGCCTGCCCCGGCATGATCGCCAGCCAGGCGAGCGCCAGTCCCCGCACCACGAGTCGACACAGCGCAGCGAGGGTGTCTGCCAGGCAACCGGTCAAGCCTCCACCTGCTCCACGCCCCACAGACATGCGCCCTTGCTCTCCTTGCCGATATCATCGAGCAGGCTTGAATGGGCTTCCAGCTCAGCAGGGCTCGCCGGCAACAGGAGCGGCCGGGGACGCATGCGCGCCGCCGCCTGGTCTGCCTGCATGCTGCGCGCTTCCAGGCCGATCGACAGACTCTCCTGTCCGCGCGTCAGCGCAAGGTAAACCGCCGCCAACAATTCGCAGTCGAGCAACGCACCGTGCATCGTGCGCGCCGTATTGTCCACGCCATACCGCTTGCACAGGGCATCCAGGTTATTGCGCTGGCCGGGATGCAGCGCCTTGGCCATCACCAGGGTGTCGGTCACGCTGTCGCACCAGTTTGGCAGCAAGGGCATGTCCAGCAGGCGCAGCTCCATGTTGAGGAAGCCCACGTCGAACGGCGCGTTGTGAATGATGAGCTCAGCGCCCTGAATGAAGTCGACGAACTCGCGCGCGACATCGGCAAAGCGCGGTTTGTCCTGCAGGAACTCAGGCGTGATGCCGTGCACCTGCATCGCCCCAGCATCGATATCGCGTTCCGGGTTCACATACCGATGGAGATGGTTGCCGGTCAGCCGCCGGTTGACCATTTCCACGGCCGCCACCTCGATGATGCGATGCCCCTGATTGGGGTCAAGGCCAGTGGTTTCGGTGTCGAGAATAATCTGTCGCATGGTTGTTTCAGTCGGGTTTCGCCTGCAGCACGCCCTGGTTGGCCAGCGCATCGGCGCGTTCGTTTTCAGGGTGGCCCGCATGGCCGCGCACCCATTTCCATTCGATACGATGCAACTGGCTCAGGGAATCCAGTTGCAACCACAAATCCTGGTTTTTCACCGGTTTGCCGTCGGCGGTTCGCCAGTTGCGCCGCTTCCAGCCTGTCATCCATTCGCTGATGCCTTTTTGCACATACTGCGAATCGGTATGGACTTCGACCGTGGACGGGCGCTTCAGTGACTCCAGCGCACGAATCACGGCCGTCATTTCCATGCGGTTGTTGGTCGTGTTGGCCTCGCCCCCGCAGATTTCCTTGCGATGCCCTTGCGTCACCAGCAAGGCGCCCCAGCCGCCGGTGCCGGGATTGCCTTTGCAGGCACCGTCACTATAAATGTAAATTGTGTCAGCGTTCACGTCGTAACCGATACTGCTTGAGGTTGATCACTTTGGCTGCTGGCGACAACAGCCGTTGCGCCACCGGCGCGGTCCACTCCGGCAGGATGACATTCATGCCCTGCACCCGTTTGACCGCCTGCAGAAAATAGACGCCGCCGCCCATGGCCCACCAGCGGTCGCCCGCCGGCTCCATGAAGCGGAACCGCCGCAGCCAGCTGTCGCGGTTAATCGGCGGACGGTAGCAACACATACTGCCGGCCGCCACGTCCAGCCCGAGCAGGACCATCCAGTCCTTCACCCGCGACACATTCAGGAAACTGCCGTTCCAGGGATACCCCCGTTCGCCGCCCTGCAGCATGCGAACCAGCCCCCACAGGCTGCGCGGATTGAATCCGGACAGCACCAGGCGGCCCTCGGGGCGCAGCACCCGCTCGGCCTCGCGCAGCACCTGATGCGGGTTGGCGCTGTATTCCAGCACATGCGGCAGCAGCAGCAAGTCGAGAGACTGGCTCTCGACAGGCAGGAACATGGGATCGGCGCGCAACTGGGCCGACGCTTCGACGGCGCAGGTCACGCGCAGGGGAATCCGGCTGTTGCGCAGAAAATCGATCTGCGGCAACCCCACCTGGAGCGCATTGAAGCCGAACACATCCGATACGGCCTGGTCGAAGTAACGCAACTCGCGGAACAGCAAATGCTGTCCGAGCGGCGTTTCAAACCAGCCGGCATCCATCTTGGATAACATAGCCATTCCTCCTGCTTACCCTGTCGCCATGTTGACGCTCATTCCCCTGCCTGCCTTCGAAGACAACTATATCTGGGTGCTGCACGATGGACACCACGCCGTCGCGGTCGACCCGGGCGACCCCGCGCCGCTGATCGCCTTTCTGGACACGCACCAGCTTGTCCTGACGGCCCTGCTCATCACCCACCATCATCGCGATCATACTGGCGGCAACACCCTGCTGCGTCAACGCTACAACTGTGCCATCTACGCACCGGACAACCCCCGCATCCCGGACACCACCCATATCGTTCGAGGCGGCGACACCCTGAGGCTGACCTCTCCCGAACTCCACCTCGAGGTGCTGGCCACGCCGGGGCATACCCTCGACCACGTCAGCTATGTCGGCCATGGATATCTGTTTTGCGGCGACACCGTCTTCGGTTGCGGCTGCGGAAAACTGTTCGAGGGCACGCCGGAAATGATGGCTTCCAGCCTCGACGCCCTCCTTGCCCTGCCCGATTCAACCCAAGTCTGCTGCGCACACGAATACACCCTGAGCAATATCGCCTTCGCCAAAACCGTGGACGGCGACAACCCGGTGCTCCTGCAACGCGAACGCCAGGACCGCGCCCAACGCGCACAGCATCGCCCCACCCTGCCCTCCACGCTTGCGCTCGAGAAGGCCACCAACCCCTTCCTGCGCTTTCACCAGCCTGACATGAAGGCCTTTGCCGCGCATTACCTGAACCGCGCGGACCCCGCCCCGGCCGAGGTGTTCGGCGCCATTCGCGCCGCCAAGGATGCCTGGGATGGTTGACCGACCGCGCATTAACCCCTTAGGATGCAGGCTTATCAAGGTACGGGAGACTGTTTTGCCCAACCCCAATCTGGCTCGACCCCCTTTGAACCGGTTGAGCCTCGCCGTGCTGGCCTTGCTACTCAGCTTCCCGGCCGTTGCCGCAGAACCCCGCCCCAATCTCCAACAGCTGGAATGGCATGGCGACAAAGCCAGCGGTGTGCTCGAGTCCGAGCTTGCCGCGCAGGTGAGCCAGACCGATGTCTGGCAGCGCATCCGCAATGGTTTCAAGATAGACGATGAAGCCTTGCAGAACCCGCTCGTAGCCACCCACGAATCCTGGTATGCCGCGCGCCCGCACTCCGTGCGCCGCCTGGCAGAGCGTTCACGGCCTTATCTGTTCCATATCGTCCAGGAACTCGATCGCCGTTCGATGCCGATGGAGATCGCCCTGCTGCCGATGATCGAGAGCGCGTTCAACCCCAATGCCTTGTCACCCTCCGCCGCCTCCGGCATCTGGCAGTTCATCCCGTCCACCGGGCGCAACTACGGCCTCAAGCAGGACACCTGGTACGACGGTCGCCGGGACTTCACCGCCGCCACCAATGCTGCGCTCGACTATCTGGGCAAGCTCTATCTCGATTTCGGCGACTGGCAACTGGCGCTGGCCGCCTACAACTGCGGCGAAGGCTGTGTCGGGCGCGCCATTCAGAAAAACGTCGCGGAAGGCCTGCCCACGGATTACGCCAGTCTGACCCTGCCCAACGAAACGCGACAGTACGTCCCCAAGCTGCTGGCCATCAAGAGCATCATCAGCAACCCCGGGCAATATGGCGTCAACATCGACGCCCTGCCCAACCAGCCCTATTTCGGCCAGGTCACGGTCAGCGCCAATATGGACGTCCATTCCGCTGCGCGCCTGGCCAACATCAGCAGTGATGAATTCATCGCCCTCAACGCCGCGTTTCCCCGCAAGCTGATCCGTTCGGACACGCCAGTCAATCTACTGATCCCGGTCGACAAGACAGCTGCCTTCCAGCGCAATCTGGAAACGGCCAACTGGGATTCATGGCAACCGTATGAGGCGGCAAAAGGCGAGCGCATCGACGCCATTGCCAAACGCTTCGACGTGGGAATCGCCCGGCTGAAGGAACATAACCAGTTGAAACTGAAGCGCGGCAAACTGGCGGGTTCGCAGACCATCCTCGTCCCGATCAAGGGCCGGGGCGTCATTGCAAAGAAAAGTGTCCCTGAGCCGGTCGTGGCCGCAGCGACATCAGATGCCTACCAGCATCAGGTCGCGCGTGGCGACACCCTGTTCAGCGTAGCCCGGCGCTATGGCCTGACCATGGCCCAGTTGAGCCAGGCCAATCCCCAACTCGATGATGGCCTCAAGGTCGGTCAGACCTTGAGCCTGCCCTTGCACCAGTTAGCCCCCGGCCACAAGCCCGGGGTCATTCAGCACGTCGCTTTCAAGTCCGCCATCAGCAAACCCGCAACCCAGCAGCCTTCACGTTACACCGTCAAGCGCGGCGACACGCTGCACGCCATTGCGCAGCGCCTGGACGTCAGCCTGGCCGATCTCAAGGCCTGGAACCCGGCCTTCAAAAAAAGCAGCCGCATCCGGGCTGGCCAGAAGATCGTGCTCAAACGGCCCTGATTCCCGACTCAGTCGGGTGCCGGCGGCTCGTCCGACTTGTCCGACATGATCAGGCCCATGCCCACTGCGGCCATCACCATCCAGAGCACCGCAGCCCAGATGCCCAGCGCATTCGACAGCGGACCCATGAAGAACATCATCAGCATGGCCACGACCAGCACGCCGTTTCCAATCCAGAAATTGCGCCGTTTACGGATATTCAATTCAAGCTCCGTTCAGTAAAGATTCAAATTTGGCCCGCCACCCAGTGGCAGCGTGCCCAATGCCCGTTCCCCAGGTCGGTTTTCTCGGGGTAGGTCTGGCGGCATGCCTCGCTGGCGTATCGGCAACGCGGATGAAAATGACACCCATCAGGCGGGTTGAGCGGCGACGGCTGATCGCCTGCCAGTCGGATGACCTCCTGTCCGGTCTGGGGTTCAAGGCGCGGCACCGCGCTCACCAGAGCCTGCGTATAGGGATGACGGGGCACGCGCAGCACGTCGGCTGCATGCCCCTGCTCGACGATCCGGCCCAGATACATCACGGCCACGTCGTGCGCCAGATACTCAACCACCCCGAGGTTGTGGGTGATGAACAGGTAAGCCAGGTCCAGGCTGTCCTGCAAGTCCTTCAACAGATTCAGGATCTGCGCCTGCACCGACACGTCGAGCGCACTGGTCGGCTCGTCGCAAATCATCAGCCGGGGCGAAACTGCCAGCGCCCGCGCAATGGCAATGCGCTGACGCTGCCCGCCCGAGAAGGCATGCGGATAGCGGCCGCCTGCATCCTCCGGCAGTCCCACCTGACGCAGCAATTGCGCGATCGCATCATGCCGTTCGCCCGCCGTCCCCACGCCCAGCGCGTCCATCCCTTCAAGCAGCGTATCGGCCACCCGCATGCGGGGATTGAGGGAGCTGAAGGGGTCCTGGAACACCATTTGCGCCTGTTTGCGCAGGATCGGTACATTCTTCGCAGTGATGGCCACGCCGCCCAGCACGACGCTGCCCGCCGTCGGTTCGATCAAATGCAGCAGCGCCTTGCCCACCGTGGTCTTGCCGCAACCGGATTCACCCACCAGCGCCAGGGTACGACCGGCCTGAATCTCCAGCGTCACATCATCTACCGCACGAACCTGACCGACTGTTCTCTGGATGAACCCGCGCCGGATCGGGAAATGCACCTTCAATCCCTGTACCTGCAACAGGGGCTGCGCTGTCTCGAGGGTCTGCGCCTGTCCGGATGACGCTGGCAGGACACGACCGGGAAGCTCGCCTGCCAGGTGGCAGCGCACCCGTTGACCATTCAACTCCTGCCAGTCGGGTGACTCGCTTCGGCAGCGCGCAACGGCAAACGGGCAACGTGGTGCAAAGCGGCAGCCCTGCATCTGGCCGTCGAGCCTTGGTACCTGTCCGGGAATCGTGGTCAACCGCCCGCTGTCTCCCGGGCGGGGCAACGCGTCGAACAACATGCGACTGTAGGGATGGTGTGGTGCCGTGAAAAACGCATCGCGTGCGCCCTCCTCGACCAGTTCGCCGGCATACATCACGCCGACACGGTCGGCATTCTCGGCGACGATGCCCAGATCGTGGGTAATCAGCAGCATCCCCATCTGTTGCTCGGCGCGCAGATGCCGCAGCACCTCGAGCACCTGGGCCTGAATGGTGACATCCAGCGCCGTGGTCGGTTCGTCGGCGATCAACAGCTTGGGCTTGCCCGCCAGCGCCATGGCAATCATCACCCGCTGGCGCAGGCCGCCCGACAATTCAAACGGATAGGACTCGAGCCGCCGCGCTGCATCCGGCACCCCAACCGCATCGAGCAGCTCGCGCGCAGCCGCCCATGCCGCCTTCCCGGCAAGGTTCCGATGCAGTTCGAGCGCCTCGGCGATCTGGGTGCCCACCTTGATGACCGGATTCAACGCCAGCATCGGTTCCTGAAAAATCATCGCCATGCCGCCGCCCCGCACGCGCCGCATGTCGCGCTCCGGCAGTGCCAGCACATCGTGGGCGTCAAGCTGCACCGATCCCGCAGAAACCCGACCGCCATCCGGCAGCAAGCGCATCAGCGACAGCGCGGTCATCGACTTGCCGCAGCCGGATTCGCCGAGCAGCGCGTAGGTTTCACCCGCCGCGATGTGGAACGACACCCCGTCGACCACCCGCAGGGTTTCGGCACCGTGCCCGATTTCGGTGACCAGCGAGTCGACCTGCAGCAAGGGCGTCATCGCCGCCCTCCCGCACGCGGGTCGAACGCGTCGCGCACGCCATCGGCGAACAGGTTGGCCGACAGCACCAGCGTGAACATGAAGGCAAACGCCGCGCCCAGCTGCCACCACACGACGGGTTCGCGTGCGAGTTCGAGGCGGGCGCCATTGATCATGTTGCCCCAGCTGTGCATGCTGGGGTCGACGCCAACGCCGACGTAGGACAGGACCGCTTCGGCCAGGACCAGTCCGGAAAAGTCGAGCACGATGGCAATCAGCACGAGGTGGAAGACATTGGGGAAAATATGGCGACTGATGATGCGCGCATGCGACACGCCGAACGCGCGCGCGGCCTCGACGTAATCGAGCGTGCGCAACTTGAGCGATTCACCGCGCAGCAAACGGGCCAGTCCGGTCCAACTGGTCACCCCCATGATGAGGCACAGCGCCAGCAGCCGGATGTCGGCACGCGCCGCAGCCGTGTCGAACAACTCGGGGTTGGATTCAATGTAAACCTGCACAATGAGCACGGCGGCGGCGATCAGCAGGACGCCCGGAATCGAATTGAGCACGGTGTAGACATACTGGATGACATCGTCTACCCAGCCGCGGAAATAACCCGCTGCGATGCCGAGTCCGATCGCCAGCGGCAGCGTCACCAGCGTGGTCAGCGTGCCGATCACCAGCCCGGTTCGAATGCTCTTGAGACTGATGTAGAGCACATCCTGCCCGACCTTATCGGTACCCAGCACATGGTAGGCCGCAGCCAGGTTCACCAGCACGCCCGCCAGGATCAACAGCTTAAGCACGACGAACGCAACTGTCCGCGCCGGCCAGTCGAGTTGTCCCGTCCACCAGTGTCCCAGCCATGCCTTCAGGGGCAGCTTCGATTGCCTGGCCTGCCAGACAGCGAGCAGCCCAAACAGCAGCAGGCCCGCCGCCACCCCCTCCACAATGCCCGTCAGGACACGCTGGACGATGTCGGGGAGGCGATCCTCGGCGTGCTGCAGATGCGCACCGCCATGACGCAGGCGCGGATAATCGCGAACGGTCACGCCGTCGCGCTCGATGAACTCCTTGGCATACAACTGCATCGCCAACGGCGCGGAATAGGTTTTCTCCTGCCGCGTGCGCAACCCAGCCACCAGCGCGTCGAATGCGCTCAGCACCTCGACCGAATACTGCGGCTGGTCGGCCGGGCTGTCGGGCAGCCTGTCCCGGTAATGCAGCGAATCGAGCAGGCCAATCACGACAAACACCCCCAGCACCAGCGCCGCGCCCATCGCCATCGGACGCTGTGCCACCCCACGCCATGGCGCAAGCAGATGCTCCTGGCGGCGGATCGCCCAGACCAGCGCGAGCACGCCCGCGACCAGCGCGAAAATCAGCGCGTCGGTCCACAGAATGACCGGCTGCACGCTCATTGCAGGCGCACCCTCGGGTCCGCCCACGAGTAGGAAATATCGGTGAGGATGAGCCCGACGATGTAGAGGAAGGAGCCCAGGAACACCATCGCACGCACCACGGCAAAGTCCTGCGCCTGAATCGCATCGATCGTGTAGCTGCCGAGACCGGGAATGCCGAAGAAGGATTCAGTGATGAGGCTGCCCATGAACAGGAGCGGCAGCACCACCACCGCGCCGGTCAGAATCGGGATCATGCCGTTCTTCAGCACGTGACGAAACAGCACCCGGACTTCTGACAGGCCCTTGGCGCGCGCGGTGCGCACGTAATCCTTGCCGATTTCCTCGAGGAAGATCGTGCGATACCAGCGCGACCCGCTGCCGATACCCGCCACCAGGCCGACCAGCACCGGCAGCAGGATGAATTTAAGGCCATCGATTCCGCCGGCAAAGCCTGAGATCGGCAACATGTTCCATAACTTGGCGATGAAATACTGGCCCGCGATGATGTAGAACAGGCCCGAAATCGACATCAACACCACGCACAGCACCACCCCCCACACATCGAGATAGGTCGAGCGGAAAAACACCATCAGCAGGGCAAACGTGATGTTGATCAGCAAGCCGACAACGAACACCGGCAGCGCGATTGCCAGGCTTGGCCACATGCGGGTGCGGATCTCGTTGCCGATATTCCGGCCATCGTCGCCCTTGCCGAATTCAAACACGAACATCGCCGCCGAATGCTGGAAGAAAATCGTGTCGGTCAACTGCGCGCTGCCGGTCGCCTGTGCATTCAGCAGCAGCGGCTTGTCGTAGCCATGCTCGACCTTCCAGCGCTCGATCGCATCCGGCGTCACATGCTTGACGCCCAGTTGCAGCCGCGCCATATCGTCCGGCGTGTTGACGACGAAGAACAGCGTGAACGTCAGCAGGTTCACCCCGATCAGGATCGGGATGGCATAGAGCAGGCGGCGCAGGATGTAAGCCAGCATCAGGCCGTTGTCCTTTCGCGCCGCCGCCATGCGATCACCGCAGGCGCAATGACCACAACCACCGCGCCCAGCAGCAACGCGATTGGCCACACCACCGGGTGGTTCCATTCGGCGCGCCGTGCGTCGCGCAATGCCGGATCGATGCGGCGGTACTTGAGCGTGTTGTTGGCCATCAGATTGGGTTTGACGTTGTGCACCCAGCCATGGCGCAAGCCGAAGGACTTGGGATAGTACGCGTAGATCCACGGCGCATCGCGGCGCACGATTTCCAGCATGGCATCAATCACCTGCTGGCGTTCGGGCCCGTTGTCCATGTCCTTCATCCGCTCGAACAGACGGTTAAACTCTGGATTGTCATAGTTGGCCGCGTTCTCGCCGCCGGTACCGACTTTCTTGTGCGGGCCATACAGCAGGAAAAAAAAGTTTTCTGGATCAGGATAGTCGGCGTTCCAGCCCCATTCGAACAGCTGTGCATTGCCCTTGCGGATTTTGTCCTGGAAGCGGTTGTAGTCGGTACCACGCACCACCAGCTGCACGTTGAGTTTGTCGAGCTGCTTTTTCATCCAGTCGAGTCGCGACTTGGCATCCGGTCCCGACGCCATGGTATCGAAGTACAGCACCAGCGGTTCGCCCGTCTTCGCATTGCGGCCATTCGGGTAGCCCGCCTCGGCCAGCAGCTTTTTGGCCACGTCGATGGATCGTCGCTGGATGCGTCCGTCGCGGGCTTCGTACACATAGGGGTTCAGGCCGCGCTCGCCCTCAATATAACCGAACAATCCGGGCGGAATCGGACCCTGTGCCGGGATGCCGCGGCCATTCAGGAAGATGGAGATGAACTCGTCATAATCGAATGCAATGGAGAGCGCCTGCCGCAGCTTCTGGCGGTCTTCGCCCAGCCCGCCTACCACCGGATCAAGCATGTTGAATCCGACATACCAGAGCGAAGCGGCTACGGCGGTGATGAGGTGGATATCCTGCTTGCGCATGCTGTCGGTGAGCTGCGGGTCGCCCCCTGACGAAAACTGCACGGCCTGGTCGAAGCTGTCGGAGCTGATGCCGGAACTGTCGTAGTAGCCCTGCAAGAACTTGCTCCAGTAGGGAATGGTTTCCTTTTCCAGGCTGAACACAGCCTCGTCGACAAACGGCAGCGGCTTGCCGACATCGCGCAACAAGCCTGCCTGCCGGTCAACTGTATCGCCCTCGGCAGGATAGGTTTCGCCGTGGAAATGGGGATTCTTTTTCAACACCATGCGGCGGTTGGGATCATTCTCGGCCAGATAAAACGGCCCGGTACCGACCGGCTGCCAGTCAAGTGTGAGGTTCTTGTCCGCCATGCCGGGTTGCGCGTAGAACGCCTCGGCCTCCCATGGAATCGGCGCAAAGAACGGCATCGCCAGCCAGTAGATGAACTGCGGATACTTGCCCTTGATGCGGATGCGATACGTGTAGCGATCCACCACTTCGGCACCGGCAAGCGGAAAATCGTCGAGATTCAACCCGGCTTCCGGATTCGCCTTGACCGCGTGTTCAAGTGTGTCGCCCAGCGCCTTCAAGCCGACGATGTGTTCGGACATCAGGCCAAAAATCGGCGAGCTGAGTTTGGGGTTGGCCAGCCGCTTGATCTGGTACACGTAATCGGCCGCCACCAGCTCACGCGTGCCGGTGTGCTCGAAATCGCTGATCTTGCGTGTGCCCCCCACGGTCGCGGCGTCGAGGGCGTGATACCGCAGGCGCCCAGTTGCATCGCGCGCGAACGCCGGATGCGGCTGATAACGAATCCCCGGGCGAATCCGGATCTCGTACACGCTTTCGGCAATGCGGGCGGCCGGCGCATCGTCTGGCAGGGCTGCACCCGACGCATCGACATAGCGCGGCGTAGGCACCGACTCGGCGGTCAGCGGGATCAGTTCGTAAGGACGCTTCAGAAAGTGGTACTGCAGGGGCGGCTCGTATATCTGGCCGGTGAACTCGACTTCGTTCGAGCTGTAGGAACGGGCCGGGTCCAGATGCTTGGGCCGCTCGGCAAACGCGCTGTAAAGGGTGTTTGCGCCCTTCGCTTCGTCCGTGTAGGGATTGTTCCAGTGGTCGGTGCAGCCTGCCATCAGGCCCAGGCTCACTCCCAGCAGAATCATTCCCAAACGTAGCATCTCGCAAGTGTACCCAAGCGCGTCGCCAACGTCAGCCGTTATAATCCCCCCACTACACAACTCTTCGAGACCATCATGGGATTTCTTGCAGGAAAGCGCTTGCTGATCACCGGCGTCATCTCCAACCGTTCCATCGCCTATGGCATTGCCGCGGCATGCAAGCGCGAAGGCGCCGAACTCGCCTTCACTTACCAGGGCGACCGCATCAAGGATCGTGTCAGTGAGTTCGCCAAGGAATTCGACTCCGACCTGGTGTTCCCGTGCGATGTCGGCAGCGACGAACAGATCGACGCCATGTTTGCCGAACTCGGCACGCATTGGGACGGCCTCGACGGTCTGGTGCACTCGATTGCTTTCGTTCCCAGGGATGCACTGGCCGGCGACTTCCTCTCGTCGGTCACGCGTGAAAACTTCCGCATCGCGCACGACATCAGTTCCTACAGCTTTGCCGCGCTGGCGAAAGCCGCGCTGCCGATGATGGAAGGCCGCCAGGCGGCGCTGCTGACCCTGTCGTACCTGGGTGCCGTCCGCTCGATCCCCAACTACAACGTGATGGGACTGGCCAAGGCCAGCCTCGAGTCCAGCGTGTACTACCTGGCGCAGAGCCTCGGCCCCAAAGGCATCCGCGTCAATGCCGTGTCGGCCGGCCCGATCAAGACGCTGGCCGCCAGCGGCATCGCGAAATTCAATGAAAAGCTCGACCTCGTCGCCCAAAATGCCCCGCTGCGGCGCAACGTCACCATTGAGGAAGTCGGCAATGCCGCCGCCTTCCTGTTAAGCGACCTTGCTTCCGGCATCAGTGGGGAAATCACCTACGTTGATGCAGGATTCAACACCACCGCTGGCGCAGACTGAGGCGTTCGAGCCATTGCCACAAAAAACGCGCCTCCTGGGCGCGTTTTTTGTGGCAATGATGCGCGATCAGGTCATCTGCCTTCAACCGCGTTCGGCTTGATCGTGACTTTCTGCCCTGCCATGATCAGCGCAATCATCGCGTCCATGTCCACACGCTGTTGTGCCTGCGTAACACCCGACTCGATCGAGGACACCAGCATGGGATCCAGCGCGCCGGCCTCAATCACCCTGCTGACCCGCACCACCCGATAGGCGCCATCCGGGCGGACAAAGCCCGTGTAGGCCGGCACCTTGTCGGTCTTCACCCGGAAGACAGCTTTGGCTCCCGACGCATCCAGCGCCTCGGAGGGCTGACGGCCCACCACCTGGAACGCAGACCAGTTCAAGCCTGGTTCATTCCCCTTTTCCAGGGTCTGGATCGTTGCCTCCCCCTTTTGGGTCAGCAGACGCACGCGCTGTTCAGCTTGCAGCCTGGCTTCGATCGCCTGCGACACTTCGGCCAGAGGGCGCAAGCGTGCTGGACGGTGCTCGGCAACCCGTGCGGACACCAGCTTTCCACGCTCAACTTCAATTGCCTCGGAGTTCTGCTTCGATTTGATCGCATCCGCAGAGAACAAGGCAGCTGACAGATCCGGATGATTGAATGGTGGGACCGAATTCTTGGCACTCATCCAGGCGCTGCGCTGCACCGTGAGCTTGGTCTCCTTCGCCGCCGGTTCCAGCGAGGCGGCGTTTTCATACACAAGGTTGCTGAATCGGTCCGCCATCTCGGCAAAGGCTTTTTGCGCCTGCTGTTGACGCAACTCCTCAACCACCGCCCCCCGAACTTGACCGAGAGGCGCAGCCTGGCCAGCCTGAATGCCATCCAACCGGATGATGTGATAGCCAAAATCGCTTTCAACCGGACCGCGGATCTCATTGGGCTTCATGCTGAACACTGCGTCCTCGAAGGACTTGACCATCATGCCGCGGCCAAAGCTCCCCAAGCTACCGTCCTGCGCAGCCGAGCCCGGATCCTCCGACTGTGTACGCGCAAGTTCTGCGAACCGTCCTGGCGCTTTTTGCAGCGTCTGGAACAATCCGGTTGCTTTCGCCTTGGCCTTGGCCCGGGTGGCAGCGTCTGCACTTTTATCGGCCGTGATCAGGATGTGGCTCGCACTTCGCTGCTCGGGTTGGCCGAACTGGCCCGCATTGGACGCATAGTAATCAGCAACCGCCTGATCGCTCACCGTCATGCCCGCAGCGATGGCAGCCACGTCAAGTACCAGATAGTCGGCACGAATTTGCTCGGGCTCGGTGAAGGCAGCCTTGTTCGCCGCGTAATACTGCTCAATCTCAGCAGGCGTCACCTTGACCTGTGCTGACACCAACGATGCCGGCAAGTCCACCCAAGAGACTTCACGCTGTTGTGCTACCAGATGGGCAAGCTGGGTCATTGATGTCGCTGAGGGAAAAGCGGCAAGCGAAACCGGGCTGGTCAGCGCCTCCAGCATGAAGGCCTGCCTCAGTTCGTTCTCGAACTGGGGTGCCGAGCGACCATTCTGACGCAGGGCAGCTTCGTATCGCTGCTGAGAGAATTTTCCGTCCTGCTGGAACGCCGGAATTTGCGACAGCACCGACGCAATGTAGGCATCGGGCGTCAGGAACTTCAGTTTCTGTGCATCCTGCAACAGGGCCTTGCGCTCGATCAGACTGTCGAGGACTTCCTTGCGAAAGGTCATGGTTTCAGTGACCGCAGGATCAAACGCCGGACCGAGCGCCTCGCGCATGCGATCACTCTGCGCCTGAATCTCGCGCGAGAGTTCCTCACGCGAAATACCCACATCCCCCACCTCGGCAACCACGCCACCGCTTCGGTCACCGCTCATGTAGGAATCCACGCCAAACAGGGCAAACGTCACCGCAACCAGGGCCAGGATGACCTTGGCGATCCAACCTTTTGCATGCATGCGAATTGCTTCGAGCACGGTTATCACTCCAGAAAAAAAGTTAACGCGAATTTTCGCGTACTTTGGGCCTCGCGTCTCGCCCTCTCGGGATTAAATTAAATGACGCGCGGCGGCGAAATGAAAAAAGGCGAACTCTCGTTCGCCTTTTTGGTGTTGGCGGAGTGGACGGGACTCGAACCCGCGACCCCCGGCGTGACAGGCCGGTATTCTAACCAACTGAACTACCACTCCCTTGTTTCTGTAAAACTTGTTTTTGACCCTGCTGGTGGGTGCTGAGGGGCTCGAACCCCCGACATTCGCCGTGTAAAGGCGACGCTCTACCAGCTGAGCTAAGCACCCGACAAAGACCAAGATTCTACAACATATTTTCCGGCCCTGCCAAATGCGCCGCGCTTTTTCTTGATGAATTCAGCGCGTATTTTTTTATTAGTTGATGGCGTCCTTCAGACCCTTGCCGGCGCGGAACTTCGGCACCTTGGCGGCCTTGATCTTGATGGTTGCGCCAGTACGCGGATTGCGGCCGGTACGTGCAGCACGCTTGCCCACATAGAAACTGCCAAAGCCCACCAGCGTCACCATGTCGCCCTTTTTCAGCGCTTTCTTGACGGCCTCGACCGTAGCATCCAGTGCACGGCCAGCAGCAGCCTTGGAAATATCTGCGGAGTCGGCAATGGCATCAATCAATTCGGATTTGTTCACGTGTTGTCCCCTTCACTCTTAGTGGCACAGGAAAACCCTGTGGCCGCTTTTATAACAACCCGCAAAACCTTGTGTCAAGCGCTTTTCCGGGCCATGGGCAAAAAAATCCCGCGTCTGGCGCGGGATTCGAACGCATTTGCTTAACAAACTCAGTGTTTAAGCGATGCGGATGAGCTTTCTTCCTTGTCCGGCACGGCAATTGCTGTAGGGTCTGCCTCGGGTTCTTCCGGCAAGGGCTCAGGCGCATGTTCCAGTGCCAATTCAAGCACTTGATCGATCCACTTGACAGGATGAATATCGAGCTTGTTCTTGATGTTGCCAGGAATCTCCGTCAGATCCTTGACGTTTTCGTGCGGGATCAACACGGTCTTGATGCCGCCACGATGCGCCGCCAGCAATTTTTCCTTCAGGCCGCCAATCGGCAGAACTTCGCCCCGCAGCGTGATTTCTCCGGTCATCGCGACGTCGGCGCGAACGGGGATGTTGGTCAGGGTCGACACCATCGAAGTGCAAATCGCGATGCCGGCTGAGGGCCCGTCTTTCGGGGTTGCACCTTCCGGCAGGTGGATATGGATGTCGCGCTTCTGGTAGAAATCCTCCGGGATGCCCAACTTGCGAGAACGGGCGCGCACCACGGACAGCGCGGCCTGGATCGACTCCTGCATCACCTCGCCCAGTTTGCCGGTGGTGGTCATCTTGCCGCGCCCAGGCAGAGAAACCGCCTCGATGGTGAGCAGTTCGCCCCCCACCTCGGTCCATGCAAGACCGGTGACCTGGCCGACCTGGTTGTTCTTCTCCGCAATCCCGAAACTGAAGCGTTGCACCCCGAGGTATTTCTCGAGGTTGCGCGACGTCACCGAAATCTTGGCAACCTTGGCGCCCTTTTTCAGTAACAGAGCCTTGACCGCCTTGCGGCAGATTTTGGAGATTTCCCGCTCCAGATTTCGTACACCCGACTCGCGCGTGTAATAGCGCACGATGTCACGCAGGGCCGACTCGGCAATCGCAAGTTCGCCTTCCTTGATGCCATTCACCTTGAGTTGCTTGGGCACCAGATAGCGCTCGGCAATATTGATCTTTTCGTCTTCGGTATACCCGGACAGGCGAATCACTTCCATCCGGTCCAGCAACGGCGCAGGCAGGTTGAGCGAGTTGGCGGTCGCGACGAACATCACGTCCGACAAGTCATACTCGACCTCGATGTAATGGTCCTGGAAGGTGTGGTTCTGCTCGGGGTCGAGCACCTCCAGCAAGGCTGAGGAGGGATCGCCACGGAAGTCCTGGCCCATCTTGTCGACTTCATCGAGCAGGAACAGCGGGTTCCTGACCCCGACCTTGGTCAGGCTTTGCAGGATCTTGCCCGGCATCGAACCAATGTAGGTGCGGCGATGGCCCCGAATCTCGGATTCGTCGCGCACACCGCCAAGCGCCATACGCACGAACTTGCGGTTGGTCGCTCGTGCAACGGACTGTCCGAGTGAGGTTTTGCCCACGCCGGGCGGCCCCACCAGGCACAGGATCGGGGCCTTGACCTTGTCGACGCGCTGCTGCACTGCCAGATACTCGAGAATGCGTTCCTTGACCTTGTCGAGACCGTAGTGATCTTCGTCCAGCACGGCCTCGGCCTTGACCAGGTCCTTGCTGATCTTGGTTTTCTTCTTCCACGGCAAGCCCACCATGGCTTCAATGTAACTGCGAATCACCGTGGCTTCAGCAGACATCGGCGACATCATGCGCAGTTTTTTCAGTTCGCCCAGCGCCTTGGCTTCGGCTTCCTTGGACATGCTGGCTTGCTTGATGCGCTTTTCCAGCTCTTCCAGCTCGGCACCTTCTTCAATGTCGCCAAGCTCTTTCTGGATCGCCTTGACCTGTTCGTTCAGGTAATACTCGCGCTGACTCTTCTCCATCTGGCGCTTGACGCGGCCACGAATGCGCTTCTCCACCTGGAGGATATCGAGTTCGCCTTCCAGCAGTCCGAGCAGATGTTCCAGGCGCTTGTTCACGCCGATCATTTCCAGCACCTCCTGCTTCTGTTCCAGTTTCAGCGGCAGGTGCGCAACGATGGTGTCGGCCAGCCGGCCGCCTTCATCGATACCTGCCAGCGACGTAAGGATTTCCGGCGGAATTTTCTTGTTCAGTTTGACGTACTGGTCGAACTGGGTCAGCAAGGCGCGGCGCATGGCCTCGACTTCCACCAGTTCCTCGCCTTCGGCTGGCAGGATCTCGGAACGTGCAGACAGATGGGTGCCGGTATCGGTGACCTCGATCACGCGGGCACGCTGATTGCCTTCAACCAGCACCTTGACGGTGCCATCGGGCAATTTCAGCATCTGCAGAACGGTCGCGATACTGCCAGTATCGTAGAGGTCTTCGGGGGTGGGATCGTCCTGCGCGGCGGTCTTCTGGGCCACCAGCAGAATGCTCTTGCCGGACTCCATCGAGGTTTCCAGCGCCTTGATCGATTTGGGACGGCCCACAAACAGGGGGATGACCATGTGGGGAAACACCACCACATCCCTTAGCGGCAACAGCGGCAGGTCAATCTGTTCCTTGGATACGTTGTCGCTCATCATGATTTTCCTGGTGAAAGTGAAGGAAAGGATGCGCGGAATTCAACCACGCACATCCACATCTGGGGGGCATAGTTTGGAATTCAAGATGGCCGACAGGTTCCCTGTCAGCCAAACCGGTTCAAGCTCCGGCAGCCAGAGGCTGATCGTCTTGCTCGGAATAAATCAACAAGGGCTTGCCGTCGCCGGTGATCAGATTGCTGTCCACCACCACCTTGCTGACCCCTTTCAGGGACGGCAGGTCATACATGGTGTCGAGCAGTGCATGCTCAATGATTGAACGCAGGCCGCGGGCACCGGTCCGTCGAGCCAATGCACGCTTGGCGATGGCGTTCAGCGCCTCCTCACGGAATTCGAGTTCAACCCCTTCCATTTTGAAGAGCTTGGCGAATTGCTTGGTCAGCGCATTCTTCGGCTCGGTCAGAATCTGCACCAGTGCAGCTTCATCCAGCTCGTCAAGAGTGGTCACGACGGGCAAGCGTCCGACAAACTCAGGGATCAGACCATATTTGATGAGATCTTCCGGTTCGACCTGATGCAGCAATTCGACATCACGCTTGGTGTCGTCGATGTTCTTGACCTGCGCACCGAAACCGATGCCACCTTTTTCGGTACGCCCCCGGATAACTTTTTCCAGACCGCTGAACGCACCGCCGCACACAAACAGGATGTTGCTGGTGTCGACCTGGACAAATTCCTGATTAGGATGCTTGCGTCCACCCTGAGGCGGAATCGAGGCCGTGGTACCCTCGATCAGCTTCAAAAGGGCCTGCTGTACGCCTTCGCCCGACACATCCCGGGTAATCGAGGGGTTATCGGACTTGCGTGAAATCTTGTCGATTTCATCGATGTAAACGATGCCCTGCTTGGCCTTGTCGACGTCGTAATCGCACTTCTGCAGCAACTTCTGGATAATGTTCTCGACATCCTCGCCCACATAGCCCGCTTCGGTCAGCGTGGTCGCATCGGCGATCACAAACGGCACGTCGAGGAGACGCGCCAGGGTTTGTGCCAGCAAGGTTTTGCCCGAGCCAGTCGGCCCGATCAGCAGAATGTTGCTTTTGGCCAGTTCGACCTCGCCGCTGCCAGAATTGCTGCGCAACCGCTTGTAATGGTTGTACACCGCAACCGCCAGTGATTTCTTGGCCATGCTCTGACCGATCACGTATTGATCAAGAATGCCACTGATTTCGTGCGGCGTAGGCAAGTCGGTGCTATCGCCCTTTTTCTTGTCGGCCTGCTGGATTTCCTCGCGAATGATGTCGTTGCAAAGCTCAACGCATTCATCGCAGATGAACACCGACGGCCCGGCAATCAGCTTGCGCACCTCGTGCTGGCTTTTGCCGCAGAAGGAACAATAAAGAAGTTTGTCGCTCGAGCCTTTGTCTGCCATTCCGGTTCCTTGCTTAATTACCTGATGCTTCGTCACGGCTGGTCAACACTTTGTCGACCAGACCATACTTGACAGCATCGTCCGCACTCATGAAGTTGTCGCGATCGGTGTCGCGTTCAATCGCTTCCATGCTCTGCCCGGTGTGTTTGGCCAGCATGTCATTCAGGCGCGATTTCAAATAGAGGATTTCCTTGGCATGAATGGCGATATCCGACGCCTGTCCCTGAAAACCGCCCAAGGGCTGGTGAATCATCACGCGAGAATTGGGCAGGCAGAAACGCTTGCCGTGGGTGCCTGCCGTCAACAGGAATGCGCCCATGCTGGCCGCCTGTCCAATGCAAAGCGTGGACACATCCGGCTTGATGAACTGCATCGTGTCGTAGATCGCCATGCCGGCCGAAACCGAGCCGCCCGGCGAGTTGATATAGAAGTAGATGTCCTTGTCGGGGTTTTCCGACTCAAGGAAAAGCATTTGAGCGACGACCAGGTTGGCTGTCGCATCATTCACCGGACCCACGAGGAAAATGACCCGCTCCTTGAGCAGGCGCGAATAAATGTCGTACGCGCGTTCACCGCGGCCGCTTTGCTCAACGACCATGGGGACCAGCCCCAAACCCTGTGGTTCAAAGGTATCGCGCTCAAAATCAATACGCATTAGGCACGTCCCATCAGTTCTTCAAAGGAGATTGTCACGTCTTCTACTTGGGCCTGTCCTGCGACCCATGCTACCACATTCTCTTCCAGCGCCAGGGACTCGATTTCCTGCATCCGTTCCGGGTTCTGGTAGTACCACTGCATCACCTGCTCCGGCTCTTCGTAGCTCTGGGCCTGCTCCTGGATCAGCGCACGAATCTGATCCGGCTCGGACACCAGCTTGTTTGCCTGAACGATTTCGGCCAGGATCAGGCCCAGCCGAACACGACGTTCGGCCTGTCCAGTAAACATATCGGCAGAAAGCTTCATGGTCTGAACCCCACGCTGCTTCATGTCCTGTTCCGTCATGCTGCGCAGGCGGTCGGTTTCCATCTCCACCAGGCTCTGCGGCAGATCCAGCATGCTTTTCTGAAGCAGCAGTTCCATCGCCTGCTCCTTCAGTTTCGTCTGCACACGACGTTTCACTTCGCGCTCCAGATTGGATTTGACGTCGGCCTTGAGTTTGGCCACATCGCCGTCTTCCACTCCCAACGCCTTGGCAAACTCGGCATCCACCGGCGGCAGCACCGGCACCTGCACGTCCTTGACCTGCACTTCAAAATGGGCGGCCTTGCCGGCAAGTTCCTTGGCGGCATAGTCGGCGGGGAACGTCAGGTCGAAACCCTTGCTGTCGCCAGATTTGAGGCCGGTCAGGTTCTGTTCGAAGTCCTTCAGCAGGCGCCCTTCGCCGATAACCGCCGCAAAATCTTCGCCCTTGCCTCCTTCGAACGCCTCGCCATCAACCGTGCCCTGGTAATCAAACTTGACCAGATGGCCCTCGGCCGCCGCCTGATCAGCAGATTCGAACGTGCGGCGCTGCTTCTGCAGCACTTCGAGCGTCTTCGCCACATCCGCATCGCTCAGGGTGACGACAGGCCGGCTGATCTTGCCCGAGCTCAAACCGTCAATCTTGACCTCGGGATACACCTCGAAGCTTGCGCTGAACGCCATGACGGCGGTGTCGGTCTGCCCTGCTTTCGGCTCGAAACGCGGATAACCTGCGATTTTCAGATTGTGCGTCTGCACGGCCTCGCCAAAGCGGGCTTGCAGGGACTCACCCAGCACCTCCTGGCGCACACCCGGTCCGTGGTGACGCGCGACCGCACTCAACGGCGCCTTGCCAGGACGAAAGCCGTCCATCTTGACGTTGCGTGCCAGGCGCTTCAGACGGCTTTGCACTTCGGTTTCCAACTGATCCATGGGCACGCTGATTTCCAGGCGCCGGGCCAGACCCTCAAGAACTTCAAGATTTGCTTGCATCAAAACTTTTCCTGGCTGAATTAATATGATGGGTGAGCGGCTAAAAGCCGATGGTGCGGGAGGGGGGACTCGAACCCCCACGCCTTGCGGCGCTGGAACCTAAATCCAGTGCGTCTACCAATTCCGCCACTCTCGCGGCTTGACCGCAAAGCCTACGACCGATAAGTGTAATATAATCAATACGATGCTGTCACCCAAGCTGACCGGCTATCCCACCTAAGTCTTTATTCCCATTCCTTTTTTTGTTGCCGGTGCCGGTCGATCACTACGAAAACTTCCCCGTTGCATCCTGGCTGCTGCCCAGACGCTTGCGTCGTCCTGTGGAAGCGATTTACCGGTTTGCACGCAGTGCGGACGATATCGCCGACGAAGGCGATGCCCCGGCCGCCGAGCGGCTGTCCCAGTTAGCCGCCTATTCCGCCGAACTGGATCGCATCGAACAAGGCATCGTCCCGACCGACCCGGTGTTCGGCCCGTTGGCTGAAGCCATCCGCGCCCACGCCATTCCGCTTGCACCGTTTCGCGACCTGCTGTCCGCTTTCAGTCAGGATGTGGAAAAAACCCGCTATGCCGATTTTGGCGAGGTCATGGATTACTGCCGCCGCTCGGCCAACCCCGTCGGACGCCTGATGATGCATTTGTACGGCAGCCATGACCCCCGCCATCTGGCGTATTCCGACGCCATTTGCAGCAGTCTGCAGTTGATCAATTTCCTGCAGGATATCGCCGTCGATTTCAGGAAAGGCCGGATTTATTTGCCGCAGGCTGAACTGGCCGCCTTCCACGTCAGCGAAACGCAGATTGCGCAAGGCGACACCCGTGGCCTGTGGCACGCAATGATGCAGAAGCAGATCGAGCGCACCCGCAAATTGCTCCAGGCCGGCGCCCCGCTTGGCCGGCAACTCAAGGGCCGCATCGGGCTGGAACTGCGGGTGACGATTCTCGGGGGCGAGGCCATTCTGCGCAAGCTGCATGCCGACCCCGGCTGCGTGTTCCACAATCGTCCCGTGCTGACCCGAAAGGACTGGATCAGCATGCTCGGCCGCGGATTATTCTGAGCATGGATGTCCATCGGTTTTGCCAGGAACGCGCCGCGGCCAGCGGATCCAGCTTCTATTACAGTTTCGTCTTTCTGCCGCTGGATACCCGGCGAGCGATCACGGCTTTTTACGCCCTCTGCCGCGAACTCGACGACGTGGTGGACGAATGTCACGAACGTCAGGTTGCAGTTGCCAAACTTGACTGGTGGCGACAGGAGATCGAGCGGTTCGCGGCAGGCGCGCCCGAACACCCCGCCACCCGTGCGCTGGCCGACACCCGTGACGGCCGCAATACCCAACCGGCACTGCTGTTGGAAATCATCGACGGCATGGCGATGGACCTGGACCAGGTCCGCTATCCCGATTTCAAATCGCTCAATCTCTACTGCTACCGGGTGGCGGGCGTGGTGGGAGAAGTCGCGGCAAGCATATTCGGCGGCCCCCGCAGCGCGGACGATCGCGACATTCGCCGTTACGCGCATGAACTGGGGCTTGCGTTCCAGCTCACCAACATCATCCGCGATGTGGGCGAGGACGCGCGCCGCGGACGGATTTATCTGCCGCAGGATGAAATGGCGCGCTTCGGCGTCCGCGAGACCGATATCCTGAACGGCACGGACACGCCTGAATTCAAGGCGCTGATGCAGTTCCAGTTCGAGCGTGCCGTCGCCTGCTATGAGCGTGCCCTCGCGGTCCTGCCGCTTCGAGCCCGCCGCGCGCAACGCCCCGGGTTGGTGATGGCATCGATTTACCGCACCCTGCTGGATGAAATCCAGCGTGACGGATTCCCTGTTTTGCGCGCACGCGTGGCCCTCACGCCCTTGCGCAAAGTCTGGTTGGCCAGCAAAACCTGGTTGTTTCCATGATGACTGGGCCAGGCAAGACCCGCGTCGCCGTAATCGGTGGCGGCTGGGCAGGCTGCACTGCCGCCCTGACGCTGGCGGAAGCTGGCATTTCCACTACCTTGTATGAATCCAGCCGCACCCTGGGCGGGCGGGCGCGGAAGGTCGAACTGGAAGGGCAACCGCTCGACAATGGCCAGCACATTCTGCTCGGCGCCTATGAGCAGACGCTGCAATTGATCGCGCGTCTGCATCCGTCTTCTGCAGACGAGGCTTTGTGGCGATTGCCGCTTGCCATCGACCAGCCGCCCGACTTTTCCATGGCCTGCCCGCGACTTCCGGCGCCCATGCATTTGCTGGCCGGATTGCTCGGTGCCGATGGCTTGAGCGTGCGCGAGAAGCTGGCTGCCGCACGCTGGGTCCACGCCGTGCTCAAGGGGCCGGATGCCCCCGGGACACAAACGGTCAGCCAGCTCACACATTCCCAACCCGAAAAACTCAGCCGCCTGCTCTGGCATCCGCTGTGCATCTCCGCGCTCAACACCCCTCCTGAAACGGCCAGCGCCCGCGTCTTCCAGGATGTCATGCGCGCGGCCTTTGGCGGACGCACCCGCCACAGCGACCTGCTGTTGCCCCGCCGCGACCTGACCGCACTGCTGCCCGCCCCCGCGGCCTCGCGTCTGGTCGAGCTGGGTGGCGACGTGCGTCTGTCCAGCCGGGTCCGGATGCTCGATGCCACAGCGGCATCCGTCACGGCAGCCTCGAACGATGAGACGGCCACCTACAGCCATGTCATTCTGGCTGTCGCCCCCCAGCATCTGCCTGCGCTGGCCACCCACGTTCCCGCCCTCAAGCCGACAGGCGATGCCGTGGCTGGCTACGATTACCAGCCGATTGCCACGGGTTATCTTCAGTACGACCCGGAGTTCAAACTCGACAAACCCATGTTCGCCCTGGCGAACGGCCCTGCGCAGTATGTATTCGACCGGGGGCAGAGCCACGGGCAGGCGGGCTTGCTGGCGTTTGTCGCCAGTGCCGCCGCCCACTTGTCGCCGGACTGGCTGGATCAGGCCGAAGCGCAGTTGCAGCGGATTGCCCGCCCCGGCGCACCCAAATGGCGCAAGGCCATCGTTGAAAAACAGGCGACCTACGCCTGTCTCCCCGACATGCCACGCCCGGCGGTCCGCACCGCGCATCCACGCATTTTTCTGGCCGGCGACTACACCGCCGGTGCGTATCCCGCGACGCTCGAAAGCGCCACATCGAGCGGAGTACAATCGGCACGTGCCTTACTTGATCAGCTATGAAAGACTACCAGCCCCGCTCTGACCTGCTTGCTGGCCGCGTCATCCTCGTGACCGGAGCAAGCTCGGGTCTCGGACGAGCGGCCAGCCTGGCCTACGCGCGCCATGGTGCAACCGTCGCCCTGCTGGGCCGCGACGAAGCCCGGCTCGAATCCGTATATGACGCGATTCTGGCGGCAGGTGGGGCCGAACCTGCGATGTTTCCCTACGACCTTGCCGCGGCCGACGAACGCAGCATGGAAACGCTGGCAGGCACCCTGGCCCATCATCTGAAACGGCTGGACGGGCTGTTGCACAGCGCCCATCAGTTCTACAGCCTGACGCCGCTTCAACTGCAGACTCTGGAGCAGTGGCAAACCCTGATGCGGGTCAACCTGATCGCCCCGTTTGCACTCACCCGCGCCTGCCTGCCGCTGCTGTTGAAGGCGCCCGACGCCTCGGTGGTGTTCACCGGCGAAACCCACGGTCATCAGCCCAGTGCGTTCTGGGGAGGGTATGCCGTCGCAAAATCGGGGCTGGAAACCCTCACCCGCATCTGGTCGGATGAACTTGGTTCGGACACCCCCCTGCGCATCAATACCCTGATCCCGGGACAGGTGGCAACCTCCCTGCGCGCGCGTACGCATCCCGGTCTTGCGCCCGAAAGTCTGCCCAGCGCCGACGACCTGATGCCCTGCTACCTTTATCTGATGGGTGAAGACAGCCGCGCGGTCCGGGGCCAGATCGTGGAATGCCAGACCTGATGCGCATCACGCGATGAAAATCGGGCGTTACGAAATCCTCGATGAGGTGGGCCAGGGTGCGATGGGCACGGTATATCGTGCACGCGACCCGCTGATCGAGCGTACGGTCGCCATCAAGACCGTACCGATCGCGCAGCTGCGGCAGGAAGGCAAGGATGCTGAATCCCGTTTTCTGCGGGAGGCGCAGAGTGCAGGCCGGCTCTCGCATACCAACATCGTCACCATCTATGACGTGGGCGAAACCGACGAACTCGCGTACATCGCCATGGAATATCTGTCCGGCGCGACGCTGCGCGATGTGATGAACATGGGCCCGATGCCGGTGGCTCTCGCACTCGACACTGCCGTCCAAATGGCCGAAGCGCTTGCATTCGCGCACGAGCACGGCGTCATCCACCGGGACATCAAGCCCGCAAATGTAATCGTGACCGGGCAGCGCGGGCGCATCAAACTGACCGACTTCGGAATTGCTCATCTCGTTAACAGCGACCATACCCACACCGGCCAGATGCTCGGCTCGCCGCGCTACATGTCGCCGGAACAGGCGATGGGCCACGAGGTCGACGGGCGATCGGATATTTTCTCGCTCGGCGCAGTCCTGTATGAAATGTTGACCGGGCAGTACGCATTCGATGGAGACAGCCTGCCGACGATCCTCTATCGCGTGATCAACGAAACGCCGGTGTCGGCCGTATCTTTGCGTTCCGGGCTGCCCGCTGGACTGGTCAGCCTGCTCGCCAGCATGCTGCAGAAGAACCCGCAAGCCCGCCCGGACGCCCGCGCGCTGGTCAGCGCATTGCATGTGCTGACGCCTGCGGCGCCCCCTTCAACTGCCATTGCGGCCCCGGAACACATGTCGGATCGATCAGCCTATGTGACGACTGCCGGCATGCTGGTATTGATCGGCGCGGGCATCCTCGTTGGAAACCACTTCCTGCACACCCCTAGAGCGGGGTCGCTGCCGCCCACTCACGCTGACTCCAGCGCTGAGCCACTTGTCGAGCGGCCAGCTGCAGGCCCGCTTGAGCGCGAAACCATTGATCCCGCGGCTCCGGCCATGCAGGAAAACGGGAAAACGTCGGCCCGCGAATCCGCCAAGGAACCGGACCCGAAAGACCCCTACCTGGTTGGCCTGGATGAAAAACAGGTTGAGTTGCGCATCCTGCGAACCGAACTGTTGCTGAAATACACCGAGGAACATCCGGACGTGGTGCAGGTTGACCGGCAACTCGAGCAACTTCGCATCGAGCGCCGCCAGCACCTGCGCAAGCTGAAACGCTGAAGGCGGACCTGAATTACCAGTTGGTTTCGCGTTCTGCGGTTGCCGACACCTTGTGGATACTGAGGTCGGCACCGTTGAATTCTGCTTCCGCGTCAAGCCGAAGGCCGACAAACGCTTTCAGTATGCCGTAGACCACCAGGCTGCCAAGCACGGCAACCGCCACGCCGCCCAGCGTTCCGATAAGCTGCGACGCCAGGCTCACGCCCCCCACGCCACCCAACGCCTTGGCGCCAAAGATACCTGCGGCAATTCCGCCCCACGCGCCGCACAGTCCGTGCAGGGGCCACACCCCCAGGACATCGTCAATCTTCCATTTGTTCTGCGTCACCATGAACATCCAGACGAACAGCCCGCCCGCAATGACGCCAGTCGCCAGGGCACCCAGCGGATGCATCAGGTCCGAACCCGCGCACACCGCGACCAGACCGGCCAGCGGCCCGTTGTGGATGAAGCCGGGGTCGTTGCGGCCGATGACCAGCGCGGCCAGCGTGCCCCCCACCATCGCCATCAGCGAATTCACCGCGACCAGGCCGGATGCGGCCTCGATCATCTGGGCAGACATGACATTGAAGCCAAACCAACCCACCGTCAGAATCCATGCGCCGAGCGCCAGAAACGGAATATTGGATGGCGGGTGGGCCGAAATCATGCCGTCCTTGGTGTAGCGCCCGCGCCGCGCGCCGAGCAGCAATACAGCAGGTAGCGCAATCCAGCCCCCCACTGCGTGCACCACCACCGACCCCGCAAAGTCATGGAAGCTGGCGCCAAACGTCGTGGCCAACCATTCCTGAATGCCAAAATTGCCGTTCCAGACGATGCCCTCGAAGAACGGGTACACCAGCCCGACCAGCGCGAATGTCGCGGCCAGTTGCGGATTGAAGCGCGCGCGTTCGGCGATGCCGCCCGACACGATGGCGGGAATGGCAGCCGCGAAGGTCAGCAGGAAAAAGAACTTGACCAGGTCATAACCATTCCTGGCGGACAGCACCTCGGCACTGGAGAAGAAGCTGACACCGTATGCAACGCTGTATCCGATGAAGAAATACGCAATGGTGGAGACCGAAAAGTCAGTGAGGATCTTGACCAGCGCATTGACCTGGTTCTTCTTGCGCACCGTGCCCAGCTCCAGGAAGGCGAACCCGGCATGCATGGCCAGCACCATGATGCCGCCAAGCAACACGAACAACACATCACTGCCTGTTTTCAACGCTTCCATGCAACGGCTCCCGCCAACAATAACCCCGCTATTTCAGCAATAAATGGACCATGAACATGGGGCTTTGATTTGAAAGGTTTTATTGCCGCACCATCTGACAGGCCGCACCAGCAAGGTGCATAACAGCGCATTGCGCACTGTATCGGTGCGTTACTTCTGGTCGCGCGTTTCGGCTTCGATCCGGTCCAGTTCGGCATCCAGGTCAGATTCTGACATGGGTGTGTAATCCGATTCGGGTTCAGGCTTGGGCCGGGTAATCAGTGCCGCCACGATAATGCCCAACTCGTACAGGAACCATACAGGGATCGCGAGCATGAACTGCGAGATCACGTCAGGCGGGGTGAAAATCGCGCCGACGACAAATGCGCCGACGACGACGTATGGTCTGATTTCGCGCAGCTTGGCGACCGACACCATGCCCATCTTCACCAGCAGCACCACAGCAATCGGAACTTCGAAGGTGATACCAAACGCCATGAACAGGGTGATCACGAAATCGAGGTATTTCCCGATATCAGTCATCACCGCCACGCCCTCGGGCGCGATGCCGATGATGAACCCGAACACCACGGGGAAGACCAGGAAATAGGCAAACGCCATGCCCATCAGGAACAGCAGCACGCTGGCGATCACCAGCGGCACGCCAATGCGCCGTTCGTGCTGATACAGCCCCGGCGCGACAAATGCCCAGGCCTGATAGAACACCCACGGCATGGCCAACAGAAAAGCAGCCATCATGGTGACCTTGACCGGCACGAAGAATGGCGTGGTGACTTCGGTCGCGATCATCTGGCCGCCCTGGGGCAGCGCGGCCAGCATCGGCTTGGCCAGCAAAGCATAGATATCCTGCGCCCACGGAAACAGACAGATGAAAATAATCACGATCGCAAGCACTGCGCGCAGCAGGCGATCCCGCATCTCGACCAGGTGCGAGACAAATGTGACTTCGGGCGTGTTCATGTTGACGTCCCGGCGTTTGAGCCGCGAGCTGTTTCGATTACGGCAGACGGCGTCTGCGTCATGTCAGCGTCCCGGGCAGGTTCTTCGAGCAGCAGGCTTTGCTGGGGATTGTCTTCCGATTCGAGCTGTTTCATGGCCGTTTCGGTGACGGGACGGTCACCTTCTGTCACCGCCATCGCCGCCATCACCTTGCTGACATTGCCGACCTCGCTGCGCATGTAGTCGTCAACCACATTGGTTTCGCGCTGGATCCCCCCGACTGCCGACTCGACCGACTCCTTAAATCCCTCACCGGCCTTGCGAATTTCATCCAGGTGAATCTCGTTGCTGATATCTGTTTTCACGGACGACACATACCGCTGCATGCGTCCATACAGATGGCCTGCCGTGCGCGCGACCTTGGGGAGGCGCTCGGGGCCGATCACGATCAGCGCCACGACGCCGATCATGAGAAGTTCGGAAAAGCCGATGTCGAACATAGATGGGGGTCAGGGACTGGGGGCAGGGGCAGGCGCAGCCGAAGACGACCACACCCTGAATCCCGATTCCTGAATCTTGCCTTTCAGGAGTGTTGCCTGTCCTTGACTTCTGCATCGATGGTAGCGCCTTCCTTGTCGGCACTGTCGCTGATCTTGGCCGGCTCTTCCTTGATGCCTTCCTTGAACCCTTTGACCGCACCACCCAGATCGCTGCCGATATTGCGTAATTTCTTGGTGCCAAAAATCAGCAGCACGACAACCAGAACGACCAACCAATGCCAGATGCTAAAACTACCCATGGTGTATCTCCTCTTTAGTTATTTAGGAGTGACGGGATCACCGCCACCAAAAACGTGAACATGAATATGGAACACCTCCTGGCCGCCGCCACGCCCGGTGTTGATGAGCGTTTTGAACCCGGTATCCAGCCCGTGTTCCTTCGCCAGTTGCGGCGCCAGCAACAGCATTTTCCCAAGCAGCCTATCATGCTCAGGCGCACATTCAGCGAGCGATGCGATGTGCTGCTTCGGGATGATCAGCAGATGCACCCGTGCAAACGGATGGATGTCGTGAAACACCAGCACATCGTCGTCTTCGTAGACCTTGCTGCAGGGCAATTGCCCCGCTGCAATCTTGCAGAAAATGCAGTCACTCATGTCGATTGGCCTTTTCTTCCAGACCTGACAAGCCCTCGCGGCGCGCCAGTTCGTTCAGCACATCCGCCGGCTTCAGTCCCTTGTGCGCCAGCAGAACGAGCGTATGAAACCACAAATCGGCCACTTCGTAGATGATCTTTTCGGGCTGGTCGTCCTTGGCCGCCATCACGGTTTCGGTGGCTTCCTCGCCGATTTTTTTCAGGATGGCGTCGGTGCCCCTGGCATACAGTTTGGCCACGTAGGAACTGTCGGGGGCCGCCTTTTTGCGTGCTTCCAGCGTTTCGGCCAGACGGTCGAGAATGTCGCTCATGTGCGGTAGATCTCGTCAGGATTCTTCAGGACAGGGCTGGTCGTCACCCAGTGGCTGCCGCCCTGGTCATCAAGGTCGAGTTTCTGAAAGAAGCAGGAACGTCGGCCTGTATGACAGGCGATTCCGCCAATTTGTTCGACTTTCAGCAACACCACGTCGTTATCGCAATCCAGCCTGATTTCGCTGACGATCTGGACATGGCCCGATTCTTCGCCCTTGCGCCACAATTTGTTGCGGGAGCGCGACCAGTACACCCCGCGCAGGGTGCGTGCTGTTTCTTCCAGTGCCTCGCGATTCATCCAGGCCACCATGAGGATGTCACCCGTATCCGCATCCTGGGCAATCGCCGGCACCAGGCCCTGCGCATCCCATTTGACGTGGTCGAGCCACTTACTCACAAACGCACCTCGATGCCCTTGTCGCGCATGAACAGTTTGGCATCGTGAATCGCGTGTTCACTGAAGTGAAAAATGCTCGCTGCCAGCACGGCATCGGCACGCCCCTCCCTGACGCCATCGACCAGGTGTTGCAGGGTGCCGACCCCGCCGCTGGCGATGATGGGAATGTCGACCGCGTCGGAAATCGCGCGGGTCAGGTCCAGATCGAAGCCGCTCTTGGTGCCATCCCGGTCCATTGAGGTCAGCAACAATTCACCGGCGCCGAACGTCTCCATTTTTCGTGCCCACTCGATTGCGTCGAGCCCGGTGGCCGTCCGGCCGCCATGGGTAAACACTTCCCAGTGGTTGCCCACGCGCTTGGCATCGATCGCCACCACAATGCACTGGCTGCCGTACCGGTCGGCCGCATCCTTCACCAGCTGTGGATTGTTGACTGCAGACGTGTTGATGCTGACCTTGTCCGCACCTGCGTTCAACAAACGTTGGATATCGCCCACCACCCGGACGCCCCCGCCCACCGTCAGCGGAATGAACACCTCGGATGCGACGGCCTCGATGATGTGCAGAATCAGGTCGCGGTTGTCGGACGACGCGGTTATGTCGAGAAATGTCAGTTCGTCCGCGCCCTCTTCGTTGTAGCGACGGGCAATTTCAACCGGGTCGCCGGCATCCTTCAACTCAACGAAATTGGTGCCTTTGACCACGCGACCATTGGTAACGTCCAGGCAGGGAATGATGCGTTTGGCGAGCATGGCTGGCTATTTCGAATCAAACGCCAAACACGCCGCCGGCCAGTTCATCGGCAAGTTTCTGCGCCTCTGCGAAATCGAGCGTGCCCTGATAAATCGCACGACCGGTGATGGCGCCGATGATGCCGTCCTTGGCGACAGCGGAGACGGCCCTGACATCGTCGATATTGGTCACGCCGCCGCTGGCGATCACCGGGATCGACAGCGCCTGCGCCAGCCGCTGCGTGGCTTCCACGTTCACGCCGTTGAGCATGCCATCGCGGCCGATATCCGTGTAGATGATCGCTTCGACACCGTAGCCTTCAAAACGCTTGGCCAGGTCGATCACGTCGTGACCCGTGATCTTGGACCAGCCTTCGACCGCGATCTTGCCATCCTTGGCGTCGAGCCCGACCATCACATGACCGGGGAACGCATCGCAGGCCTCGTGCAGGAAACCGGGATTCTTGACCGCAGCCGTGCCGATGATGACGTAGCGCACGCCGTCGTCAAGGTAGCGTTCGATCGTTGCAAGGTCACGAATGCCACCGCCAAGCTGAACCGGCATGTCTTCGCCCACCGCGTCGACGATGGAGCGGATCGCGGCGTCGTTGATCGGTTTGCCCGCAAAGGCGCCGTTGAGGTCGACCAGATGCAGGCGCCTCGCGCCCAGTTCCTTCCAGTGGCGGGCAGTGGCGGCCGGGTCTTCGGAGAACACAGTGGCCGTGTCCATTTCGCCTTGTTCCAGGCGCACGCAGTGGCCGTCTTTAAGGTCGATCGCAGGAATAATTAACATGGCTAATCAGCAGGGTTTACAGCAGAAAAATTAGGCGCAGGCTGCGCCGGACATATCACAGGCGGTTTCTGTCTCACCTGGATTCCAGGTTACAAAGTTGCCCAGAAGCGTCAGCCCGGGCATCTCGCTTTTTTCGGGGTGAAACTGGACAGCAAACACATTTCCGGAGGCAATTGCACAGGTGAACGGGAACGGGTAATGGGAAAACCCGGCAATGATGTCGGGTGAATCTGGCTGCACGAAATAGCTGTGCACAAAATAGAAGCGTGCGCCCTCCCCGATGCCCGCCCACAGCGGATGGGGGCTCGCCTGATACACATTGTTCCAGCCCATGTGCGGCACCTTGAGCTTGATGCCCGCTTCATCGTGCATGGCGTCATGCGGAAAACGCTGCACGGTTCCGGGGAACAGGCCGAGACATGCGGAATCCCCTTCTTCGCTGTGATCGAACAACACCTGCAATCCCATGCAGATGCCCAGAAACGGCTTGCTTTTCGCCGCGTCGAGAATCACCTGGCGCAGGCCGCGCGCGTCGATTTCACGCATGCAGTCGGGTGCGGCCCCCTGTCCCGGAAACACCACGCGGCCCGCACCCGCAATCACTGCTGGGTCGGATGTCACCACGACGCTGGCCGACGGCGCGACATGCTGAATGGCCTTGGCCACCGAACGCAGGTTGCCCATGCCGTAGTCGATCACGGCGATATCCACGTTCACAGCGCGCCCTTCGTGGACGGCAGCACGTCACCCATGCGCAGGTCGGGCTCCACCGCCATGCGCAGCGCGCGCCCGAAGGCCTTGAAGATGGTTTCGGCCTGGTGGTGCGCATTGATGCCGCGCAGGTTGTCGATATGCAGCGTGACCCCGGCGTGATTGATAAAGCCTCGGAAAAATTCCAGAAACAGGTCGACATCGAATTCACCGATGCGCGCACGCGTGTAGTCGACGTGGTACTCCAGCCCCGGACGGCCCGACAGGTCGATCACCACGCGTGACAGCGCCTCGTCGAGCGGCACGTAGGCATGGCCGTAGCGGCGGATCCCTTTCTTGTCGCCAAGGGCCTGCGCAAAGGCCTGGCCCAGCGTAATCCCCGTATCTTCCACCGTATGATGCGCGTCGATGTGCAGGTCACCCCTGGCCTGGATATCCAGGTCGATCAGGCCGTGACGCGCAATCTGGTCAAGCATGTGGTCGAGAAACGGCACGCCGGTCGCGAGCGTGCTGACGCCGCTGCCGTCGAGATTGAGGCTGACCGTGATCTGGGTTTCCAGGGTATTGCGGGTGACTTGGGCGGTGCGCATGGCGTCGGAAAATAAAACTGTAAAGGGATTCTAGCAGGCCACAATCGCTTTTAACGCACTGAGCAGGACATCGCACTGTGCATCGGTGCCAATCGTGATGCGCAAAAACGGCGCGATCCGCTCGGGCTGTCTGAAATGGCGAACGATAATCCCGCGCTCGCGCAGCGCGGCAGCCAGTCCTGCGCCGTCCCGGTCAGGATGCCGGGCGAAGACGAAATTGGCCGAGGAAGGCAACACCTCGAACCCCATTTCCTCCATCGCGACGACCAGCCGGGTGCGCGTTGCCACCACTTTGGCGCAGATGGCGTCGACATACTCACGGTCTTCGATCGAGGCCTGCGCCCCCGCCTGCGCAAAGCGGTCGAGCGGATAGGAATTGAAGCTGTCCTTCACCCGGTTGAGCGCCTCGATCAGATGCGGCTGGCCGATCGCATAACCCACACGCAGGCCGGCCAGCGCATGCGATTTGGACAGGGTGCGGGTCACCAGCAGCTGCGGATAGCGGGCCACCAGGCTCACCGCCGATTCGCCCCCAAAGTCGATATAGGCCTCATCGATCACCACGACCGAACCCGGATTGCCCGCGAGCAGCCGGTCGATTTCGCTCAGCGCCAGCAGGCACCCCGTCGGCGCGTTCGGATTGGGAAAAATCACCCCGCCATTGGGCGTCAGGTAGGCGTCGACATCGATCTCGAATGATGCGGCAAGCGGGATCTGGCGGTAGGCAATCTCATACAAGCCGCAATACACCGGATAAAAGCTGTAACTGATATCGGGGAACAGGATTGGGCGCTCGTGTTTCAGCAGCGCCATGAAGGCATGCGCCAGCACCTCGTCCGACCCGTTGCCGACGAACACCTCATCAGCATTCACGCCATGTAACGCAGCGATAGCGGCACGCAACCGGTCCGATCCAGGATCGGGGTACAACCGCAGGGTGTCGGCAGCTTCCGCGCGTACCGCGTCCAGCACCCTTGGGCTGGGGCCGTAGGGGTTTTCGTTGGTGTTGAGCTTGACCAGGTTGGCCAGCTTGGGTTGTTCGCCCGGCACATAGGGCGTCAGGCCCTGCACCACAGCGCTCCAGTATTGACTCATCGGGACGGCAGGCTCACTTCTCGACCAGACGATATTCGGCAGAACGCGCGTGGGCCTGCAAGCCTTCGCCGTATGCCAGCGTGGCGGCGATCTTGCCCAGCGTCTGCGCGCCGGCCTGTGACACGTGAATCAGGCTGCTGCGCTTCTGGAAGTCATATACGCCCAGCGGCGATGAAAAGCGCGCAGTGCGCGACGTGGGCAGCACGTGGTTCGGGCCGGCACAGTAGTCGCCCAGCGCCTCGCAGGTATTCTTGCCCATGAAAATCGCGCCCGCATGGCGCAGCCTGGGCAGCAAGGCGTCGGGGTCGGCAACCGATAGTTCCAGGTGCTCCGGCGCGATGGTGTTCGAGATCGCCGCGGCATCGTCAAGATCGCGCGTCTTGATCAGCGCCCCGCGATTGGTCAACGAGGTGCGGATCACGTCGCTGCGTGGCATCTCAACGATCAGGGTGTCGATTGCGGCTGCAACGGCATCGAGGTAGGCCCCGTCTGGCGACAACAAGATCGACTGGGCCATTTCATCGTGCTCGGCCTGCGAGAACAAATCCATCGCCACCCATTCGGGTGGCGTGCTGCCGTCGGCGATCACCAGGATTTCGGAAGGGCCGGCAATCATGTCGATGCCCACCGTGCCGAACACGCGACGCTTGGCCGCCGCCACGTAAGCATTGCCGGGACCGACGATCTTGTCCACCTGCGGCACGGTTTCGGTGCCGTAGGCCAGCGCCGCGACTGCCTGCGCGCCGCCAATGGTGAACACGCGGTCCACCCCCGCAATTGCGGCAGCGGCCAGCACCAGTTGGTTCTGTTCGCCACCCGGTGTCGGCACGACCATGATGAGTTCCGCCACCCCCGCCACCTTGGCCGGAATCGCGTTCATCAGCACCGATGAAGGATACGCAGCCTTGCCACCCGGCACATAGAGCCCGACGCGGTCGAGCGGGGTGATCTGCTGCCCCAGCACGGTGCCATCGTCCTCGGTATAGGTCCACGACGCCTGGGTTTGCCGTTCGTGGTAGCGGCGCACGCGATCCGCCGCAGCTTCCAGCGCCTGGCGGGTATCGGCTGGCAAATGCTCGAGGGCATGCTGCAACTGGTCAGACTTCAGCTCCAGGCTGGCCAGCGAGGCGGCCGGCAACCGGTCGAAACGTTCGGTGTACTCGAGCACCGCCGCATCGCCGCGCGTTTTCACGTCATGCAGGATCGAGGCGACCGTCTGCTCGATGGCCGCATCGGCGGCATCGTCAAACTGCAACAAGCGGGCAAGGCGTGCCTGAAAATCAGGCTGCGAACTATCGAGTCGGGTAAGCGTAACCACGGGATTCCTGCTTCCAAAAACATGGGGGAAAGACTGAACGGAATTGTACCGTTTTTTCCCATTTCGCCGCGCCCGCCAAGCACCTGCGAATAACAGTCATACCTATTCCGGATATTAGACAAAGTCCAGATTGCTGATTATCATGAAGCGCATGTATTACACGCGCGATAATATGGCCAGCCTTTTACGCGGCCACGACATCAATCCGACCCATCAGCGGATCGAGATTGCGCACGCGCTGTTTTCACGCCAGGAGCATCTTTCGGCTGACCAGGTCATGGCGATCGTCAACACCCGGCACTCCGAAACCTCCAAGGCAACGGTCTACAACACGCTCAAGCTGTTCCTGGAAAAGGGACTGGTCCGCGAAGTCATCGTTGACCCCAGCAAGGTATTTTTCGATCCCAACACGTCCCCGCATCATCATCTGTACGAAGTGGACAGCGGCAAGCTGTCCGACATCGATGCCGAGCATGTGCAGATTTCCGGCCTGCCGCCGCTGCCCGCCGGCATGGTGACCGAAGGCATCGACCTGATCGTGCGCGTGCGCCGCAAGGCCTGACATCCCAACCCGTCGATGAAACGGGTTCATATCGCCCCCACCCTGCTCGATGCCCAACTGGCTGTCGACGCCCTGTCCAGTCTTGGCATCGTCACCCACATCTTCAACGCCCACGCCGCCGGTGTGATGGGCGAAGTGCCTTTCATGCAGGCGCAGCCCGAGGTGTGGGTCGATGACGACATGCAGGCAACGCGCGCGCGGGAAATACTGGCTGGTCTACACAACGCGCAGCCGCGCACCGACAAATGCTGCTCACATTGCGGCGAACACAATCCCGGAAATTTTCTGAGTTGCTGGCAATGCGGGGCCGCCTTGCCGGACTGATCGGTCCAGTCAGGAGGGTGTCGGGTGCTGATCCAGTGCGTCGCGATGCGCTTGATACTGGCGCGCAAAAATCCGCTCCAGTTCGTCAATCGCCTCTGCTGCCGGCACCCCGTGGACGAGATGGCGGGTCATCTGCGCGGAGGCATCATGAAACACCCGCTTCTGGTCGAGCATCGGATAGGTCTTCATCAAGCGCTGTATCGCCTTGACCACGTTTTCCTGGTCGGGCCGTGGAATCGGCAACGGCTCGCTGGGGGGCGCTGCCGCACGGTCGGCGCCTTCCTTGCCGGCCAGAAATTCAGCGTAGTCCAGCAAGGCTTGCTGGCGCGTTTCCGACAACCCCCTGAATAACGATAGCAGGCGTTTACTGTCCCGCATCAGCGGCTGCGCTTTTTGGCGGGCCGTTTCATCGGAACGACCTTGACCGTGCACTGCTTGAACTTGTTGTCGACAAAATTGATAAAAGCATCAAGCAGCTTGCTGCGGAATTTTTCCGGCGCATAGACCATGGACAGTTCACGTGTGAGCCTGGGATTCAACGGCACCGCGACCAGCGTGCTGAGCTGCAGCTCCTTGGTGACGGTGGACGCCGACATGATGGCCACGCCCAGGTCCGCCTCAACCGCGCCCTTGATTGCCTCGCGACTGCCCAGCTCCATCTCGATATGTAGATCGTCAGGATTGACGCCATTATTCTTGAAGAAATCGTCCACCACTTCACGGGTGCCCGATCCATGCTCGCGCGACACATACGGCTGGTCGGCAATTTCACGCGCGGTCACGCTCGAGCGAGTGGCCAGCGGATGATTTGGCGCGCAAATCATGACCAATTCGTCATCGCAGCACGACAGCGTGGTCAGGATGGGATTGTGTGAAGGCGCTTCGATCAGGCCAACGTCAAGGGAATGGTCCGCCACTTTGGCCGCCACGGTTTCCGAATTGGCGACGGTAAGCTGGGCCTGCACCTGCGGGAAGCGCTCCTTGAACTCCCCCAGAATGCGCGGCAGCAAGTATTCGGCGATCGTGGTCGAAGCGCCAATCATCAGTGGGCCGGTCACCTGACCGGTCAGCTCGCCCACGCGCGCATCCATTTCGCTGGTCAAATCCAGGATGCGCTCCGCGTAGCCCTGCACCAGCGAACCGGCTGGCGTCAAAGAAATCTTGCCGTGGCTGCGTTCAAACAGGCGGGTGTTGAAATGCTCCTCAAGCTGCTTGACCTGAAAGGTCACTGCAGGCTGGGTCATGTACAGGATGTCTGCTGCCTTGGTAAAGCTGAGCTGTCTGGCGACAGTGTAGAATACTTGAAGTCTGCGGTCGGCCATAAATTCCCGCCCCTGGGTCAAAAAAGTTTTTTATTCAACCACAAACCCGACCGTGTTGAAACCACACCTCCCACAAGTCTCTGTAATCGCAACGCTTTCTCCCGTCCAGGGATGCCTGCCCTGCTTCTCCCCCCGCCGCCATTGAGCCGGACAGACCCATGAACCGCGCTTTTTTCATCATTCTGATAGCGCAGTTTTTTTCTGCTTTGGCTGACAACGCCTTGCTGTTCGCGGCGATCGGCTTGCTGGTATTCGTCGCAGCGCCAGAATGGTTCTCGCCGCTGTTGCAAACGGTATTCGTGATTGCCTATATCGCGCTGGCCCCGCTGGTGGGACCGTTTGCCGATGCGCTGCCCAAGGGCAGAGTCATGTTCATCGCCAATACGGTCAAGTTTGCAGGCTGTCTGGCCATGCTGGCCGGGCTGCATCCGCTGCTGGCCTACGCCATTGTCGGCGTCGGCGCAGCCATGTATTCACCTGCCAAGTACGGCATCCTGACCGAACTGCTGCCACCGGAAAAGCTCGTCGTCGCCAACAGCTGGATGGAAGGCGCCACGGTCGCTGCCATCGTGCTCGGCGCCATCATTGGCGGCGCGCTGATCAACCCCCAGCTCGCGGGCGGCATCCTGTCCAGCCTTGGAATGACAAACGTTGTCATCGCACCCAAATTCGCCATCATCGCCATCACGATCCTGTATCTGACCGCAGCCATCGTCAACCTGTATATCCCGCGCCTGCCGATCGACCACAAACTACCGAGCCGCTCGCCCCTGTATGTTCTGCACGATTTCTGGCACAGCTTCAAGCTCCTGTGGCGCGACCCACTCGGGCAGGTATCGCTCGCCGTCACCACCCTGTTCTGGGGCGTTGGCGCCACCCTGCGCCTCCTGATCATCACGTGGGCGGCGCTTAACCTCAAATACGACCTGAGTCAGGCCACCCAGCTCACAGCGGCAACCGCCGTCGGCATCGCGCTGGGTTCCATTCTGGCCGGGAAATTCGTCAGGCTTGAGCACGCTGTCCGCACCCTGCCCGCCGGCATCCTCCTCGGCATGGTGCCCATCGCGCTGATCTGGGTTGAAAGCCTGGCGCCCGCACTGATTCTGCTAACGCTGATCGGGATGCTGGCGGGGTTTTTTGTCGTGCCGATGAATGCCCTGTTGCAGCATCGCGGCCATCTGCTCATGGGCGCCGGCCACTCCATCGCCCAGCAAAACTTCAATGAAAACATCAGCATTCTTGTGCTGACCGGCACTTATGCGCTGATGATGCGTGCCGACTGGCACATCCACACCATCATTTGGGTGTTCGGCCTGTTCATCAGCTCCGTGATGACGGCGATCTGGGTCCGGCATCGCAAGGATCGCGTGCTGTGAGATCAGGTGACGCCCCGTATTTTGGAGTCAAGCGCGCTACACCATCCGCGCTGCAGAATCACTCTGCGTTGGCCGGCATACATGCAAGCGGGGCTAGTCCTTGTCCTTGAGTTCGGCCCCGAGCTCTTCCTTGATCTCGTCCTTCAATTCTTCCTTGATCTCATCCTTGGCCTCGGACAGATCCTCAGCCATGTCCTGAGCGTCGTCCTTGAACTTCGAGGCGGCCTCGCCGAAAGCCGATTTTAAAGCGCCCCATGCAGACTCGACGCCCTGCTTCATCACGTCCCAGGCTTCACCGCTGGCGCTGGAAAGCTCCGAGAGCTTCGCCTTGCCCTCTTCCATCTTGCCTTCGAGCGTCTCGATCTGCCCTTTCATCGCAATCTGGGCGTCGGCCGATGCCTGCGACGATTTGGCTTTCAGCTTGTCGATATCCGCCTTCCACTCATTGAGCTGGTCGTGCAGTTTCTGGAGATACAGGTCTTTGTCGATCATCTTGCCCTCCTTAAGGTTCAATTGGTTTTTGCAACATCGAAACTGATTCGGGTTCTGCCTTGCTTGATCGAGAGCAACCGACCCACCAGCAACCAGATTCCTACCGTCAACCCGTCTTTTACCCGCTTGACCGCCAGCGCTTTAAACTCGTCGGTGTACTCTTGTTTCGGTATCTTTTTCATCTTTCCTCTTCCCAAGTTAACGTCAAAACTACGTCACCTTTGGAAGACGAAATTTCGGGGGAAGGTCAGACAATATGTGAATGTTATGAGCGTTAGGCCCCCTCCAGTTGGAGGGGGCAAGACATGAGCCGGCAGCCTGGGCAGGTTATCTGTAAGTTTCGTCAAAGATGGGCAGCCACCGCCAATTTAGCCAGTTTGACCTTGTCTGGCGGCGACCATGCGGCCATGTTCTCCTTGATGTCGTGGCCCAGCACAAGCCGTACATTGCTGCGCAACCCATTCGCCTCGACATAGGCTACTTTCCTTGGCAACTGGTCTCCCAATTGAATCGCCTGAGAGGCGTATCCCTTGCGGTACTCGATACGGGTCATGGACTTATTGAAAGGCCTCAAGTCATACGTCACCGCGGTGTCATATCCACGCTCAGCCAGGTAAAGCGCCATTTTGCGGGCCATGCCCCTTACGCCGTTGCCGTTCGCAACCTCCAATGCCATGGACTTCGCCTCACCCGGCATTGCCATGGAGACACCCGTTGCCGGGTTGGTTTTGCCAACAGCATTCCAGGCACCTCTCTCCTGCCGGACATCGTGCCCGAGCACCAGCCTGATATTTGCCTGACCGCCCAATGAATCCACTTTGGACAAGAGCACTTTCCCGGGCATCAACGCACCCAGGCGCCGTGCCTGTTCAACATGGCCTGATTCATACTCGATTCGCGTGCGGGCCTCATTGTGATTCGTATGGTCTCCAACCCCTTCAACAGGAAATCCCTTTGCAGCCAGATACAGCGATACCTTGCCCGCAATCCCCTTCACGCCGTTGCCATTCACCACCTCCAGGGCTGCAGCCTCCGCCTTTTCTGCGACTGGGACGACCATCGGCGTAACCCTGGCGTTCTGCACGGGCTTGCTGTCGACTGTCGGAGGCGGGGTTTGCACTGCAACCTGCGTGACACCTTGCTGCGCATCTGCTTCAGTCCAGAGTGCCGGCATGCGGAGCTCATACACCCGGGGCGCAACTTCATTCAGTGCGAGCGCGGCGGAGGAAAGTGGACTTTGGGTTGTCCCCCCTGCCGTTGCGGCTACGACCTTTTCGGCAGGGCCTGCCTCAACCGACGCGATGGCTTGAACCGACGACACAGGAGGACGCGCATTCTGAACCACAGCTTCGGGCATTTGGCTCTTGCGCAGTTCATACACCTGAGGCGCAACCTGGTTCAGCGCCAAGACTGAACGCGCCAGGACCAATTCCACAGGCCGCGTTACCGCCGGCTCCAAGGCAGGATCAGGCTTGCTCGCCTGGGCCACCTGCGGCTTATTGGCCGCGTCGACCATGACTGCGCGCAAATTCGTGCGGAAGCGCGCGTTGAGCGGATCCAGGCGCAGCGCCTGGCGATAGGCGTCGAGTGCCCGATCCCGGTCCTTGAGCAACCAATGGACATACCCCAGGTTATTCAACAGGTAAGGTGAATCCGGTTCCAGCGCCACCGCGGCCTTGAAAGCTTCCAGCGCCGGGATATATTGCCCCTGCATGGCCTGTGCAACCCCCATGCCGGTCAAAGCATCCACATTCTGGGGCTCGATTGCCAACGCCTGTCGATAGAAATCCAGCGCCTGTTCATACCGAAGCTGACCCTGGTAATAGCGTCCCATCTGATACAGGGTCTGGGCATTGCCGTTGCCATGCGTGACAGTCTGGACCGGCTTGATATCAAAGGCCGGGGTTTTTGTGGTGGGACCGGAACTGCACCCGGTCGTCAATGCCACAGCGGATAAAGCCAGGAAGAGCGTTTTGTATCGGAACATGTGCGACTCCTTGTTATTGCCCGGCCATCGTGGGCAGCAGAACCCGGTAGATGCTGATGAAGGCTGGCCCCAGCAATACCAGCATCATCGACGGAAAAATGAAGAAAATCAGAGGAAACAGCAGCTTCAAAGCGATTTTTGCCGCCGCTTCCTCCGCGCGCTGGCGGCGCTTGGTGCGCAGCGACTCCGCATGCACACGCAGCGAATCCGCGATGCTGGTGCCAAATCGATCCGCCTGCACCAGCATGGTGACGAGCAAATCCACCTCATCCACACCCGTCCGCATGGCCAGATTGCGCAAGGCACGCTCGCGTGTTGCCCCGGCGCGCAATTCCAGCCCGACCAGATGCAGTTCATCCGCGAGGATTTCGCTTTTCAGCCGGATTTCCTGGGCCACCCGGGCAATCGCTGCGTCCAGTCCAAGCCCTGCCTCGACGCAGATCATCATGAGGTCGATGGCATCCGGCAAGTTCTCAAACACTTCGCGCTTGCGAACAAAAATGCGGCGCGCCAGATAAAAGTTGGGCAGGTAATAGCCGGCTCCCGCCAGCACCAGGAGCCAGAACATCATGGCCTGGTTTCCAAGGGGCACCGCGCGCATGCCGGTGTAAATCATAAACAGCCCGGGCAGCAAAAAGGTCAGCACGGTCTTGGCTCCAAAAAACACCAAGGGCACCGAGTCCTGCCGAAAACCCGCATGGATGAAACGCTGGCGCTGCGGTGAATTCTCCCAGCCTTCGCTGGGCAGCGACAACCTGCCCGCTGGCCCAAGGATTTCGACGATCTTTTGCTGCCACTGCGGTGCCTCCCGTACCCCACCCTGCTCGATCGCCAACCCCCTGTCCTGCGCCCTCAACTG
>JAWOJD010000072.1:0-26289 GCA_046484355.1 Thiobacillus sp.
AAAAGAAGCGGTGCGGAATTACAAGGAAAAAGGTAGGGGCGGAAGGCTCCGAACCGGCTGCGGAAACGCGGCCCACGCCGGGTGAGATCGCGGTAAGTCGCCTGGGTGGAAACACCCAGGCGCTCTGGTCTGTGACCCCGGAAACCCCCGCTACAAGACCGAACGGGCTTTAGCGGCGGGAGGCTTCATCAAAACGGTGCATTGCTGCCGGGTGTTTGCACTAAAAGAAGGCTGGATTCAGGTGATTCTCAGGGAGCATAATTCAATACTTGTTCTTGTTTATCATATACATACTCATTTTTTGTGGTTGTGGCACGGTGGTTGCTAGAGGTGTTGTGAATATTACGAATATTCACTTTGGTAATACCTTTCTCCAGGAGCCCACCATGAATGCGAAGCACATCGGAAGCACTCTCAAGAAATTGTTTACACGGTTGCTGATCCCCGCGGCCGCAGCCATGTCCTTTTCGGTTCACGCCGCTCAACCCCTCAAGGTCGGCTACAGCGATTGGCCGGGCTGGGTCGCCTGGCAGGTTGCCATCGACAAGGGCTGGTTCAAGGAGGCGGGCGTGCCCGTTACCTTCGAATGGTTCGACTACTCGGCCTCTATGGATGCGTTTGCAGCCGGAAAAATTGACGCCGTCACCATGACCAACGGCGATGCGCTGGTGACCGGTGCGGCGGGCGCCAAAAGCGTCATGGTCCTGATCACCGACTACTCCAACGGCAACGACATGATCATCGGCAAGCCGGGCGTGCGTTCCATCAAGGCGCTAAAGGGCAAGAAGGTTGCGGTTGAAATGGGCTTCGTTGAGCACCTGCTGCTGCTCAACGGCCTGAAGAAAGCCGGCATGAAGGAGTCCGATGTCACGCTGGTGAACGCCAAGACCAACGAGATGCCGCAGATGCTGGCCTCGGGTGATGTCGCCGCGGTCGGCGCCTGGCAGCCGATCGCCGGCCAGACCATGAAGTCGGTTCCGGGCGCCCGTCCCATCTACACGTCTGCTAACGAACCCGGCCTGATCTACGACGTGCTCGCGGTGAACCCTGCCAGCGCCAAACAGCGCCGTGCCGACTGGATCAAGGTCGTGAAGGTGTGGGACCGCGTGGTGAAGTACATCAACGATCCCAAAACCCAACCCGATGCCGTGAAGATCATGGCGGCGCGTGTGGGCGTGTCCCCCGCAACCTATCTACCGCTGCTCAAGGGCACCAAGCTCCTGAGCCTGGACGACGCGAAGAAGATCTACGTCAAGGGCGAGGGCTTCAAGACGCTGTATGGCTCTTCCAAGATTGCGGACGATTTCAACGTCGCCAATGACGTCTACAAATCGCCCGAGAACCTGAACAGCTATCTGGATGCGTCCTTCACCAACGCCAAGTAAAGAACCGAGACGGAGCGGACATGAGCCTGTTTGCCGACATGACCGGCGCCGATAGCGAAATGCGCAAGCGCACGCTGCTGGCAATCGGTTCGTTTCTGCTGCCGTTGCTGGTGTGGTGCATGGTCAGTTATGTGCCGTTCATCTGGCACCCCAAGGTCGAGGTCACCGTGCCCGGTGGCGTCGACTACTTCCAGGTCGGCATGCTGGTGGACAAGGCCCAGTTCGAGGACGAGTCCGCCTACACGCGAGAGGAAGGTCTGGCCCCCCCGGCCGGCAAGCCGGCCAACCCCATTTACCTGCCGGCGCCGCACGAAGTGGCGCAGGCCTTCTACACCGGCTTCACCAAACAACCCGTACAGAAAGATGCACCGTGGTTGCACGAAAGCCTGTGGCACAGCATCCAGATCATTTTCTGGGGCTTTTTGATCTCCTCGATCATCGGTGTGCCGCTGGGCATCCTCGCGGGAACCTATCCCACTTTTTCCCGACTCTCCGAACCCTTCATCGAATATTTTCGCTACCTGCCGGCGCCGGCGTTTGGCGCCCTGGCGGTGGCCATCCTCGGCATCTACGACGGACCCAAGATCGCGATCATCGTCATCGGCACGCTGTTCCAGCAGGTGCTGATCATCGCCAATACCACGCGCAAGCTGGAGGCCACCATCGTCGAAGCGGCCCGAACGCTTGGAACGCGTGGCGTGAAACTGCTGACCAGGGTAGTGGTGCCGGGCATCCTGCCTGACCTCTATCGCGACCAGCGCATCCTGCTCGGCTGGGCCTGGACCTACCTGATCGTGGCTGAACTGATCGGTACCAGTTCCGGCATCACGTTCTACATCACCCAGCAGGCACGCTATCAGCATTTCGACAACGTCTACGCCGCGATCATGATCATCGGCATCATCGGCTTCGGCACTGACCTGATCCTGGGCCGGCTCGGCCGTCGCCTGTTTCCCTGGGATCGCCCCCAGGATAGACGCTGAGAGACAACGCCATGAACACGACAAACCTGCCCAGCTACCTGGACCAGTCGGAGGCCGTGAAGGCGCGCTTCGACACGATCAACCAGCGCGAAACCATTCTCGAAGTGCGCGAACTCGGCAAGCGCTTCCGCACGCCGCAGGGTGAAGTCGAGGCGCTGCGCGGCATCAACTTCAGCGTGCGCCGTCGCGAATTCGTCTGTGTCATCGGCCCTTCGGGTTGCGGCAAGTCGACACTGATCCGGATTCTGGCGGGTCTGGAAAATCACACCTCGGGCGATGTGCTGCTCGACGACAAGCCGGTCAAGGGCCCCGGCCAGGATCGCGGCATGGTGTTTCAGGGCTATTCGCTGTTCCCCTGGCTGACAGTCAAGCAGAACGTGATGTTCGGGCCGAAAATCAAGGGCCACGGCAAGGACGAGGCCGAACGCGATGCCCGCACGTGGCTGGACCTGGTCGGCCTGGATAAATTTGCCGACGCGTATCCGCACCAGTTGTCCGGCGGCATGCGCCAGCGCGTCGCCATCGCACGCGCGCTGGTCAACCAGCCGCGCATCCTGCTGATGGACGAGCCCTTCGGCGCGCTCGACGCGCAAACCCGTTCGAAGATGCAGTCACACCTGATCGACATCTGGAAAAACATCGACATCACGGTGCTGTTCATTACACACGATCTCGACGAGGCAATCTATCTGGCCGACCGCATCCTGGTGTTGAAGGCGCATCCCGGCGAGGTGCAGGAAGTGATCGAAGTGCCGGTGCAGCGCCCGCGTTCGCCGGGCCAGTTCAATACGCCGGAATTCCTGGCGACCAAGGCGCGTCTGGAAGAACTGATTCACCCTGCGCCACAACCCGAGCCGGAAGACGAGCAGTCGGTGCAGCCGCACCTGATCCGCTTCACGAACGTGAACGACAACGTCGAATAAGGAGGAGCCTATGTCAGTGGTTACCTTGCCCCTTCGGGTTGTGGCCTGGAACGGCGCCTGCGGCGTTGCGCCGCTTGGCCATGGAACAACCATGGCCGGCTCGACACGCCTTGCATTCATCCGTTCCAGGCTACAACGCTAGGCATGTTAACCACTGACATAGGCTCTACCATGCTTTGGTCTGATCTCACCTGGTCTGAAATTCCCGATGTGCTGGCACGCTGCGGCCAGGCCGCCATGCTGCCGGTGGGCGCCACCGAGCAGCATGGCCCGCACCTCGGCTGCGGCGTTGACTTCGTGATCGCCGAGCACCTGTGCGCAGCCGTCGCCGCGCAGACTGGCGTGCCGATGTTGCCGGCACTGCCCTACGGCTGCTCGCTCGGCCACAGCCGGCGCTGGCCCGGCACGATTGCGCTGCAGCCAGTGACGCTGATTCAAGTGGTCAAGGAAGTCGGCGACTGGGCCTACCACAGCGGCATCCGCCGACTGTTCATCGTCAACGCGCACGTCACCAACGCGGCGCCGCTGCGCTGCGCGCTGGAGATGCTGCGCGCCGAGCACGACGACCTGATGGTCGCGATGATCAACACCGCCACGATCAGCGAACGGGTGCGCCAGTTCCATTTTGCCGACGCCGACGACTGGCACGCCAACGACGCCGAGGCCTCGATTATGCTGGCGATCGCACCCGAGGGTGTGCGCCCAGACAAGCTTGCTGATGCCGACGACCCGGACCGCACCTGCGGCTGCATCTTCGCGCATCCGGTCAACCGCACCAGCCTGAACGGCGTGACGGGTACGCCGAGCCTGGCCACGGTGGAGAAGGGCACACAGTGGTTCAACTGGCTGGTGGAAGATCTCGCCGCGCTGGTGAGCAAGGGCCGCGTGGAGATGCCGCCGCTCGATCATTCCTATTTCGGGGACGCCGTCCCCGCCGTTTCGAACCGATAAACAAGGACGCATCATGAATACGATCGACGACACAGCAGTGCTTGAAAAGCCTGCTACCAGCACGCTCTATTCGGATGAGGCGACGGCGCAATTGCAGTGGGAGCTGACCGACAAGGGTGTGAAGTACTGCATCGGCGCCTACGTCGACATCCACGGCGTGCCCAAGGCCAAGGTCGTGCCCGTCGCCCACCTCGGTCACATGGCCAAAGGCTCCGAGCGCTACACCGGTTACGCGCTGGACGGCCTAGGCCAGGCGCCCAACGACGACGAACTGACGTCGATGCCCGACCTCGACCGCGCCATCCAATTGCCGTGGGAACCGAAGATCGCGTGGATACCGTCCGACAACCATTTCCAGGGCCAGCCCTACCCGCTCAACACGCGCGTCGCGCTGAAGAACCAGATCACCGAAGCGGCGAAGCTCGGCTACGGTATGAACCTCGGCATCGAGTGCGAGATCTTCCTGTTGAAGCAGAACGCTGATGGCAGTCTGTCGGTGCCGGTTGCTGATGACAAGCTGACCAAGCCCTGCTACGACGTGCGCGGCTTCGTCGACAACTTCTCCTGGCTCGACAAGGTGGCGACCTCGATCAACGACCTCGGTTGGGACCTGTATTCGTTCGACCACGAGGACGCCAACGGCCAGTTCGAGTTCGACTTCAATTATGCCGACGCGCTGACCACCTGCGACCGGCTCACCTTCTTCCGCTTCATGGCCAAGCACTACGCCAAGGAAGAGGGGCTGCTCGCCACCATGATGCCCAAGCCGTTCGCCGACAAGACCGGCAACGGCGCCCATTTCAACATGTCGATCTACGATCTGAAAACCGGCAAGAATCTGTTCGCCTGCGATCCGAAGGACGACCCCTACGGCATCGGCCTGACCCCGCTCGGCTACAGCTTCGTCGCCGGTATCCTCAAGCACGGTCGCGCGCTGTGCGCCGTGTTCGCGCCGACGGTCAACAGCTACAAGCGCCTGGTCCGGCGCGGCGCGATGAGCTATTTTTCCTGGGCGCCGGTGTTCAACTCCTGGGGCTCCAACAACCGCACCAACTCGGTCCGCATCCCGGCCGGCGGCGGCCGCTGCGAATCGCGCAACGCCGATGGTGCGGTGAATCCCTATCTGGCGGCCACGCTGGCGCTGGCTGCCGGCCTCGAAGGCATCCGCGAGGGCCTCGATCCGGGCAACCCGAACGAGGACAATCTGTACGCCATCAGCGACGACGAGCGGCGCGCGCGTGGCATCGAGTTCCTGCCGCAAACCCTGCAGGAGGCGGTCGCCGCTTTCGCTGAAGATCCGTTGGTCGAAGCCACGCTCGGCAAGGGGCTGCGCGACGAGTTCATCCGCTATAAAACCGAAGAGTGGGAGGCGTATCACCTGTCGGTCAGCAAGTGGGAAGTGGAACGCTACAGCTACATGTTCTGAACACCCATGAATCAATCTACTGCGCGCCCTAATACCGGCCCTGCGATGCGCGTCGTACGCCAGTAAGACTGTGCTTCTCGGACCGGCCTTGGGCCGCTCGCGACGATTGCTTCACGGGTGTTGCGCTGCAAAAGGAAGTTGCCATGACGACAAGAGAGGACAAGATCTCGACGCTGGTCAGTCGCATCAGCGTCTCGTTGCCGCCGGACCTGCTGGCCGAACTGGACGGCATGGTCGAGAGCCGGGGCTACGACAGCCGTTCGCAGGCCATCAACGAGATGGTGAATTACCAGTTGGCCGAGCATAAGCGCAGCCTCGGCAACGACGTCATGGCGGGCACCCTGACCTTGCTGTACAACCGTGCGACGCGTGGCCTGCAGGGCAGACTGGCGGATATCCAGTATCAGCATGTTGCCGAGGTTGTCAGTTCGCTGCATGTGCACCTGACCGAGGACCAGATGCTGGAAGTGATCCTGGTGCAGGGGCCCGCGGCCAAGCTGCAGGCCATTGCCAACGACATGATTGCCCAGCGTGGCGTGATCACTGGCCGACTGCAACTGCTGGCGGCAGTGCTTCCGCCCTTGCACGCGCCGGCCACCAATTGAAAGGAAATGTAATGGAACACGCCGAACTTGCACGCGATAACCCACCGGCTTCGGCGCCGGTCGATGCACCCGAACACTGGCGACAGTTCGCGCCCGATCTGGCGACTGAATGCGTGCTGTTTTCTGAGCGCGTCCCGAGTGGCGGCCATTGGTCGTATCGATTGCCGCGCGGCACGACGCTACGCATGACCGCGCTGGATGACGGTGCCAATCTGTCGCTGGTGTTGTACTCGGCACAGGAAAAACTGGAGCGCTACAGCATGCCAGATTCGCTCAAGGCCCAGCACACCGCGCACTACACCCGAGGCCACGTGCTGATGAGCGATATGGGGCGGGCCATGGCCTCGATCACAGCCGACAGCCTGGGCTGGCACGATCCGCTTGGCTTGCTGCTGGATAATCGCCTGATGCACGAGAAATACGGCGAGCATGCCTACCAGAAAAACCGCAATGGCATGACCCGATCTGGTCGAGATGGCCTGCTGATCGAGATCGGCAAGTACGGCCTGGCCAAGCGCGACCTGATCGCGCCGGTCAATTTCTTCAGCAAGATCACAGTCGATGAGGAAGGCCGCTTCGGCTATGTGTCCGACCATGCCAAGGCCGGCGATTTCGTCGATCTGCGCATGGATATGGATGTGCTGGTTGCCTTTTCTGCTGCACCGCATCCGCTCAACCCAGCGCCGGCGTATCCGGCGGGCAAGATCGGCCTGGCCGTGTGGCGATCCGGTCCTGCACCGGCGGACGACTATTGCCGCAGATTTCGCCCCGAAAATGCCCGTGCGCTGCACAACACCGACATGCTCTACCTGACTTGAGGAGTAAGCCATGACTGCGACTGCCATACGCATTCAGGAAAGCACGCTCGCCCCCGAGGCCGCCGTGCTCGACCATACCCTGCCCGCCGGCGAACCCTACCTGCTGGCGATCGACAAGGGGCAGACCCTGCGCATCGTCGATCTCGAAGGCAACCAGGCCGTCGACGTGATTTTCTACAACCGTGACGACGGCGCCGAACACTACAGCGCCACCGAAACCCTGCTGCGCCAGGGCGGCATCTACCTGACCACCGGCTCGGTGCTGTACAGCGACGACGGCCATCCCATGCTGACCATCGTTGCCGATACCTGCGGTCGCCATGACACCCTCGGCGGCGCCTGTGCCGCCGAGAGCAACACGGTGCGCTATGCGCTGCAGAAGAAGTTCATGCACAGCTGCCGCGACAACTACCTGACCGCGCTGCAACATGCCGACATCGGCTTGGGCAAGCGCGATCTGGTACCCAACATCAACTTTTTCATGAACGTGCCGGTCACCGAGTCGGGTGAGCTGAGTTTCGCCGACGGCGTCTCGGCGCCCGGAAAATACGTTGAGCTGCGCGCCGAGATGAACCTGTGGATGCTGGTGTCCAATTGCCCGCAATTGAACAACCCCTGCAACGCCTACAATCCGACACCGGCCCGGTTTCTGCTCTGGAACCCTTAGTCAATCCGGCCTGGGACGACCCGGGCTTGTAATGAAAAGTTGTGGGACGCCCCACACCAGGTGACACATGTTCAATAAAGTCCTGATCGCCAATCGCGGCGCCATCGCCTGCCGCATCATCCGTACCCTGCGAACGATGGGGGTGAAGTCGGTCGCCGTCTATTCCGAGGCGGACCGTCATTCGCTGCACGTTCGTCTGGCGGATGAAGCAGTCGAGATCGGTCCGGCACCCGCCGCCCAGAGCTACCTGCGCGCCGAGAAAATTCTCGAAGTGGCGAAATCGACAGGCGCTGAAGCGATTCATCCGGGTTACGGCTTCCTCTCCGAGAACCCCGGTTTCGCCGAGGACTGCGCCGCCGCCGGCATCACCTTCATCGGTCCGAGCCCGGACCAGATGCGTGCCTTCGGCCTCAAGCACACCGCGCGCGATCTGGCCGAGCACAACAAGGTGCCGCTGCTGCCCGGTTCCGGTCTGCTCACGGACACTGGCCACGCCCAGGCCGAAGCCGCGCGCATCGGCTATCCAGTGATGCTCAAAAGCACCGCCGGTGGCGGCGGTATCGGCATGCGCCTGATCTGGAGTGCCGACGAACTGGTCGAAGCCTTCCAGTCGGTCGAGCGGCTGGCGCGTGCCAACTTCAAGGAGGCCGGCATTTTCCTCGAGAAGTACGTCGAGCATGCGCGCCACATCGAGGTACAGATTTTCGGCGACGGCAAGGGCCATGTGGTTGCGCTGGGCGAGCGCGACTGCTCGGTGCAGCGGCGCAATCAGAAGGTGATCGAGGAAACACCGGCGCCGGGCCTCACTGACACACAACGCGCGCAATTGCTTGACACCTCGGTGAGGCTCGGCGAAGCGGTAGGCTATCGTTCTGCCGGCACGGTAGAGTTCGTCTACGATACGCAAAGCGGCAAATTCTATTTCCTTGAGGTGAATACCCGCCTGCAGGTCGAGCACGGCGTCACCGAGGAAGTCACCGGTGTTGACCTGGTCGAGTGGATGGTGAGGGAAGCCGCCGGCGAACTGGACCTCGCCGGCTTCAAGGCCGAACCGCAAGGCGCATCGATACAGGTGCGCCTGTACGCCGAAGACCCGGGCAAGGATTTCCAGCCGGCTGCCGGTGTGCTGACTGAAGTGGTGTTTTCGCCCGATGCACGCATCGAAACCTGGGTCGAGCGCGGCTCGGATGTGCCGCCGTTCTACGATCCGATGGTGGCGAAGATTATCGTCAAGGGCGGCGACCGCGCCGAAGCGCTGAAGAAGATGCAAGCGGTGCTGGCGCAAACACGCATTGCCGGTATCGAGACTAACCTCGGCTACCTCGCGCAGATCGTGCGCGACAGCGTATTCATGGCAGGGCGCCAGACCACGCGCTACCTCAACGCCTTCCACTACCGCCCGGCGACGATCGACGTCATCGAGCCCGGTGTGCAGAGCAGCATTCAAGACTGGCCGGGCCGTACCGGTTATTGGGACGTCGGCGTGCCGCCGTCGGGGCCGATGGACGCGCTGGCGCTGCGCCTCGCCAACAAGCTGGTGAGCAACGAAGAGGGCGTGGCCGCGCTCGAACTGACCGTGGCCGGCCCGACGCTGCGCTTCAATTGCGACAGCGTGATCGCGCTGGCCGGCGCCGACATGGCTGCTGAACTCGACGGCCAGCCGCTCGCCAACTGGGCGGCGCACGCGGTCAAGGCTGGCTCGATGCTGAAGCTCGGCGCGATCAAGGATGTTGGCTGCCGCGCCTACCTCGCGGTGCGCGGCGGCTTCGACGTGCCGGATTACCTCGGCAGCAAGGCCACCTTCACGCTCGGTCAGTTCGGCGGACACGCCGGACGCACGCTGCGCGTCGGCGACGTACTGCACACCGAGGCGGCGCAAGACTTCGCAATCGAGAATACGCTGCCCGCTGCACTGGTTCCGGCCTACGCCCACGCCTGGGAAATCGGCGTGCTCTACGGCCCGCATGGCGCACCGGATTTCTTCACCGACGCCGACATCGAGATGTTCTTCGCTACCGACTGGGAAGTGCATTACAACTCCAGTCGTACCGGCGTGCGCCTGATCGGTCCGCGCCCCGAGTGGGCGCGCAAGGACGGCGGCGAGGCGGGTCTGCATCCGTCCAACATTCACGACAACGCCTACGCCATCGGCGCGGTCGACTTCACCGGCGACATGCCGGTGATTCTCGGACCGGACGGGCCATCGCTCGGCGGCTTCGTCTGCCCGGCGACCATTGTGCAGGCCGAGCTGTGGAAGATGGGCCAGCTGCGACCCGGCGACACCGTACGCTTCAAGCGCCTGAGCCAGGCGCAGGCAGAGCACATGGAAGCAGAACAGGATGCGTCCATCGCCACGTTGACCCCCTCTCCCCTGGCGGGAGAGGATAGGGGAGAGGGGGAGACGCTCGCCGATCCGGTGTTGCATCGTATCCCTGACACCGATAATCCAGTCGCCGTCGTTTACCGTCGCGCCGGCGACAAGTACCTGCTGGTCGAATACGGTCCGCTGGTGCTCGACCTCAACCTGCGCTTCCGTGTGCATGCGCTGATGACCCAGCTCAAGGCCGACGCTCTGCCCGGCATTCTCGACCTCACCCCCGGCATCCGGTCGTTGCAAGTGCACTACGATTCGCGCGTGCTGCCGCTGACCAAACTCATGGAGCTGCTGCTGGCCGCGGAGAAGGCGCTGCCTGCGATCGAGGACATACAGGTGCCGACCCGCATCGTGCACATTCCGCTGTCGTGGGACGACGCCGCCACGAAATTGGCCATCGAAAAATACATGCAGTCGGTGCGCAAGGACGCGCCCTGGTGCCCGAGCAACATCGAGTTCATCCGTCGCATCAACGGGCTCGACTCGATCGAGGCGGTGAAGCGGATTGTCTTTGGCGCCAGCTACCTGGTCATGGGACTCGGTGACGTCTATCTCGGCGCGCCGGTGGCGACGCCGGTCGATCCGCGCCATCGCCTGGTCACCACCAAGTACAATCCGGCCCGCACCTGGACCCCGGAAAACGCCGTCGGTATTGGCGGTGCCTATATGTGCGTCTACGGCATGGAAGGCCCCGGCGGCTATCAGTTCGTCGGCCGCACGCTGCAGATGTGGAACCGCTGGCGGCAGACCGCCAACTTCACCGACGGCAAGCCGTGGCTGCTGCGCTTTTTTGACCAGGTGCGTTTCTTCCCGGTCAGTGCAGACGAGTTGTTGGAAATCCGCGAGGACTTCCCACTCGGCCGCTATCAACTGAAGATCGAGGAAACCAGCTTCAGCCTGCGCGAGTACAACCAGTTCCTCGCCGACAACAACGCGTCCATTACCGCCTTCAAGAAGCAGCAGCAGGCCTCGTTCGACGCCGAGCGCGAACGCTGGCGCGCCAGCGGCCAAGCCGACTACGCCAGCGACCTGACCATTGCCGCCGCCGCACCCGACAGCGAACTCGACCTCCCGGAAAATGGCCGCGCCATCGCCAGCCACGTTGCCGGTAGCGTGTGGAAAGTGGAAGTGGAAGCCGGCGCCGAAGTGAAGCAGGGCGACACCCTGCTCATCATCGAATCGATGAAGATGGAATTCGCTGTGATGGCGCCATGCGACGGCCGGATACACAAGGTGTTCTGCCGCGAGGGCGGGCAGGTATCCGCCGGCCAGGATCTTCTGGTCATGGTCAGCGAATGAGGCAATGAATCATGAATACACCGTTTAGTCTTGATATCGTCACGCTGCGCCAGCGCTACCAGTCGGGCGATCTCACGCCGCTGGCACTGGTCGAAGACATTATGGCTCGCATGGCAGGTGAGGACGGTCACCACATCTGGATCGGCCACCTCGACGCCGACACTTTGCGCAACTACGCACGCGGCCTCGAAGGCAAGGAACCCGAGAGCCTTCCGCTCTATGGCATCCCCTTCGCCATCAAGGACAACATCGACCTTGGCGGTTGGCCAACCACCGCCGGATGCCCCGAATACGCCTACATGCCGGAGCGACATGCCGCTGTGGTGCAGCGCCTGATCGACGCCGGCGCGATTCCGCTGGGCAAGACCAATCTCGACCAGTTTGCCACGGGCTTGAATGGCACGCGCTCGCCCTACGGCGCCTGCCGCAATGCCTTCGATCCGGAATACATTTCCGGTGGCTCCAGTTCCGGATCGGCCGTCGCCGTCGCGCTCGGCCTGGCGAGCTTCAGTCTTGGCACCGATACTGCCGGTTCTGGCCGCGTGCCCGCCGCGTTCAACAATCTGATTGGCCACAAGCCGAGCTGCGGCGCGCTGTCGACCCGTGGCGTGGTGCCGGCCTGCCGCTCGCTTGATGCCGTGTCGATCTTCGCGCTGACGGCCGAGGATGCCGAGCGCGTGCTGGCGGTTGCCGCCGGGTTTGATGCCGAAGACGAATATTCACGGCCATTGGCGCCGCATGGGTTCGACTTCGGCCGCGCGGGCGGATTTCGCTTTGGCGTACCGATGGCGAAGGATCTGGAGTTTTTTGGTAACGACGAGGCGGCACGGCTGTTCGGCGAAACCGTTGCACGGATGCAGGCGCTGGGCGGCATGGCGGTCGAAGTTGATCTCGCGCCCTTCCTCGAAACCGCGCGCCTGCTCTACGGCGGCCCCTGGGTCGCTGAACGCTATCTGGCCATCCGCGACTTTTTCGACGCGCAGTCCGACAAGGTATTTCCGCCGGTGCGAGAAATCATCGCCGGCGGCCGCGCCGTCAGTGCCGCCGATACCTTTGCCCATCTCTACAAGCTGCGCGCAGCCAAGCGTGTGTGCGATACGGTATGGAACGACATTGACGTAATGCTCACGCCCACTGCCGGCACGATCTACCGCGTGGATGAGATGCAGGCCGACCCCATCCGCCTCAATTCGAACCTCGGCTATTACACCAACTTCATGAACCTGCTCGACCTCGCCGCCACCGCAGTGCCGGCAGGCTTCCAGAACGACGGCCTGCCGTATGGCATCACGCTCATCGCACCGCCGCATCAGGACGCCCCGTTGTTGCATCTCGCGTCACGCATGCAGCGAGCGCTGGGCAGCAGGCTCGGTGCCACCACGCAATCTCTGCCACCTGCCGAGGCCTTGAGCCTGCTTCCCAGCGGCCAGGTTCAGGTCGCTGTCGTCGGCGCCCACTTGAGAGGTCTTCCTCTGAACCACCAACTTACCGAGCGCAATGCGCGGTTGGTGGCGACAATGCAGACCGCATCGACATACCGACTTTATGCTCTCCCAGACGGCAAGCGCCCCGGCCTCATCAAAGTGGAAAGCCACGGCGCCTCCATCGCCTGTGAAGTTTGGGAAATGCACGTAAGCCAGTTCGGCTCCTTCGTTGCAGGCATTCCGGCGCCACTTGGCATGGGCAAACTGGAATTGGCTGACAGCTCAATCGTGAATGGTTTTATTTGTGAGGGCATCGCTATCAACGATGCAAGGGATATTACTGAATACGGCGGCTGGCGCGTTTGGTTGGAAAAACGATAGGTTGGCCTTGCCCTTCGGTAATTGCCGGATTAAGAAGGTCTGGATACCGCAAGCCACGGCGAGCGGGCCTAAGCCTCCAAGCCATCCTATCTCCGAAGGAAGCTGGGGCGCTCTGCAGGGCGCCCCTTTTTGTTGGGTGCAAGCCGGGCAAAACCGGATGCGCTATTTCAGTCGCCCAGATTGGTTCCCACCCGTCGTGCCGACGTTACCCAGGGGTGGTCCGGCGGAACGGTCTTGATCTTGCCGGCGGTGTCTTCCAGTTTCACCGCACGCACCTTCTCGCCCTTGGACGCGACCAGCACGCCGTAATGCTTGCGGGCGATCAGGTCGGCCGCTGCGGTGCCGAGCCGGGTGGCGAGGATGCGGTCGGCCGCCGAGGGCGTGCCACCACGTTGCAGGTGGCCGAGAATGGTGAGGCGCGCCTCCAGCCCGGTGAGCTTTTCCAGCCGCTGGGCAAGCCGCAGGGTATGGCCGGCCACCGCCAGTTCGGCCGCGTGGGCGGCTGCATGATGCGGCTTGCCGGCTTTGCGGGCGGCCTTCTTCTCTTTGTTGGCGGCCATGAGCGCGGCCCAGTCCTGTACCGACAGCGCGCCTTCGGCCACCGCCACGATGGAAAACGGCTTGCCGCCGCGCGCGCGTTCGCGGATCGCCTTGGCGACACGGGTCACATCGTAGGGAATCTCGGGAATCAGGATCACGTCGGCGCCGCCGGCGATGCCCGCGCCGAGCGCCAGCCAGCCGGCCTTGTGACCCATGATCTCGACGACGATGATGCGGTGGTGGCTGTGGGCGGTGCTGTGCAGCCGGTCGATGGCCTCGGTGGCGATCCCCAGCGCGGTGTCGAATCCGAAGGTGATGTCGGTGCCGGCAACGTCGTTGTCGATGGTCTTGGGCAGGGTGATGACGTTGAGTCCCTTCTGCTTCAAGCGCAGTGCGTTCTTGATGGTCCCGCCGCCGCCTAGGCAGACCAGGCAGTCGAGATGGTTGGCGTGGTAGTTGGCGACGATGGTGTCGGTCATGTCGAGCACCTTGCCGTCCACCGGCATTTTGTGCGGCTTGTCGCGGCTGGTGCCGAGGATGGTGCCGCCGTGGGTGAGGATGCCCGACAGCTGATTGCCGCTGAGCGACAGGGTGCGGTTTTCCAGCAGGCCGCGAAAGCCGTCCCGAAAGCCGATGATGTGCATGCCATGATGGCCCATGGCGGCCTTGCCGACCCCGCGAATCGCCGCGTTGAGCCCGGGGCTGTCGCCGCCGGCGGTGAGTATGCCGATGTGTTGTGTCATGTGCGTGTTCCTCGTGGGTGGGTGGGGGACGATGTTGCGGGTTGCAGGTGCCGGTCGCGCGGGTCAGCCGCTGATGCCGAGTTCGCTGCAGAGTTTGTCGACCATGTGCGTCAAGGCTTCGACCTCAGCCTCCAGGCGGGCCACATTGGCCTTGAGCGCGGCGATTTCGCCAGCACTGGCGAGGGCATCGGGTTCGGCGGCCGGTCGGGGGGCGGGAGCCGGTTCGACATCAGGTTCTCCGCTCAGCAGATGCGCCCAGCGGGTTTCGCGCGCGCCAGGCTGGCGCGGCAGTTCGACCACCATGGCGCCTTCGGGCCGCGCGGCCAGTTCCTGCAGAAAGGCTTCCACCGCAGAAATGTCGGAAAATTTGTGCAGCCGTTCGCTGTGGATGCGCAGTTCGCCCGCGGTCTGCGGGCCACGCAGCATCAGCACGGTGAGCAGGGCGACCGATTGCGACGGCAGTTGCATCGCCTTGCCCATGTTGTGCGCATAGCGGGGCACGCGCCCGCCGCTCGATTCGATGACCAGGGCCGGGCCCCGGAGGCTGTCGATCGCGGCCGCCACCTCGGATTCGCTTGCTTCGAGGATGGGGTGACGGCTGGTTTTCTGGTTGCAGCCCGCCATCAGGGCGTTGAGCGACAGGGGGTAGGTGTCGGGCACGGTGTGCTGCTTTTCGCTGAGTACGCCCAGAATGCGGGTTTCCAGAAGGGACAGGATGGGCAGCCGATGCGCGGTCATGGTCAGGTACCGGTGATCTCGATGGGGCCATTATGCCCGGCTGCGGCGAACCGGCTTTTGTATTGCGAGGCTTTTCGGTAGGCTTCCCGCTAATTCTTGGATAATCAGACCATGCATTTTACCCCCGACTCCTTCCGCGCCTGGCCGACCAAGCGCATCACCCTGCTCGGCATGTCCGGCGTCGGCAAGACGCATCTCTCGACGATGCTGCGCAGTCACGAATGGTTCCATTTTTCCGGCGACTACCGGATCGGCACCCGCTACCTCGACGAATCGATTCTCGACCTGATCAAGCAGCAGGCGATGAGCGTGCCGTTCTTGCGCGAGCTGTTGCGCAACGACTGGATCGACATCAAGAACAACATCAAGATTCACGACCTCGGCCCGGTGCTGACCTTTGTCGGCAAGCTGGGCGGACCCGAATGGGGTGGGCTGTCGATGAACGATTTCGCGCGGCGCCAGGAAGCGTACCGCGACGGCGAAATCGCCGCCATGCGCGACGTGCCGAGCTTTATCCGCAAGGGCCAGGAAATCTACGGCTATCCGCATTTCGTCAACGATGTGGGCGGCAGCCTGTGCGAGCTGGACGAGCCAGGCGTGGTCGAACTGCTCGCCGAGCACACGCTGATTCTCTATATCCAGACCACCACGCGCGATGAAGAAGATACGCTGATCAAGCGCGCCCAGTCCGATCCCAAGCCGCTGTACCTGCGCCCGGCCTTTCTCGCCGAGCAGTTGCCGGTGTACCTCAAGGAAAAAGGCATCGAATACGTTGCGCAGATCGAGCCCAACGACTTCGCGCGCTGGGTGTTCCCACGCCTGTTCCACTCGCGCATTCCGCGTTACGAGGCGATCGCCGGGCCACATGGCTACACCGTGACCTCGCAGGAGGTGGCGCAGGTGCGCGACGAGCATGACTTTCTGGCACTGCTGGAAACGGCCATTGCCCGGAAAGGACAAGGCTGAGCCATGCCGCTGGTCGCCCATAACGCTCTGCCAACATTCGACCGTTTGCGCCGTGACGGCATGGTGGTGCACACCCCCGAGCGCGCGGCAAACCAGGAAATCCGGGAGCTGCACGTCGGTCTGTTGAACATGATGCCGGACGCCGCGCTGGAAGCCACCGAGCGCCAGTTTTACCGGCTGGTCGGCGCGTCCAACCCGATCGCGCAGTTCTACATGCACCCCTTCACCCTGCCGACGCTGCCGCGCGGCGAAGCGGGGCGCGCCCATGTTGAACAGTATTACGAAACCTTCGATGCCATCCGCGAGGCAGGGCTGGACGCGCTCATCATCACCGGCGCCAACGTCAGCCACCCCAATCTGGCCGACGAACCGTTCTGGCAGCCGCTGATCGAGGTGATCGACTGGGCCTGGGACAACGTCACCTCGACGCTGTGTTCGTGCCTCGCCACCCATGCGGTGATGCAGTTCCGCCATGGGCAGACGCGGGTGAAACAGCCGCGCAAGATCTGGGGCGTGTTCGAACACCGCGTCACCGACAAGTCCCATCCGCTGGTGGCTACGATCAACACGCGCTTCGATGTGCCGCACTCGCGCTGGAACGATGTGTCACCCGCGCAGTTCGCGGCCGCCGGGGTCAAGGTGCTGGCCGAAAGCGCCGAGGCGGGCGTGCATCTGGCGGTGAGCGGCGACGGCCTGCGCACCGTGTTTTTTCAGGGGCATCCCGAATATGACACGGTGTCGCTGCTAAAGGAATACAAGCGTGACCTGCTGCTGGCTGCCGCCGGCAAGCTGCTCGCCTTTCCGCCTTTCCCGGCACATTACTTCAACCGTCAGGCGCAGGCTGTGCTGACCGAACTGGGCAGCCGCATGCAGGCGGGCGAGACGCTGGCGTTTCCCGAAAAGCTCCTGCTGCCGCTGCTCGACAATACCTGGCATGACACCGCCGAAGCGGTGGTCGGCAACTGGATTGGCTGCGTCTACCAGGTCACCCACCGCGAGCGGGGCCTGCCCTTCATGCCCGGGATCGATCCCGACAATCCCCTGGGTCTGGCGTGACCGCGGCACGCGCGCAATTCGACGAATCCCAGGGCGTACTGGTCGCCAGCGGCATCTGGCATGCCGACGCCGCTGCCGCGCTGCCGAACCTGTCAGGCAAGACGGTGCGCGTCCTCGATGGCGCCGGCATCACCCAACTCGATACCAACGGCGCCTGGCTGCTGTTGCGCGCCGCGCGCAGGCAGGTCACTGATCCGTTGCCGGAACTGCGCGCGTTCGAACCCCGCCACATGGCGTTGCTGAAACTGGTGGCGCAGCACTGCGAAAGCACTGCCGAGCGTCCCCGGCCGCCCCGCGAAGGGGTGTTCGAACATGCCGGGCGGGGCGCGCTGGCGATGTGGGGGCATACCGTCGGCCTGCTCGATTTCATCGGTCGCCTGTTCACCGAAATGCTGGCGTTGATTCGCACCCCGGGGCGCTGGCGCTGGCGCGAATTCGGCACCCAGGTGCGTGCCGTGTTTGTCGGCGCGATCCCTATCGTTGCCGGCATGATGTTTCTGCTGGGGGTGGTGTTCGCGTATCTGCTGGGCGACCAGGCGCGGCAATACGGCGCCAACATCTTCGTGGTCGATGGCCTGCTGCTGGCGATCATGCGCGAGATATCCCCGGTCATCGTCGCCATCCTGGTGGCGGGCCGCACCGGCGCTGCCATCACCGCGCAAATTGGCACCATGAAAGTCACCGAGGAAATCGACGCCATCACCACGATCGGCCTGTCGCCGCTGGCGGTGCTGGTGATTCCACGCTTCATTGCCTTGCTCATTGCGATGCCGCTGCTGGTGTTCATCGGCGATATTGCCGGTATTGCCGGCGGCATGCTGGTGGCGCAGGAGCAGCTGGATATTTCGTTTCACATGTTCATGGACCGCCTGTCCGACATGATCCAGATGAGCACCCTGCTGGTGGGGCTGGGCAAGGCGCCGGTGTTTGCCATTTTCATCGCGCTGATCGCCTGCCGCATGGGCCTGGCGGTCACGCGCGATGCCCGCAGCGTGGGCGCGAACACTACCTCCACCGTGGTGCAAAGTCTGGTCGCCATCATCATCCTCAACGCGTTCTTTGCCGTGATGTTCGTGCAGTTGGGAATCTGATGGCTGAAACCGTGATCGATGTCCGCGACGTCTCCACCACGCTGGGTGGCCACAGCATTCATCGCGGCCTGAGCCTGACTGTCGCGCGCGGCGAAGTCGTCGCGCTGATCGGCGGCAGCGGCACCGGCAAGTCGGTCCTGCTGCGCGAGATCATCGGGCTCCTGAAGCCGCAGGCGGGGCGCATCACCGTGTTCGGGCAATCCGTATTGGAGAGCGTGCCCCATCAGATGAATATGCTGCGCCAGCGCTTTGGCGTGCTGTTTCAGGACGGCGCGCTGTTTTCCTCGCTGTCGGTGGAAGACAACGTCGCCACGCCCCTGTTCGAGCATACCCGGCTGCCCCGCGCCACCTGCCGCCAGCTGGCGCGGCTGAAGCTGGCGCTGGCCGGCTTGCCGGCAGAGGCTGCCAGCAAGCGCCCGAGCGAGCTTTCCGGCGGGATGCGGAAACGGGTGGCGCTGGCACGCGCGCTGGCGCTCGACCCCGAATTGCTGTTCCTCGACGAGCCGACCTCCGGCCTCGATCCGATTTCGGCACGCGCGTTCGACGCGCTGATCCGCCTGCTGGCCGACAGCCTCGGCATCACCGTGTTCCTCGTTACCCACGATCTGGATACACTGTTCTCGATTATCGACCGTGTTATCGTCCTGTCGAACGGACGCGTGCTCGGAGCGGGCACGCTGGACGAACTGAAAGACATCGACGATCCGTGGCTGCGCGATTACTTCGCCGCACGGGCGCAGCGTCCTGAACGGGAGGGGGACGAGCATGGAAACTGAAGGCCGCTATACCCTGGTGGGCGTTCTGGTGGTGGTGGTGGCCGCGCTGCTGGCCTTGACCATCGTGTGGCTGATGGGCGCGGCCGACCGCATCGCGTATCAAACCTACACCATCTATTTCAAGGAGCAGTCGCTCGACGGGCTGGCGGTCGGCAGCCCGGTGAAAATGCGCGGCATCAAGGTGGGCGTGGTCGACGGCTACCGCTTTGCCAAGGGCGACGAAGCCGTGAGCGTGACCGCGCGCGTCGACGAAGGCGTGCCGATCCATGTCGGCGCCGAAGCCTACATCAAGCGCAACCTGGTCACCGGCATCTCGGCCATCGAGATCAACAACGGCCCCGGCGGCAGCCCCTTGCTGATCGATGCGCCTCCTGGCCAGCGTTACCCGGTCATCGCCGAAGGAACGTCCGATATCGACAAGGTCGCCACCGCCCTGTCGCGCCTGGCGGTCAACGGTGCACAGGTGCTGGAGAAAATGAATACCCTGCTGTCGGAAGACAACCAGCTTGCCATCAGCCACACGCTGGCCAACCTCGACGAGCTGTCCACCCACCTGGCAGACAACAAGAAAAGCCTGGACGCCACGGTGCAGGGCATTCGTGATGCGTCCGACGAATTCCGCTTTGCCGGCGCCAGCATTGCTCAGGCTGCCACGCGCGCCGAGGGCAGCATCGTCGGCGTCGGCCAGAATGCCGACATCGCCCTCAAGCAAGCCGTTGTCGCCATGGGCAAGCTGCAGCTCGACGCCAGCCTGATTTCCGACCGCGTTCAGCAGCTCACCGAAACCGGCACGCTGGAATTGACCAATGTCAGTCGCGACGTGCGGAGCAGCGCCGAAGTGCTCACCACCGCCGGACAGCGCCTGTCCAACCCGCGGGCCATCCTGTTTGGTCCGGGCGAGCATCAACTCGGCCCCGGGGAGAAGCTGCCATGAAAACAAGTCTGCTTGCCGTTGCGGGGGTCGTCGCGCTGACTGCGCTGACCGGTTGCGTGAACTTTGGCGACAAGGATGATGCGCCGGCCGTGGTGACTTACGTCCTGAAAGACCCCACCCCTGCCGCCGCCAGCCCGCCTGTACGTCCAGACGCCCCGACCTTGCTGGTGCTCGACACCACCTCAGGCGGGTTTTATGACACCCACCAGTTCATCTTCAGCCGCAGTCCCGATACGCGGGGCCAATACCAGTTTGCGCGCTGGACCGAGCGCCCCGGCAAGCGTTTTGCCGATCTCATGCGCGTCCGCATCGACCAGCAGGGCGCCTGGCACGTCAGTGCCGCCGGCGGCTATGTGCATGGCGACCTGATGCTGGATACCGAACTGGTCGAGTTTTATCACGATGCCGTCAGCGCACCGGGGATCATGCGACTGGAGCTGCGGGCCGAGCTGGTGGACCTGAAACAGCGCAAGCTGCTGGGGCGCCGCGTGTTCAAACAGGCGGCGCCGCTGGCAAGCTACGATGCCGCGGGCGCGGCGCAGGCCTCCAACCAGGCAGTCGGACTCGCCCTCGACGAGCTGATCTCCTGGCTTTCCTCTCTCCAATAAGCGCCTACAATTCAGACAGCTTTGCCACAACAATAGGAGAGAGACCATGAAGCGCCTGATTGCCGCCCTGTGCCTGTGTTCCGCGACCGCCGTTGCCCACGCCGAGATATCACAGAAATTCGGCTCACTCGAAATCCACTACAACGCCCTCACCACCAACGAACTGCTGCCCGAAGTTGCGCGCGCCTACAAGATCGACCGCAGCAAAACGCGGGGCATGGTTACCCTGTCAGTGCTGAGCCGCAACAAGGTTGGCGCGCTCATCCCTATTCCGGCCAAGCTCACAATCTATGCCACCAACCTCAACCAGCAATTGGCAAGTATCGACATGCGTGAAATCAGGGAAGGCACCGCCATTTACTACTTGGGCGAATTCCGCGTTACTCCGCCCGACACGCTGAAATTCACCGCCACCGTCGACGTGGCGGGCGAACCCAAGCGCGAAATCGTCTTTAAGCAGAAGTTCTATAAGTAATGTGGCTCATCCGACGGCCCTGGATTCAGGGCCGTCAGTTCTGGCGACCGAACCCACGGACGGGATCAGGCCTTCGGGAATGCTGAAAGCACCAGTGTCAGCAGCCCCCACACCCCGAAACCCGCTACCGTCAGCCCTGCTGCGCGGCGCACCCACACCTGCTGCATGAAGGGCTGAATCTGCCGGGCAAACAGTCCCATGCCCAGCAGATTCGGCAAGGTGCCCAGCCCAAACGCCAGCATCAGGGCGGCACCGGACGTCGCGCTGCCCGCCGCCAGCGCCGACACCAGCACCGAATACACCAGCCCGCAAGGCAGCCAGCCCCAGGCCATGCCGGCCAGCAGCGCCTGCGGCATCGACTTGACCGGCAGCAGTTTCTGGAACAACGGCTTCACCTGCCGCCACAGTGCCCCGCCAGCGCGCTCAAAGATCAACACCCATTGCGACCAGCCCGCCAGGTACAGGCCGAGCAGAATCATCACCAGTTGCGCCAGCACATAAAGCAGCGTCTGCACCGGCAGGAAGTCGGCCAGCTTGAGCGATGCGCCGAGCGTGCCCGCCAGTGCACCAAACAGCGTGTAGGAAAACACCCGCCCCAGGTTGTAGGACAGATGCAGGCGGAACGGCGGCGTGCTGCCGTCGGGCCGAAACGAAAACGCCGCGACAATGCCGCCGCACATGCCGACGCAGTGCACGCCGCCCAGAAGACCCGCGAGCAACGCGGCGAGGAGGGAGAATTCGATCATTTTTTGGGTCAGGTTCGGCGTGCGCCAAGTGTGCTGCGTATCGATCGGGGATTGCGGCGGCAGTCGAGCACGGCGAGAACAATCGCCGTGTGGCCATCGAAATCGTAATAAATCGCAAAGGGGAAACGCTTGGACAGGCTGCGATGCAGGCCCACGAGGGGTTTAGGGTGGATGCCCGCATAGAGTGCGAGCGCATCGATGTCTGGAAACAGGCTGTCGAGCAAATACTGGCCGAGTCCGGCGGCCTGGGTTTCGTGGAAGTCGAAACCGACCAGTAGATCCCGTTCGGCTGATACGCCGATCCGCACGTCATGCATGGGGGGCGGGGCTCAGCGCTCGATCAGCTTGCGCAGCGCGTCTTTGGCAGATTGCCAGTCACGGTGCCTGCCGTCTTCCCGTTCGCTCAGGCGTTCTTCCAGCACGGCAGCGTGCCAGGGCGGGCTCAGTTCGGCCGCATCGTCCTGGCACAGTGAATCCCACAATGACTCCATTGCGGCCAGACGTTCGGCCAGGGGTAGTTGGGTGAGGGCGTCGAGATTTGGCATGACAAAAGATTAGCACATCAGCCCGGTTGTCGTTGCCGTCCCACCAGCCAAACCAGCAGCAGCACCGGCACCCCGATCAGCGCCGTCCCGGTAAAGAAATTCGCCCAGCCATAGGCATCAACAAATTCGCCGGAAAAGCCCGCGATGAACTTCGGCAGCAGGAGCATCACCGAGGTAAACAGCGCGTACTGCGTAGCCGAATACGCCTGGTTCACCAGGCTGGAGAGATAGGCGACGAAGGCGCTGGAGGCGATGCCTGCGGAGAGGTTGTCCGCCGAAATCGTGAACACCAGCGCGCCGATGTCGTGCCCGCGGCCGGCCAGCCACACGAACAAGAGGTTGGTTGCTGCCGACAGCACCGCGCCCAGGAACAGCGTGCGCATCACGCCCATGCGCATCACCAGCAAGCCACCCAGCCCGGCGCCGAGGATGGTCATGATCACGCCGTAGACCTTGGACACCGTCGCCACCTCGTCCTTGGTGAACCCCATTTCCTGGTAGAAGGGATTGCTCATCACGCCCATCACCACGTCCGAGATGCGGTACATCGAGATCAGCGCCAGCATCAGCACGGCATGCCATTTGTAGCGCTGGATGAAGTCGATGAAGGGCGCCAGCACCGCACTGTGGAACCAGGCCGTGGCGGTCAGCAGCCAGCCGGACAATCCGGCTGCGGCAAAGCGTTCGCGTGTATGCGCTTCGCGCTCGACGGTCGAAATGGAAATTTTCTTTTCCGGCTCGCGGATAGTCAGCGTGGTGAGGATGCCGACTGCCATCAGCGCCGCCATCACCGTGTACGCCACCTGCCAGGGGCGGAAATCGTAGGTCGCCTCGCTCGGGTCGAAGGCCGCTGCAATCCACAGCACCCCCGCGCCGGCCGTGATCATCGCGATGCGATAGCCCGCCTGATAGGTTGCCGCCATCGCGCCCTGCTTCTCGATTTCAACCGCTTCGATGCGATAGGCGTCGAGCGCGATGTCCTGTGTTGCCGAGGCAAACGCCACCGCCAGCGCCAGGAACACCATATGCGTCAGGTTCTGCGCCGGGTCGGTATTCGCCATCCCCAATAGTGCGGCGGCAATGCAGACCTGCGACAGCAGCAGCCACGCCCGCCGCTTGCCCAGCCGCGCCGTCAGAAACGGCAGCGGCAGCCGGTCCACCAGCGGCGACCACAGAAACTTGAAGCCGTAGGCCAATCCCACCCAGGAGAGATGCCCGATGGTTGCCCGCGCGATCCCGGCCTCCGACAACCAGAACGACAGCGTGCCCAGCACCAGCAGTAGCGGCAGCCCGGCCGAAAAGCCGAGGAACAGCATGCCGACGACGCGCGGATGGGTGTAGACCTTGAGGGCGTTGAGCCAGGGATGGGACATGGTGAGTGGAGCGCTGTGAGTGGTATCAGTCGCGAGGCGTCGTGTGCGAACGCAGCCAGGCGGCGAGCGTGGCTTCGTCCCACTCGCTGCCAGCAACGGCCAACACGGCGAGCGTTGCTTCCGCCTGGGTAGCGGTCAGCCGTTGCCCATTCAAATAGAGAAATAAGCCCAAGGCGAGAAAGGCGGCGCGTTTGTTGCCATCGACAAAGGGATGGTTTTTTGCGAGGCCGACGCAATAAGACGCAGCCAGTTCGCACACATCCGGATCGCCATACGCTGCCAGATTGAGTGGCCGCGCCAGCGCATAATCGAGCAGAGCCTCATCGCGCAAGCCCGGTAAGCCACCGTGTTCGGCAAGGCTCTCGTCGTGCAGCAACAGCAGGGCCCGCTTGTCGAACCATTTCCAGGCGTGTGCCACTTACTTGGCCAGTTCGTGAAAGGTGTCACGGAAATCACGCATGAAGGCGCGCCCTGCTTCGATCTGCTCTTCCAGACCGGGGTCATACGGCGTCATTGCCACCCCCTCCGGCGTCTCGGTTACAAACACCGTGTCGCCTTTTTCCAGTTTCAGGCGCGCCAGCACGTCCTTGGGCAGGATCAGGCCGACCGAATTACCGATCTGGGTGAGTTTCAGGGCATGCATCGCAGACTCCTGTTGGTTATAACGGTTGTTATATTAGTCCGCGATGCGGCATAAGCCAAGGGGGTGGAAACTCGGGCGGCTTACCTGCAACGCGGTTTGGTGGAATGGTAGCGCAGTGCTAGCATTTAGCTATATCCCGTCCCAAGGAGTCCGCGATGAGCAGCAAATCCCAACCTCCGGCGAGCACAGCGCAGTTCAACGTGCGCTTGCCCAGCGAACTGAAAGCCCGACTGGAAAACTACGCGCAACTGGTCGGTCGTCCCCAGGCCAACGTGGCGAGCGATGCGCTGGCCGATTATCTCGACTGGCGCACGCCGCAGATCGAAGCGTTGAAACAGGCCGTCGCCGCCGCCGACCGGGGCGAGTTCGCCAGCGCGGATGAAGTCGAGCAGTTTTTCAAAGCGTATGAAACTTAAATGGACGCGTGCCGCGCTCGCCGATTTACAGCAGATTCTGGATTTCATTGCGCAGGACAACCCGCAAGCCGCGCGCGCACTGGCGGCGGGTTTCAGGCAAACCGCCGAACACCTCACTGCCCATCCTTTCATCGGGCGGCGCGGTGACCTCGAAGGCACCCGCGAACTGATGCTGCACCGCAACTACCTGCTCACCTACCGCGTCAGCAGTGACGCCGTTGAAATCCTGCAAATCTGGCATGTCGCGCAAAAGCGCTTTCACTGAGCATTGTGCCTGGGCTAAGATGCCGCCATGAACCAACCCGCAGAAAAGGCCGCCATTTTCGATAAGCCAGCTTACCCGGCACGTGAAGCCGCATACATCCTCAATTTGCCCCCTGCCACAGTCAAAGCCTGGAGTTTTGGACAGACACGCCGGGTCGATGGCAGCGTGCGCTTCAAAGCGGTTATTCGCGCGGCTGATCCGCGCAACAAATTGCTGTCGTTTGCCAATCTTTGCGAACTGCATGTTCTGGCCACGATCCGGCGTGTGCATCGGGTCAGCCTGCCCAAAGTGCGCGACAGCGTCGAATACCTGCGCAGCCAGCTTGGCGTGGACCGGCCGTTGATCGATAGCCAGTTCAAAACCAACAAAATCGATCTTTTTGTCGAGCACGCCAGCAAACTGCTGAACGTGTCGCGTCAGGGGCAAGAAGCGCTGCGCGGCGAGTTTGAGCTTGCACTCGCACGAATTGAGCGCGATAGCCAGGGCAACCCGATCAAGCTCTTCCCTTACAGCCGCACTTCAGACCGTACGGCAATGCAGCCGAAGTCCGTAATGATCGATCCGCGCCTTTCCTTCGGCCGTCCTGTACTGGCTGAATCCGCCGTGCCCACCGAAGTCATTTTCGACCGCTTCCAGGCTGGCGATTCGCTGGAAGACATGGCGCTCGACTACAACGTTGACGAAAAAGAAATCGAAGAAGCCCTCCGCTTCGAACAGCGCCGCGCCGCCTGATCCGATCACCCTGTTTGTTGATCGCTGCGCCTGGAGCCGCCTACTGGGCGAGGCGCTGGACAAGATCGGCGTGAATTACATAGCCCATCATCATCGGTTTGCACCCGATGCGCCCGACGAGGAATGGCTGGCGGTTGCGGGCCTGGAAGCCTGGATTGTTCTGACCCGCGACAAGCATATTCGCAGGCGCCCCACCGAACTTGAAGCCTTTCGCGAGCACAACGTCATCGTTTTCGTGCTTGCGGCCGGCAATGCTTCGGCGGCCGAAACCGCCGATCTCGTGACCCGTCTCTACGACAAAATCCAGAGACTTGCCGCCCAGGACAAACCAACTGTCATGTATAGCGTGACTCGGTCAGGCGTGAGCAAACCGATCAAGTTCAAGTAAGGGCAGGTTTTTTCCGGC
>JAWOJD010000032.1:0-12175 GCA_046484355.1 Thiobacillus sp.
CAGCAGCGAATAATCTGCGCGCTGCAGAAAAGCGCTAAAGGTGATCGGGGTGGAGGTGGGCATGGTGTGAGATGCGACAGGGTTTACAAGTAAGAGATTGGATAAGTGCTGCGGCCTTGAAGTTCAAGATGGTAGCGGGGTTCGTACACTAATAAAGAGCCAAATTCCATATTTGGTGATAACGATGTACAAACGGGACGGACGACAGTGAATCAAACAGCGATCGTCCAAAAGCTCTGGAACTACTGCAACGTCCTACGCGATGACGGCAGCAGAACAAGTTTCAGGCCCCGGCCAAGCTGCGGCGGCTGATCGTGGATCTGATCGACAAGGAAACCTGGGCGTCGATGAGCGCCGACGTGAAGGGCGACGCTTACCAACGCGCATTTAACGAGTGTGTGCAGTCGTTTTCTGGATACGTGAACGGTTTTTGCCAGGTTTAGGGTTGGACCATTTTGCAAACCCTGGGTATGCATTTATTCGCACGACTAAACCAAACAGGTAGGTCGGCGTTATATGCTGTATGCATACAACATATAAAGTCTTATGTTGACCGCTTGGTAACTTGATGTATGCTATATGCATACAGCATACGAGAAGAGCCATGTCATTTGAAAAATCAGTTGCGATGAAACGGGCGAGTGGGCGCCAGTGGGTGCTTAAGCCGCAGGATCTTGCGATCGCCTTGAAACTGGTGGCACTGAAAGGGCAGTGGATGCCCTATGCGATTTTGGCCGACGCCATGCGAATGTCTCGCTTTGAGGCGCACGCAGCTGTGCAGCGTTTAACGGCGGCGCGGCTGGTCGCTGAGATTGATGGCCAGCCGAGGCCGATATTGGCGGCGCTGCGAGGATTCGTGATTTATGGGGCGCCCTATGCCTATCCCGCTGTGCGGGGCGAAATCACGATTGGGTTTCCAACGGCCTACGGCGTTTCTCCGCTCAACGAGATGATGGTGGCCTCGAACGAGCCGCCTCCGGTGTGGCCGCACCCCGAGGGCATTGCGAGGGGGCCGGGCTTGCTGGCTTTGTACGAGAACCTGCCCCTGGCAGCGCAGGCAGACCCCGCGCTTTATGAGTTGCTGGCCTTGTTCGATGCGTTGAGGGCCGGGCAGGCCAGGGAACGGGAACTGGCCCGGAAATACCTTGAGGAACGTTTGCTGTGAGCGAGAACGTTTTCAGGATGAATGATCCGAACCTGCCGATCTTGACGCTGATCGCGAAATCGCTGGGTGACTTGTGCGAGTCGCTGGTTTTCGTGGGCGGGTGTGCGACGGGCCTGCTCCTGACGACGCCGCGAGCCCAGGCGATCCGGGCTACGCAGGATGTGGATGTGGTGGTGCATGCCATTTCCACGGCCGATTATCACGCGATGGAAAAGGCGGTCGAAGCGCGTGGCTTCAAGCATGATCTTTCGCCCGAGGCGCCGATCTGCCGCTGGGTGTTGCACGGTATTGCGCTGGATATGATGCCGAGCCAGCCCGGCATATTGGGGTTTCACAACCGCTGGTACCCGCTGGCCATTGAGACGGCTGTGCGGATCAATCTGCCGGATGGCCTGGATATCAGGATGATTACCGCCCCGGTGTTTGTGGCAACGAAGTTCGAGGCTTTTCATGGTCGGGGAAACAACGACTACCTTGCCAGCCATGATCTCGAAGACATTATTACGGTGGTCGATGGACGACCTGAGTTGCAGCAGGAAATTGATTCGGCGGATGGCGATCTGCGGCGTTATATCGCCATCGAGTTCAACACCTTGCTCGAAGGCCACGATTTTCTGATGGCGCTGCCTGGACATCTTCCAGGCGATGCCGCCAGCCAGGCACGCCTGCCCGAACTGATCCGCCGCATGCGCGCGATCGGCAGCATGAGTCAATAACAAGGAAGCTACGCAGTGAACACTTCAACCATCGTCCAAGAACTCTGGAACTACTGCAACGTCCTGCGCGACGACGGCATGAGCTACGGCGACTATGTCGAGCAGCTCACCTATCCGAAGAATGGACGCACGCCTGAAACGTGACGCCTACTCGGTGGCCCGATGGCTGGAGGAGAGTGCAAGACGGGACATTCCTGGGCATTACTTTGACCCACCACTGACTCTGCCCGAGCGCCGAATCGCTGCTTTGGAGGGGTGGATACTTGGGATTACATAACATGAGCCTTTCGAAAGGCGTGAAGTTTTTCCGTAAGCGTAAGTGTGAACAGTGCAAAAAAAAGCAAGCTCGATTTCGTTAATCCAAGCTAGCTCAGCGCGAAGATTTCAAGAGGGAGCACTCAATGGGGCAGCTTCAGATTGTTTTGGAATATGGCATGGCCGCTCAGGCCGCATACCAGAGCACGGCAAAGTAGTGGCAGGCGGTGCCCGTCATCACAAACAGGTGCCAGATGAAATGGCCGTAGCGCAGGCGCGAATCCAGCGCAAAGAAAATCACGCCCAGGGTGTATGCCAGGCCGCCGGCAATCAGCCATAGCAGCCCGGATGCGGGCATGCTGGCAGACAGGGGTTGGGCGGCGATCACGATGAGCCAACCCATGAGCAGATACAGGCCGGTGGAGAGAATGGGGTGGGCCATGCGGTTCAATGCCTTGAGCAGCACGCCGGCCAGGGCGAGCCCCCAAACCAGACCAAGCAGCGTCCAGCCCCATGCGCCATGCAGCACGCCCAGGGTGAACGGGGTGTAGGTCCCCGCGATGAGCAGATAGATCGCGGAGTGCTCGATGACCCGAAACACGCGCTTGGCGCGGCCGTTGGGCAGGGCGTGATACAGGGTGGAGGCCAGATAGAGCAGCAGCATGGTGGCGGCAAAGATGCAGGTGCCGACGATGTACCCCGCATCGCCCTGCCGCACGGCATGCAGGATCAGGAAGGGGGTGCCGATCATGGCCGCAACCAGTGCCAGTCCGTGACTGAGGCTGTTGGCGATTTCTTCTCCGCGCGACTGTGCCCGCCTGGCGGCTGCAAGGGGCCGGCTCATGGCAGGCACTCCAATGGCCCCCGGTTCGGGGCTAGCAGGAGAGGAGGGGGCAAACGCTTCGGGGGGCTGTTTCGCATGGATGCATCCTACTCCAGCCCAAAGGGGCGCCAGAGGGGGGGATGTCCCCATGCTACAAACAGGCGCGTTGGCGAGCGCGAGGCGGGTTTCTTGCCGCCAACCGGCAGGGGTCAAAAAAGATTAAGCGGGTACACGACGGTATAGCGTCCGCTCAAGCCTGTTCTTGGTTCGCGGCATAATTAACGTTGAACTATCCGCCATATAGGCCTCTAATGGTCTATCTGTAGGATTCAAGTTTCAAGATTCACTGGCGGTAACTCTGGTTGTCCACTTTTCCTTGATTTCGATAGATGGGGCATGTTGCCCAAATAGCTTTATTTAAGGAAATACAAGATGGAAACAGGTATTGTTAAGTGGTTCAACGACGCTAAAGGCTTTGGTTTTATTACGCCGGATAGCGGTAGCGCTGATCTCTTCGCGCACTTCTCGGCGATTAACGCTGGCGGCTTCAAGTCTCTGCAGGAAAACCAGCGCGTCAGCTTCGACGTGACGGATGGCCCCAAAGGCAAGCAGGCATCAAACATCCAGGCTGCGTAAACGCGCAGTCGGTTGAACAAGAAACCCCGGTTCGCCGGGGTTTTTTGTTGCCTGCGTGGGCTGGACGCATAGCGTTGATTCGGCCTGGGTGGCGCGCCAGTCAGTCGGCGAGACAAAAAAGAATCTCGCCGACTGAATGCAAATATCATCCATATCGATCGCCGCCATGGCACAGTTTCACGCATCGTGTGAAAGACTAAGGAATCCGCATGCCTGAAACGCTTTTTTCCAGCACCGAAGGCCGGCTGCTGGGCGTGGGCCTGGCGCTGACCGCGCTGATGTTCCTGGCGTTTGGGATCGGTTGGTACCTGTTTCCGGACGGCGTGCTCACCTACGCGGCCATGACCGGGCTGAACCTGATCATCGGCCGGGCAGCCGGGATGACCTTTGGCTATGCCAGCGGTTTGGGGCATGTGCAGGTGGTGCCCCTCAACATGCTGGTCGAGACCATTCAGGTGCTGGTGGTGTACCCGCTTTTCGCGTTGAGCGTGCGGCAACTGATCACGCTGCGCAGGCTGCAGCCGTTTCTTGCACGCATGCATCGCGCTGCGGAGTATCACGGTGGCGCGGTGCGCAAGTTCGGCATTGTCGGCCTGTTTGTTTTCGTGTTTGTGCCGTTCTGGATGACGGGCCCGGTGGTGGGGGCGATCATTGGTTTTCTGATCGGCTTGCAGGCCTGGGTGAATCTGGTCGTAGTGCTGGGTTCGACCTATGTCGCCATTGTTGCCTGGGGGTTGCTGCTCAACGAGTTCAACGCCTGGGCTTCAACCGTCAACCAGTTCGCCCCCTTTGCGCTGGTGATTGCGATCGTGCTGATCGCGGTTGCGATTCATTTGCTGGTCCGGCGGCGTGAGCGCTCCGCTTAACGCGAACGGGGCTTTGCGCGTTTGGGTTGCCGTTCATCATGATCGGGGAGGTGGGCAGATGGGCTGCTCCACTCGTTTGACAGGGATGGGTCGCGCATCGTAGTCCTTCCTGACAACGCTATTTATCAACAACCTGGGTTTCCCCATCCATGACCCGTTTTGCAGCGATTGATTTCGAAACAGCCAACAACGCACGCGATAGCGCTTGCGCGGTGGGCGTGGTCATTGTGGAGCAGGGCCGCATCGTCGACCGCTTGTATGCGTTGATTCGCCCGCCGTCGAGCGAATTCCTGTTTACCCATATTCACGGCTTGTCATGGCATGACGTGAGGGAGGCACAGCGGTTTGATGCGGTGTGGGCGGGTCTGTCGCGCGAGCTTGCGGGGGTGGAATTTCTGGCAGCGCATAACGCGCCTTTTGACAAGGGGGTGCTGGGTGCTTGCTGCGAGACCTATGGGCTGGCGGCACCCGCATTGCCTTTTGTGTGCACAGTGCGGCTGGCACGGGCGCAATGGGATGTTCGCCCAACCAAGTTGCCGGATGTATGCAGGCACCTGGGTATTGATCTGCGGCACCACCAGGCCGATTCCGATGCCGAAGCGTGTGCGCAGATTGTGATGGCGGCGCAGGCGGGCGGCTGGCGCTACGGCGCTTAGCTGTTCAGCCTTGCCGCATTCAGCTCAGCCGAATTCAGCTCAGCCGTATTTAATTCAGCCGAACGATCCCATCGGCCCGGGATACGTTACTTCTTCGAGCTTTCCTGTATCCACGTCATAGATAAACCCACGAACCGTGACCGCATCGGGTCCACTGGTTGGGATCCACGGGTGGTTCATGATGGTTGACATGCCCCGGCGCACATCCCATTCCAGGCGCTCTGTGCTTTGTGCATCACGCGGTGCGTCCAGCGGCTGGAGTGTCCCGCGAAATGCATGAAAAGCCACGGGAGATGCCGATGATTTACCCGTTTTCGTAAAGGCACGGCCTGTGGCCTGGCCGAGCAGTTTCTCGGCCGCCGGGTCGCCTTCAAGCCCGGCTTTCAGCAAGTCATCGGTGAAAGCAAGCATGCCGCAACGTGTATGGTGAATGAGAATGATCTCGTTGGTGTTCAACAGGTGATGGGAAATGATCAGGCAACGTATCGCATCTTCGGTGACGACACCGCCGGCATTACGAATGATGTGCGCTTCGCCAGTCTGAAGGCCGAGCAGATCCTCGACATCCAGTCGCGCGTCCATGCAGGCCACAACGGCCACATTTCGGGAGGGCTGGATCGGCTGTTTGCCTGGATAAGCCGGTTTATGTACCGCCTCACCATTTGCATATAGCGTATTGTTATTTAAGTAATTGTCTGTATTGATGTTCGCCATGGCTACGTCTCCTTATGATTATTGAATCTGCAACGAGACCAGACTCTGGCCTTGTAGATTTATAGACTTGAGAGAGGGCCTGTCAAGGCGGGTTGGCTGCTTGCATGGCCAGGTTATCGTCCAGAATCGGCGCATTCAAATCAATGCACCCTTGCGGGTAGCGCATGCTGAAACCGAGTGGTGCCATTGACGGCGGTAGTGGAGATTGAGCCCCCAATGTTGATCCAGAGCACAGTACATTTGGCAAGACGGTCGAGCTCGCCCGCGCAGAGGCTCGAAATCGGGCGATTCCCGTTGGTTTGATGATTTCAAAGGTAAACGCATGATGGACGTATCCACCCCCCTGAACGACGAAGAACTTGACTGGTTGGACGCGTTTTTGCTCGACCGCATCGACGAAGACGCGGTCTACGCGGACGATCTGCAAAAGGATGAAGGCGTGTTGGACATCTCGGAGCTGGATGGCTTCTTCACGGCACTGGTCAGCGGGCCGGAGGTGGTTTTGCCTTCGCGCTGGTTGCCTGCCGTGTGGGGGGATTACGCGCCGGAGTGGAAGAACCAGCAAGAATTCGAGACGGTCTTTTCCTTGCTGATACGACATATGAACGGTATCGCAGTCACGCTGATGGAGCAGCCAGCGGATTTCGAACCGCTGTTTCTGGAGCGTGATGTGGAGGGCAAGACCTACACCATTGTCGATGAGTGGTGCGAGGGGTATGTACGCGGCATGAAGCTGGCGGAAGAAGCCTGGGCCTCTGGTGGACTGGAGATGCGGGTTTTGCTCGAACCGATTCTGGGATTTACGAGCGAGACGGAGTGGAAGGCCCACGATTTAACGGATGTTGAAATTGACAATCTCCACCTCGCCATTACACGCAATGTGCGCGAGATACATGCCAGCTGGCTGGCACACCGTGAGACAGGTTCGCCAACAAAAAGGCCGGTTCAACGTGCCGGGTCTACGGTTGGCCGGAATGACCCTTGTCCTTGTGGCAGCGGTAAAAAATACAAGAAGTGTTGTCTGCACTGACGGGTATGCGAAACGCCCATTAGACAAGCGGCAGCGCCCAGGGATTGAACACCCGCGGGAACAGGCCGAAATCCTGCACGTTGCGAGTGACCACGGTGAGGCCGTGGCATTGGGCGGTGGCGATGATCAGGCCATCCATAACCGGCAGCGGCCGGCCGGCCAGCTCTGTCTGGGCAGCAATCTGCGCCCAGGCGTGGAGAGCGGCAACGTCGAGCGGCAGAATGCGACCAGCAAAGCGTTGTTCGACCTTGCCCAGCCAGGCGGTGAGTTTCTGGCTGCGATGTGGGTCGGAGGTGCTGAGTTTGAGGATGCCTTTTTCGATTTCACCAAGGGTGATAACGCTGACGAACAGGCTGGTTTCATCCTGTTCGTCCAGCCAGGCGATCACGCCCGGTGCGGGGGCCTTCTTGACGTATTCGGAGAGGACGCAGGTATCCAGCAGCCAGCTCATAGTTCAACCATACGACCGGTGTCGGGGCTGCGGCTGAAGTCGATGTCCTCTCCTGCAATGTCGGGGCGCAACAGCGCGGACGAGAGTTTGCCGCGTCGCGGGCGCGTCAGCCGGTTGTATTCATCTGCCGAGACCACCACCGCTGTGGGTTTGCCGTGTACGGTGACGAATTGAGGATCACCGGTTGTGGCCTGTTTGATCAACTGGCTGAGTTTGTTCTTTGCTTCCTGCAATTGCCATTCGCTGTGCATGATGGCCTCCGTCATATCTGGCTAGTCTGGCTAGAATATAGCACGCGTCCCGTGACAAGATCGTACTTCTGCTGCTTTTCGAGACTGAATACATCGAGCAGAATCCTGATTGCGGCATCGAACCCGTGGCGCACCAACGGACAAATACATTTAAACAATGCGACTCTTAAGCTGCGTTCGTTACCCGCGCACCCGCACCCGCCGCTCCACCGTCAGCACATCGCCTGCCGCATCCAGCACCGCATAAAGCCTGGGCTTTGGGTAGCCGCGTAAGGCCGCTTCGGGGGGAGGGGCGTCGAGATACACCACTTGCGCACCGTCGAAATGCTGTTCGACCTGCCCATGGGCCAGCAGGTGGTTCAGGGCATCGATGGAAATCCCGCGTTGTTTCATGCGGCTGAAGGCGAGGGGGCTGATCTTTCCGAGTTTCATCATGGTGGTTCTCCGTCTGTTTGCGCGATGCCTGGCCAGGTGGAAGGCACATCGCGCATTGGTGTTTTTTTAAGTCGTTAACTATACTGTACATGCATACAGTATTCGGAGGAAGCCCCATGCGAGACCTGACCCGCCGCCAGGAAGAAATCCTGAGCCTGATTCGTGAATGGATCGAGAGCACCGGCCTGCCGCCCACGCGCGCGGAGATTGCGAAGCACTTCGGCTTCAGTTCGCCGAATGCGGCCGAACAGCACCTGAAGGGAATGGCGAAGAAGGGCGCGCTGGAGCTGGTGCCGGGGGCGTCACGCGGGATCCGGCTGAAAGGCGGCGGAGGGATCCCGGTGGTGGGCCGGGTGGCCGCCGGCAACCCGATCCTGGCGCAGGAAAATATCGAGCGGCACGTCCAGATCGATGCAGCGCTGTTTTCACCGCGAGCGGATTACTTCTTGAAGGTGCACGGCATGAGCATGAAGGACGCCGGCATTCTGGACGGCGACCTGCTCGCCGTGCATCGCAGCGCCGAGGCCCGCGCCGGGCAGGTGGTCGTCGCGCGGATCGGCGACGAAGTCACGGTCAAGCGCTTCACAATGCGCGGCCATACCGTGCAACTGCTCTCGGAAAACCCCGATTTCGCTCCGATCGAGGTCGACCTGACGCGGCAGGAGCTGGTCATCGAAGGGATCGCCGTCGGTGTGATCCGTAATGAAAAAGCGCTGTAATCTCAACCGGATTCGATGTGGCTTAGCCGCGGATCCATACACGGTAGCCGCCCCAATCTTGCTGCAACAAACCTGGACCTCCTAACGGGTCAACTTGGTGCCCGCTCCAGGCAGCCTGCCTCATCATTTCTGGGATTGTTCACCTGCCTGCTGACAGGCCAGGCCGTCATTTTCTCAGCATCGAATGGCCGAAGCAGAGAAGCAAGGTGCTCGGGAGTTTGTTCTTCCGGGTCCAGCCAGGCAGCGTAGGCCTCCTTTGGCAGGATGACCGGCATGCGATCGTGTACCTGCTTCACCAGCGCATTGGCATCGGTGACCAGGATGCTGCAGGACTCGATAACCCGGCCCTCCGGGCTTTGCCAGTGCTCCCACAGCCCGGCCAGCCCCATGGGTTCGTCGTTCTTCAGAGTCAGGTAGTAAGGCTGTTTGCCGCCAGCCACCGCTTTCCACTCATAAAACCCGCTGGCAGGGATGATGCAGCGGCGTTTTTTGTATGCGGTACGGAAAGCAGGCTTCTCCGCTACCGTCTCGGCACGGGCGTTGATCAGGCTATAACCGGTCTTCATATCCTTGGCCCACGCGGGAATCAGGCCCCAGTGCAGCATGACAAGTTCGCGTCTATGCAGGCCTGTGCGCACCGCAGCAACCTCCTGTGAGGGCGCGATGTTGTAGCGAGGCGGCAGGTTCAGTGTTTCGTTCAGATCGAAGGCGGCCTTGAGGGCCTGAGGGTTCTTGAGGGCAAAGCGGCCGCACATGGATATTGAAGATCTCGCTTGGGATGAGAAACCCAATCATAGAACAGCGCCAGCCAGCCATGAGCGGTTTCCCGTAGGCGGGCGACATTCGAATACAGTAACAATAATCTAAATGACGGAGTCGCCAGTATGCATTGCGCAGGCGCGGGGGAGCGTTACCAGAATTTCAGGGGGTGTTACTAGAATTTCGTGGGAGCGACAAAAATGGGAGGCGGCTTTCTTTTACATGTTTACTATTTAACATAATATACATTATGTGCATATTAACGGGTCTTGATAAAGCCCCTAAGGGGCGTCCGCGCTGCTCAAGTAGACTCGTCTGGCCACATCCCTGACCCTACTAGGCATCCATCAAACCTAAATTCTTTCAATTTGTCAATATCTCAGCGCATGCGAACTCGAAATCAAATCGCTCATCAAGCACTACATCTTTTACTGGAGATCGCAGTACAGCGGTCAAGCGACAGCAAGCACTAAATGTCCAAGAGGTTCGGCGGCAGGTTTTACCTTGATTTCAATGTCGTAGCCCAACCGATTCAAACAGTCCATCAACTTGCGTTCGGACAGGTTGGAGAAATCGCCGCGCAGCATGCCGGACACCTTCGGCTGAGTGATGCCCATGCGACGAGCCGCCTCTTCCTGGGTGAGCCCGAGTTTGCGAACGGCTTTGGTGATCTCAATCACCAAACCGGATTTGATTTTGAGTTTTTCGGCGTCGGGTAGACCGAGATCGGCAAAGACATTCCCAGAGCCAGTTTCTACCTCAATGCCATCAATGATTCGTTTTGCCATTTCGTAGCTCCTTCGCAAGCACCTCGGCTACCTTCAGCCTGGCGCGGATGATGTCCATGTCCTCTTTCGGTGTGGCTGTCCCGCGCTTGCTCTTCTTCTGAAAGCAATGCAGGACGAACACGGCCTCCTCAAACTTGACGGTATAGACAGCGCGGTACGTGCCGCCGATATCGTTTTCGACCACTTCCAGGATGCCGGCCCCGCTGAATCCCTTCATCACCTTCGCCGCGTCGTGTTGGTCACCGCGCTGCGCGAAGTCAAGGGCGTGACCGAAGAACTTACGCACATCGGCAGGAAGGGCCATCAAGTCTTTATTTGCACCCTCCGACCCAGATGAGCGATTTGTCTTGTGTTGCCATACATGCATTATACCTGTAATGGAATAAATGGAAGTGCCCATCTGGCGCCACCCAAACCCATCTCGCACAGGTGGCGGGTTTGGGCGCTGGCTTTCACTTAAAAATACTTCTTGTAAAACTGCCACTGAACCCGTGTAGCCACAGTAAAAACCAGCGCCAGCGGCGCAATGATCCAGAACGGACTCATTGCGACCGGCAGGCAGAGATATAGCGTGACCCCGGATGCGAAGAACATCAGCTTCGCGAGGCGCCCAATTTTGTGCAGATCCGCCGATTCGCGTCCTGCGCACGCGCGGCGGATATAACGCTCGGTCAGGCCGTCTGCGCCAGCCAAGACATACAACAGGAAAAACAAAGGGGTCGCAGCCAGTACGAAGCCAATCCTGATCCCATAGACCTGAATCACGTTCATAGCCAGGTAGATTTCCCGTGCATTGCGCGCAACGAACTGGCTGAGGTACATCCGGTCAACCTCGTTGACCGGATACCCGGAGAAATAGGCATAGGTGGCTTCATGGAGTGATGTCGCCTTGAAAAAAAACCAGTAAGTCCACTGTTGGGTCTGCTCGGTAAGCGTGGAAAGGCCTGCAATGTGGCTTCCTGGCCGTACAAGCTCTTTGACGCGTGCGGTTTCCGACTGGAACAAAGCGTCGGCAGCTTGCACAGGATCCAGCCATTGATATTTGGCAAACAGGAAAGCCGCGGTGAGGGCGATGATCCCAAGCATGACATATAGCAAGAGCGTCCCAAAAAGCCATTTCAATGGCCACAGAAAGGCGACTGCCACATTGCTGTCATAGAGACCGGAATTCCTAGAAGCCACTGCCCTTCCCTTCAACGACCAGATTTTCCGTCTCGGTGCCGTGCGTGTCGTATTTCTGACGCATGCTCGCGGCAATGTCTTCCAACGATGCAGGAATGGGGTGCGCTTCGTCGGGGTCGAACAGAGGGAGTCTGATTTTGTAGAGCTGGCCGCCTTCGATAAGCGCAAAAGCCTGCCCTTTGGGCAACTGCACCAGATCAGCAGGCGACAACATGGGGGCTTCCTGGGTGCTGATCCGATCTTCGTTCCGTGTGGTGAAAGACAACACCTCACGATCATCTGAACTGTCCGTGGCGGCACTGGCCTGAATCGAGGTGACCAGTTGCACATCCGGGAGCTGGTCGGTGAGAATTTCGGCGGTTTCCTTGTTCTTGACCCGTAGCATGATCAGGGTATTGAGGTTGCCGCCAATCTGGGATGCCTTCGCCTTGTTGCCAATACGGGCTTCCACGTCGGCCCAGGTCTGGGTATAGACCGCTACTTGGAATCCCGCGCCACCAGCCTTGTTCAGAAGCGGGATGAATTCGTCGCCGATCAGCTCGTTGAACTCGTCTGCATGGATGGACAGTTTGCGCTTGGGGATGGCCGTGGACAGCCCGTAGCCCTGCTCAAACTTGTAGGTCTGGCCGGCGATCGAGGTCAGGTCGGCGAACATGGCGTTGCCCACTGGTGACGCGCAGGTCATAGGGGGTATTGAGTAAGGTAAATTCAGCGTACTGACCGACCTGT
>JAWOJD010000114.1:0-20125 GCA_046484355.1 Thiobacillus sp.
GTGCGCATCGACGCAGTGATGCGGGTGTCGGACGTGACCTTGCCGTCCTTGACCGGCACGTTCATGTCGGCGCGGATGAACACGCGCTTGCCTGCAAGATCGAGATCGGTGACGCGAATGAATGCCATGGTTTATTTCTCCTGGAAGTAAGGTTTAAGGGTTGGCGCGGGGTTGAGCCGCGCCAGGCCTTAAAGCTCAAAGCGGTGAGGGGTGAGGCGTGAGGGGCGAGGTGGGTTTGCGTCCGCCTGCTTACCCTTGACCCCTCACCCCTTACCGGCAAATTACTTCGCCACGTGCTGCACGAAGCGCAGCATGTTGCAGGTGTAGCCGTACTCGTTGTCGTACCAGGCGACGACCTTGACGAAGGTCGCGTCCAGCGCGATGCCGGCGCCGGCATCGAAGATCGACGGCATGGTGCAGCCGCGGAAGTCGGTGGAGACGACACTTTCGGTGGTGTAGCCGAGCACGCCTTTCAGCGCGCCTTCGGAGGCCGCCTTCATCGCGGCGCAAATGGCGTCATAAGACGCTTCCTTGTTCAGCTCGACGGTCAGGTCGACCACCGACACGTCCGAGGTCGGCACGCGGAAAGCCATGCCGGTCAGCTTGCCGTTGAGTTCGGGCAGCACCTTGCCGACGGCCTTGGCAGCGCCGGTGGAGGACGGAATGATGTTTTCCAGGATGCCACGGCCGCCGCGCCAGTCTTTGGCAGACGGGCCGTCGACGGTTTTTTGCGTCGCGGTCGCGGCATGCACGGTGGTCATCAGGCCGCGCTTGATGCCGAAGTTGTCGTTCAGCACCTTGGCAACCGGTGCCAGGGCGTTGGTGGTGCACGAAGCGGCCGAAACGATGGTCTCGCCGGCGTACTTCTCGTGGTTCACGCCGTAGACGAACATCGGGGTGTCGTCCTTCGACGGGGCGGACTGCACCACCTTCTTGGCGCCCGCGTCGATGTGCTTCTGACAGGTTTCTTTGGTCAGGAAGAAGCCGGTGCACTCGATCACGATGTCGGCGCCCGCTTCGTTCCACTTCAGGTTGGACGGCTCGCGCTCGGCGGTCAGGCGGATTTTCTTGCCGTTGACGATGAGGTTGTTGCCTTCAACCGCGATGTCGCCCTTGAAATTGCCGTGCACCGAATCGTACTTCAGCATGTAGGCGAGGTAGTCGGGCTCGAGCAGGTCGTTGATCGCGACGACTTCGATTTCGGGGAAGTCCTTGGCGATTGCGCGGAATGCCATGCGGCCGATGCGGCCAAAACCGTTGATGCCAACTTTGATTGCCATGTGTCAGTCTCCAGTGAGTGAAAATCTTTTTAGGGGCCAGGGGTCAGGATCCAGGGGTCAGGGAGTGAGCGGCCAAAGGCCGTGCCTTCTTTGATGGTGCGGGCGCAGCCCGCTCATCCCCTGAATCCTGATCCCTGAATCCTGACCCCTCGTCTTTACAGAACGCCCTTGACCGCAGCCACGACGGCCTCGGTGGTGATGCCGAAGTGCTTGTACAGCGCCGGCGCGGGAGCGGATTCGCCGAAGCTGTCGATGCCGATCACGGCGCCTTCCAGGCCCACGTACTTGCGCCAGAAGTCGGTGACCCCGGCTTCCACTGCGACGCGCGGCAGCCCCTTCGGCAGCACGCTGGCCTTGTAGGCGGCGTCCTGACGGTCGAAGGTGTTGGTCGACGGCATCGACACCACGCGAACGGCGATGCCTTCTGCGGCCAGCGCTTCCTGCGCCTTCATCGCCAGTTCGACTTCGGAGCCGGTGGCGATGATGACGGCCTTGGCGCCGGCAGCATCTTTCAGTACATAGCCGCCCTTGGTGATGTTGGCCAGCGTCGCTTCGTCGCGCGCCATGAACGGCAGGTTCTGGCGGGACAGGATATGGCAGGTGGGGCCATCGGTGCGCTCGACCGAGTGCACCCAGCCGACCAACGTTTCCACGGTGTCGCACGGACGCCAGACGTCGATGTTGGGGATCATGCGCAGGGTGGCGGTCTGCTCGACCGGCTGGTGGGTCGGGCCGTCTTCGCCGAGGCCGATGGAGTCGTGCGTGAACACGTGGATCACGCGCTGCTTCATCAATGCCGCCATGCGGATGGCGTTGCGCGAGTACTCGGAGAACATCAGGAAGGTGCCGCCGAAGGGCAGCAGGCCGCCGTGCAGCGCCATGCCGTTCATGATCGCGGCCATGCCAAATTCACGCACGCCGTAGCTGATGTAGTTGCCCGGCTTGCCGTGACGCACCGGATGACAGCCTTCCCAGTTGGTCAGGTTGGAACCGGTCAGGTCAGCCGAGCCGCCGAGGAACTCTGGCAGCGCGGAGGCCAGCGCGTTGATCGCGATCTGCGATGCCTTGCGGGTGGCGACGGTTTCAGCCTTGGCGTTGATCGCGGCCAGCTTCTCCGCCACATGGGCTTTCCAGTTGGCGGGCAGTTCGCCCTTCATGCGGCGCTCGAACTCGGCGCCTTCAGCCGGGTAGGCTTTTTTGTATTCGGCGAACTTGTTGTTCCACAGCGTTTCGAGGCCCTGACCCTTGGTCTTGGCGTCCCAGCCGGCGTAGATATCGGCGGGCACTTCGAATGCAGGATGGTTCCAGCCGATATGCTTGCGGGTGGCTTCGATTTCGGCATGACCCAGTGCCGCACCGTGCACGTCGTGGGTGCCTTCCTTGTTGGGCGAGCCCTTGCCGATGATCGTCTTGCAGCAGATCAGGGTGGGCTTGTCGGCGCTGGCCTTGGCCTTCTGGATGGCGGCTTCGAGCGCGACGACGTCATGGCCGTCGACGCCGGCGATCACGTTCCAGCCGTACGCTTCAAAGCGCTTGGCGGTGTCGTCGGTGTACCAGTGTTCGATATGGCCGTCGATCGAGATGCCGTTGTCGTCCCAGAAAGCGATCAGCTTATTCAGCTTCCAGGTGCCGGCCAGCGCACAAGCTTCGTGCGAAATGCCTTCCATCATGCAGCCGTCGCCCATGAACACATAGGTGTGATGATCGACGATGACGTGGTCGGGCTTGTTGAATTCGTTGGCCAGCACTTTTTCGGCCATCGCCATGCCGACGGCATTGGTGATGCCCTGGCCGAGCGGGCCGGTGGTGGTCTCGACGCCGGGCGCGTAACCGTACTCGGGGTGGCCGGGCGTCTTGGAGTGCAGCTGACGGAACTGCTTCAGGTCGTCCATCGACAGGTCGTAGCCGGTCAGGTGCAGCAGCGAATAAATCAGCATCGAGCCGTGGCCGTTCGACAGCACGAAACGGTCGCGGTCTGCCCACTTGGGGTTGGTCGGATTGTGGCGCATATGGTGGTTCCACAGCGTTTCAGCAATTTCCGCCATGCCCATGGGGGCACCGGGGTGGCCGGATTTAGCTTTTTCAACAGCATCCATCGCAAGGGCGCGGATGGCATTGGCCAGGTCGTTACGGGTAGGCATTGCGTTCCCTTCAGCTCAGTAAAAAAACCGTCACATTCCCTGCCCAGGAAAGCCGTGCAGCGACAGCTTGGGCAGAATATGCAAAAACCTTGATTATCCGCCAGCAGGGCAGGCTTCCGCAAGCCGGGCCCAAAGCGGCCAAAAGAGGTGTTACAACAACAAGTTAAGCCCGGAACATCGAGCGACGACTTAAATCAGGGAACTAAAATCTTTTTATTTGGACGATGCCGCTGCTTATGCACCCGCGGCTTTCAGCCAGTCGCGCCACAACACGAACAACTCGGGACTGGCGGACGCCACGACCGAGCGCTCCCACACGTTGGCGACATCGAAATTTCCCGACAGGCTGGTCAGGCGTCCGCCGGCTTCCTCCAGAATCAGCGCACCCGCTGCGTAATCCCATAGTTTCTGGCCACCATGCACGTAAATATCAAAGCGGCCCGCTGCGGTGTAGCACCAATCGAGCGTGGACGCGCCAAAATTTCGCTGCGAGGCATACGGCGGCCACGATGCAAGCCGGCCGGCCAGTTCACGGTCGATGCGCTTCATTTCCACCCCGGCCAGCGCGCGCCGCAACTCGGTCGCAGGGGGGCGCAAGGGCAGCGGCTCGCCGTTGAGATGGGCGCCACACCCGCGTTCGGCGCTGAACATTTCGTCGGCAATCGGATCGTAGACCACGCCGAGCTTGCGCTCGCCCTTGTAAAGGTAGGCCACCGACACGGCAAAGTACGGCACCCCGGCCACAAAATTGGACGTGCCGTCGATCGGGTCGACACACCACAGCCCGTCGCGCCCAGCTGTCCAGGCATCCCGCTGCTGCTGCTCGGTCATTTCCTCGCCTAGCACGGGCACATCCCTGAGCTGGGGCAGCGCAGCCTCCAGCGCGGCCTGCGTCTGCGCGTCCGCCTCGGTGAACAGGCTGCCGTCCGCCTTGTGGCTGTGCGCCACCTTGAGAAAGCGTGGGGTCACTTCGCGCTGCGCAATCTCGCGGACCAGGGTTTTGAGTTTTTCAAGCATGATCGGGGCTCATTCGTGTCGGGGACTCAGGTGCGCACGCAATAACAGTAAACGAATTCCTGATCCTTGCCCGCCGGGGTGTGGTGGATTTCGGCCTCGTGCCGGAGCAGGCGAAAGGATGCGCCGAACTCGGCGTGCAGCGCATCGGGCGCATAGCGCACCACGTCCAGTCCCGAACATTGCAGCGGCCCGCCGGGGCCGAATGTCGCGACGATGACATGCCCGCCCGATTTCACGCTGCGCAAAACCTGCGCGACGTAGCGTTCGCGGTCGGCCGGATCGGTCAGGAAATGAAACACGGCACGGTCGTGCCAGACGTCATAATGCGCAGCGGGCAGGTCTGCGCGGGTGATGTCGGCGGCGACCCACTGTACCGATTGCGCGCGTGCGCCGAGCCGCTCGCGGCTGGCCGCCATTGCCGACTCGGCCAGGTCGAGCACGGTCAGATCCTGATAGCCGGCGTCGAGCAGGTCATCCACCAGCACCGACGCGCCACCGCCCACGTCGATAATCGCGGCATCCGTTCCCGCACAAGCCTGAATCAGCCGCAACGACGACGATGCATGCTGCTGAAACCAGCTGAACTGATCGGTCGCCTTGTTGCGATACACGCTTTCCCAGTACTGCTGCCGGTCATCCACGTCATTCCCCTTTCCATTTGATCGAGCAGCCCATGCTGGGAACCTGCTCGGTGGGGCCGCGCTGGGTGGCGGCGACTTCGCTCATCGCCTCGAACAGGTCGCGGCGCACGCCCTCGGGCGCGGTGTCCTTGCGCGATTCATCGAAGCGGCCGCGGTATTGCAGTTCGAAATCGCGGTTGAAGCCGAAAAAATCGGGCGTGCACACCGCACCGTAGGACTTGGCGACCTGCTGGGTCACGTCGATCACGTAGGGGAAGGGAAAGCCGAATTCCGCTGCAACGGCTTTCATATTGTCGAAGCTGTCCTCGACGTATTCGGTCGGGTCGTTCGACATGATCGCGATGGCGTGGACACCCCGCCCCTTGAGTTCGGCCAGATCGCGCACCAGGCGCGGGCGGATGGCTTTCACGTACGGGCAATGGTTGCAGATGAACATGACGAGCAAGCCATTCGGGCCCATGGCGTCCTGCAGCGTCCACAGCTTGCCGTCGACGCCGGGCAAACTGAAATCGGGGGCCTTCCAGCCAAAATCGCATACGGGGGTGGTGAGGGAAACCATGACCAGCTCCAAAATATTCCGACAACCTCGTCATAATACCAATATGTCTCCGCCCCGCTTCTATCTCGACCAGATCCTCGCGCCCGGCGCCCGCTTCAGCCTGCCGCCCGGGCCCGCGCGCCATGCCGCGCGGGCGCTGCGGCTGAGCGTGGATGATGTCGTCACCCTCTTCAACGGACAGGGCGGCGAATTCAGCGCGCGCATCGAGCGCATCCACAAGGATGAAGTCGCCGTCAGCGTCACCGGCTTTACCGACGTCGAGCGTGAATCGCGTCTGCGCGTGATGCTGGCGCAGGGCATTTCCAGCGGCGAGCGCATGGATTACACCCTGCAAAAGGCCGTCGAGCTCGGCGTGGCCGCCATCCAGCCGATTGCGGCCAGGCGCAGCGTGGTCAAACTGGCGGGGGAACGCGCCGACCGCCGCATCGCGCACTGGCAGGGCGTGGTGGCCAGCGCCTGCGAGCAGTCCGGGCGCAACCAGGTTCCCGCCGTGTTCGCCCCGCTGTCGCTGGCCGGCTGGCTGGGACAGGCTCCGCCCGGGCGACTGCTGTTCCTGTCCCCGCTGGCCGAAGCGCGGCTGGCCGACCTGCCCACCCCCACCGCCATGGACTGCCTGGTGGCCGGTCCGGAAGGCGGATTCGAGGCGGATGAAATCGCGGCACTGCAGGCTGCCGGCGCCCTCCCGGTCCGGCTGGGGCCGCGCGTTCTGCGCACCGAGACCGCCGCGCTGGCCGCGCTGGCCGCGATGCAAACCCTGTGGGGCGACTTCTAGGCACGCTTGCACTTGCTCCGCAGTCATTAGCAGCCATTTTTTTCGGTATCCTTCCCGTCAATCCAATCTGATCAGGCCTCTCCGTTGAAAGACACTGCCGATTTCGTTCACTGGTTCCGCTCCGCCGCGCCGTATATTCACGGTTTTCGCGGCAAGACCTTTGTCATCGCCTTTGGCGGCGAATTGGTGGCAGACGGCGGCTTTGTCCAACTGGCGCACGACGTCAACCTGCTGAACAGCCTGGGGGTGCGGCTGGTACTGATTCACGGCGTGCGTCCGCAGGTGGAAGCGCGGCTGACCGAAAAGGGCACCGCGATTTGCTATGTGAATGGCTTGCGCGTCACCGACGACATCGCGCTGGCGTGCGTCAAGGAAGCCGCCGGCACGGTACGGGTTGAAATCGAGGCGCTGCTCTCGCTGGGTCTGGCCAACACGCCGATGGCAGGGGCCGGCATCCGGGTGGCGTCGGGCAATTTCGTCACCGCGCAACCGCTCGGCGTGCGCGATGGCACCGACCTGCTGCATACCGGCGAAGTGCGCAAGATCGATGCCGCAGCCATCCGCCGGCGGCTGGATCAACACGATATCGTGCTGCTCTCGCCCATTGGCTACTCGCCGACAGGTGAAATATTCAACCTCAGCCTGGAAGATGTCGCGACCCAGGCGGCCATCGAACTGGCAGCCGACAAGCTGATCTTTCTGATGGACACGGAAGGCGTGCCTGGCAAGGGTCGCGCCATTCTGAACGCGCTCACGGTCAACGAGGCGCGCCAGGTGCTGGAAAAATGGGGACAGGCCAAGGCGCGCAAGCTGCCGGAAGACGTCGGCTATTACCTGCCCTGCGCCATCACCGCATGCGCCCGTGGCGTCAAGCGCGCGCACCTCATCAGCCGCCATCGGGACGGTGCGCTGCTGTCCGAGCTGTTCACCCGCGAAGGCGTGGGCACCCTCATCACGCCCGCGCCGCTGGAAACCCTGCGCCCCGCCACCATCGACGACGTCGGCGGCATTCTCGGCCTGATCGAGCCGCTGGAACGCGACGGCATTCTGGTACGGCGCTCACGCGAGTTGCTGGAAATGGAGGTCGAGCGCTTCCTGGTGCTCGAGTCCGACGGCGTCATTGCCGGTTGCGCCGCCCTCTACCCCTTCCCCGAAGAGCAGGCTGCCGAACTCGCCTGCCTGGCGGTCTCGCCGGACTTCCGGGGACGCGGTTTTGGCGACCTGCTATTGGACGAGGCCGAGAAAAATGGCAAAAAATCGGGTTTTAAGCGATTATTCGTCCTGACGACCCGCACCGAACACTGGTTCGAGGAACGCGGCTTCGTCGACAGCAGTCCGGACAAGCTACCCCACAGCAAACAAGCACTCTATAACTACAAGCGGAGATCAAAAGTCCTCGAAAAACCCATCTGACAAAGGGGAGATTTTTGTTTCTGCATTTTTTCGGGCTGGTCCTGTTCAGCCTGTTGTGTGTTTCATCCGCACATGCTGCGCGCGAACTCGTCATCGGGCTGCTGCCCTATCAGCCGGTGCGCGCGCTGATCTCGAATCACACCCCGCTGGCCGCACACCTTCAGAAGACACTCAAGCGCCCGGTGCGACTGGTGACCGCCAAGGACACGCGCGTATTCGGGCAGCGCATGCTCGCGGGCAACTATGAACTGGTGCTCGCGCCCGCCCATCTGGCCCGGCTTGCACAGGTGGACCGTGGCTGGCAGCCCCTGGCACGCTACCAGCCCGACACTTCGGTAGTCTTGCTGGCGCGCAATGGCGAGGACGCCATCACACCCGCCGACCTCCGGGGCAAAGTGCTTGCGGTGCCCGACCGCGCCATGCTGGTGACGGTGGTGAGCGAAGCCTGGCTCGAACACCAGCACCTTCTGGCCGGTCGCGATTTCACCCTGCTGGTCACGGGCGGTTTCAGCAGCGCGCTGCACGCGCTCACCAGCGGCCGTGCGGACATGGCGCTCGGGGTGGAATCCGGAATGGAGCAGGCGCGGATCGAAAGTCTCGATCAACTGCGCATCGTGGAGGAAGTCGGCACCATTCCGAGCCTCGTCTTTGCGGCGCGCCACGATGTCCCGCCCGCCATGCGAGACCAGATTCTGCGCGCCCTGCTGGCTTACCGGTCGCCGACCCCCCTCTGCCTGACGGCTATCGGCGAACTGGATCTGATCGACATGGATACGCATCTGCCCATGACCCGGCAGCGCCTGGGCACGCCGTCCCTTCCGACCGCCGCACTCCAATGACGACCCGCCCCATCCTTCGCCTGTTCCGTCTGGTGGTGCTGTTGATTGGCTTGGCAGGCCTCCGGCCCGTCTGCGCGGCAGAGGTCGATCCGTTGATATTCGGAGTGTTCCCCAACCTGACTGCCCAGCAGATCGTCGAAACCTTTCGGCCGATGGCCGACGATCTGGGCAAGCGACTGAACCGGCGCGTCCTGCTCTATACCGCACGCGATTTCAGCACCTTTGTCGCGCGCACCCGCCAGGGTGAATACGACATTCTGCTGACTGCGCCGCATCTGGCCTGGCTGGCTCGGCGGGATGCCGGCTTCCGCCCCCTGTTGAAAGTTTCCGAGCCGGTTCGCGGCTTGTTGGTCATCAGGCCCGACGCTCCTTTTTATGTGCTTGAAGCCTTGCGGGGCCGCATGATCGCAACCGCCGATTCCCTCGCTGTCGTGGTGCTGGCGCTGCAGGCGGAAATGCGTGCGAAGGGCCTCAAGCGGGCCATCGACTACCAGACGTCGGATGCCGTCACACACACCAACGCCGCCATGCAGGTCATCAACCGCCGTGCCGATGGCGCCATGATGGGGCTGCAACCTTACAATCTGTTGCCTCCCGAGCTGCGTCAGCAGTTGCGCGTGCTTGCCGAGACCCCGCCGCTGTCCAGCCAGATGTATCTGGCCCACCCCCGGTTAAGAGATGCCGAAGCGCAGGCGGTTCGCCAGGCCCTGATAGAATTCGCCGCGACACCAGAGGGGCGGGCATTCATGCAGCGCGGCGGCCATGGTGGTTTTGTCGAAGTGGATGGCAGCGAGCTGCAGGCTTTCCGCCCCTATGCCCTACATGCGCAAGAAATGCTGCAAAAGTCACGATGAAATCCTGGTTCGGCCAACTGTCCCTGCGCTACAAGCTGACCTTCGCCGCCCTGGCGGTCGAAGCCATCATGCTCGCCTTCCTGATCGGCAACGGCATGCAGCTCACCGGTCAGGCGATGCAGAAACAGGCCAGTCAGCGGGCGCACGAAATTGCGGAAATCCTGGCAGTCGCCCTGCTCGCCCCCTTGTCGCAACAGGACGAAGCCAGCGTCCGCGACATCGCGGAATCCCTGTTGCAGAAGGAAGGCATCCACCTGATCGAAGTGCGCGACAGCAACAGCCGGGTCGTGCATCAGGCGGGTACCCGCGCACAGGAAACTGGTTTCCGCGTAGCCCGTCCCATCGAACTGGCCGGCCAGCATTTCGGCGAAGTTTCCGTGGTGTTGTCGGACAAGGCCATTCTGGCGGCACGCGCCCATTACCTGCAGCAAAGCCTGATCATTGCCATCGTGGCGCTGCTGCTGACGGGCGTTCTGCTGGCCCTGTCCGTCGGGGCCGTGATTCGCCGTTTCGAGTCGCTGACCCATGCCAGCAAACGCATGGCGCAGGGCAACCTGGACGTCAAACTGGCCGGCGATGGGGAGGACGAGATTGGCCAGCTGATCAACACCTTCAACCAGATGGCCGAGGCCGTGCGCACCAGCATGGCGCGTTCGCGCGACAACGAAGCCCGCTTTCACGCCATTGCCGACTACACCCACGATCTGGAATTCTGGCTGTCGCCGGAGGGCAAGCCGCTGTGGATCAACCCCTCGGTCGAGCGCATGCTCGGCCACACGGTCGGCGCGTGCATGGGCAAGATGAACTTTCCGCTCGACGTGATCTACCCGGAAGACCGCGTGGCTGCCGAGTTCCAGCTGCATCAGGCGCTGCGCGGCACCTCGGGCCAGGGCTACGTCCTCCGCATGAGCCACAAGGACGGCAGCCACTTCTGGGCAGCAGTGAACTGGCAGCCGATTCACGACGAGAGCGGAGTCTATCTGGGCATCCGCGCCGGCATCCACAACATCGACGACCTCAAGGCAACCGAGGCCAGCCTGCGCGAAGCCATCTCCGAGCTGCGCATGGCCGAGGGCCTGCAGCGAAAATACCTGGAGGAAACCGAGCAGGAACGCGCCCGCCTGGTTTCGCTGCTGTCGGCGATGAACCTGGGGATTTTGTTCGTGGCCGCAGATGGCCGGGTGATTTATCACAACCCTGCTTTCAACCGCATGTGGGTCATCGAAGACGGCGTCGACCTGATTGGCCAGCAGGTCCATGACGTGCTGGCCCAATCCGCCTCCACGCTGGCGCGCCCGGACCATTTTTCCAAACACCTGCTATCGGTGCTGGAAACCCGCGAACTGTCCGATCACTATGAAATCCAGATGACCGATGGCCGCGTCATCACCGAACTCGACTACCCGGTGCGTGACCGCGACAACCACTTCATCGGTCATTTGTGGATTTACGAGGACGTCACGCACGAACGGCAGACAGCCGAGCAGCTGGTGTATCTGGCCGAGCGGGATGCCCTGACCGGACTCTACAACCGCCACCGCTTCCAGCAGGAACTGGCGCGCACGATGCAGGAAACCGACCGCCACCATTCATTGTGTGCGCTCATGTTCTTCGACCTCGACGAATTCAAGACGATCAACGACAGCTATGGCCACCGGGCCGGCGATGCGCTTCTGATCCGGGTGGCCGGTGAAATCGGCGCACTGGTGCGGCGCAACGAGGTGCTGGCGCGGCTGGGTGGCGACGAATTCGCCATTCTGCTGCCGTCGGTGAGCGACAATGAAGCCGAGATCCTGGCTGACCGCATCGTCCGGGCCATCTCGCAGATTCCGTTCCGTTTCGAAGGGCAAAACCTGCGGCTGACCACCAGCCTGGGCATCGCCTACTACCCGTCGCACGCGACCGAGGCTGACGAATTGATCGCACGGGCCGACCTTGCCATGTATCAGGCCAAATCGGCAGGCAAGAACACCTGGCGGATTTTCCGGGCGGACAGCGAGGCCGACAGCGAGATGCGCAATCGCCTGACATGGAGTGAACGCATCAGCAACGCGCTCGACAAGGGTCTGTTCCAATTGCACTTCCAGGGCGTCTACCGGGCAGAAAGCGGAACCTTGTCGCACCTGGAAGCGCTTATCCGCATGGTCGACCAGAGCGATCCCGATCACCTCATCATGCCGGGCCACTTCATTCCGCTGGCCGAAAAAAACGGCCGCATTCTCGATATCGACCGCTGGGTCGTGCGCGAAGTCCTGCAATTGTTGTCCGGGAATCCGGCCATTCCGTCGATCGCCGTCAACCTGTCCGGGCGTTCGCTGTCCGAACCCGGCCTGCCGCAGTTCATCAGCAACGAGTTGCAGCATAGCGGCGTCACCCCCAGTCGCCTGATTGTCGAAATCACCGAAACCGCGGCCGTATCCGACCTGCACGATGCGCAACGCATGATCGACGCGCTGTGCCAGATGGGCTGCGGGGTGTGTCTCGACGATTTCGGCGTCGGCTTCGCTTCCTTCGCCTACCTCAAGCACCTCGCGGTCGACACGATCAAGATCGATGGCATCTTCATCCGCGACCTGTCCAGCGACCCCGACAACCAGGTATTCGTGCAGGCCATGGTCAGCGTCGCCCTGGGTCTGGGCAAATCCGTCGTTGCGGAATACGTCGAGGACGCCAAGACGCTCGACCTGCTGCGCAGATTCGGCGTCGACCTGGTGCAGGGCTACCACCTCGACCGTCCTGTCGCCAACCATCCGGCACTTCATCCCTGAGCAGGCGCTGCGCGCGCATCCGAACAAGCAGGGCAAAATGGTAAAATGCCCCGCTTTTCCCACGACCGGGGAAGACTGACGCGCCCTGCCGCTGCCTGGCGCGAATGTTGAACCCGCATTCATACGCCCTAGGATTTCTGCCGTGCTCACCGCTTCCAGCATCACCCTGCAATTCGCCGCCAAACCCCTGTTCGAGAACGTCAACGTCAAGTTTGGCGATGGCAACCGTTACGGCCTGATCGGCGCCAACGGCTGCGGCAAATCCACTTTCATGAAAATCCTCGCCGGCGAACTGGAGCCGACCGCCGGCAACGTCGCGCTCGACCCCGGCGAGCGCATGGCCTGGCTGCGCCAGGACCAGTTTGCTTACGAAGACCAGCGCGTGCTCGACGTGGTAATGCAAGGCCATGCCGACATGTGGCGGGTGATGCAGGAAAAGGACGCCATCTACATGAACCCGGAGGCGACCGAGGAAGACTACCTGCACGCCGCCGAACTCGAAGCCAAGTTCGGCGAGATGGGTGGCTACGATGCCGAGGCGCGTGCCGGCCAGCTGCTGCTGGGTGTCGGCATCCCCATCGAACAGCACACCGGTCCGATGAGCGAGATTGCGCCGGGCTTCAAGCTGCGCGTGCTGCTGACGCAGGCGCTATTCTCCAACCCGGACATCCTGCTGCTCGACGAACCGACCAACAACCTCGACATCAATACCATCCGCTGGCTGGAAAACGTGTTGAACGAAAGCAAGGCCACGATCATCGTCATCTCGCACGACCGCCACTTTCTGAACCAGGTCTGCACCCACATGGCCGACCTCGATTACGGCACGATCAAGACCTACCCCGGCAATTACGACGACTACATGCTGGCGTCGGCGCAGGTCAAGGAACGCCAGGCCTCGGCCAACGCCAAGGCCAAGGACAAGGTCGCCGAACTGCAGGAATTCGTGCGCCGCTTCTCGGCCAACAAGTCGAAGGCGCGCCAGGCCACCAGCCGCATGAAGATGATCGACAAGATCAAGATCGAGGACTTCAAACCGTCTTCACGTCAGAACCCCTACATCCGCTTCGAGCCGGAAAAGCTGCTGCACCGCCGCGCGCTGGAGGTTGAAAACCTGAAATTCGGCTACGATGACACCCCGCTGTTTACCAACATGAACTTCTCGCTCGAAGCGGGTGAGAAGATGGCTGTCATCGGCGGCAACGGCGTCGGCAAATCGACACTGATGAAGTTGCTCATGAACGAACTCACGCCCCAGTTCGGCGACGTGAAGTGGAGCGAAAACGCCAACATCGGCTATTTCTCGCAGGACCACGTCGCCGATTTCGACAGCGATCTGAACCTCACCGACTGGATGCACCAGTGGACCCAGCCCGGCGACGACGAGCAGGTCCTGCGCGGCATCCTCGGCCGCCTGCTGTTCTCCGGCGACGATGTGAAGAAGTCGGTGCGCGTGCTGTCCGGCGGCGAAAAGGGCCGCATGCTCTACGGCAAGCTGATGCTCGGCCGGCACAACGTGCTGGTGATGGACGAGCCGACCAACCACATGGACATGGAGTCGATCGAGTCCCTCAACCTCGCACTCGACCTGTACAAAGGCACGCTGATTTTCGTCTCGCACGACCGCGCGTTTGTCAGCAGCCTCGCCACCCGTATCCTGGAAATCACTCCCGAAGGCGTCGAGTTTTACATGGGCACCTACGATGAGTACCTGCACGCCAAGGGTCTCGAATGAACGAAATCGTCGTCATCGGACTGGGGCAATTGGGCCGCGTGTTCGCCGGCGGCCTGCTGCGCACAGGCCATACCGTCGTCCCGGTCACCCGCGGCGACGACATGCTGACCGTCGCGCACGCGCACCCCGAGCCAGATCAGGTGCTGGTGGCCGTCGCCGAGAACGATCTCGACATGGTCCTGGCAGCGCTGCCCAAGGTCTGGCGGTCGCGCGTCGCGCTGATCCAGAACGAACTGCTGCCGCGCGACTGGGAAAAGTATCACTACACCGATCCCACCGTGATCTCGGTGTGGTTCGAGAAGAAGAAAGGCATCGACGCCAAGCCGCTGATCGCCTCGCCGGTGGCCGGTCCAGGCGCCGCGATGCTGTGCCGTGCGCTGGCCACAATCGAGCTGCCGTGCCGCGAAGTGCCGCTGGGCGACGACCTGCTGTTTGAGCTGGTGCGCAAGAACGTCTACATCCTCACCACCAACATCGCCGGACTCAAGACCGGCGGCACAGTCAGCGACCTCTGGGCACACCATGAGGATTTCGCACGCGAGGTGGCCAACGAGGTGATGGATATTCAGGATGCGCTCACCGGCGTGCAGCTTGATCGTGACGCGCTGATCGCCGGCATGCTCGAAGCTTTCGAAGGCGATCCTGCGCATGGCTGTACCGGCCGCTCGGCACCGTCCCGGCTGGCGCGCGCGATTGCCCACGCCGATGCGTTCGGACTGGCCGTGCCCACGCTGCGGTCGCTCGCGGGATGAAGTTCCAGTGGCTGTTCACGCTGCTGTCCGGCATGCTCTGGCTGGGCGCGGCGGCCGCGGCGCCCATCACCTTCGGCGACCGCCTGAATGCAAAATTCCATCACGATCGCTGCCTGCAGTGTCACCAGTTCAACAGCGCCCAGCACCAGGGACGGAACTACAACACGCACCGCAGCCGCTACTTGTGCAGTCAATGCCACCGCCCCGACCTCATCGGCCTGCCACCCAATACCGAATGGATGGCACCCAGCAAAAGACTGGATTACACCGGGTTTTCTGCCGCCGACACCTGCCGGCTGGTCAAGGCGCGCATGGGAGTCGATCCGGATGGCCGCAAACTCGCCGAGCACCTGATCGTCGATGGCCGCATCCGCTGGGCGCTTGACTCCGGGATGACGCCCGGCGGACAGAAACCGGCGGTGCCGGGGGGCTATGCCGAATGGAAACACGACGTCGAAGCATGGGTCCGGGACGGCATGCGCTGCGAGTAAGCCTCAGATCGTCGTGCCCTTCAGGCTTTTTTCGTCGCTGCCATACACCCCCCGGTGCTCGAACGGCAGCCAGCCCGACCATTTTCCAGCCTTGACCCGCCCCTTGATGACATAGGGCACGCCCTCCAGCAGCATTTCCGGCGGCAGGGTCTTGATTTGCCGGATCAGGTTTTTCGATTGCATGGTCGCGTCCACCCGCATCAGGGTGCTGGAGACGGCGGGAATCAGCGTGGTCGTGCTGGATACGCCGGTGGCAAACGGATGTCCATTCACGTCCATTTCAAACTCAAGCGCCTCGATTTGCAGATCGAAATCGTTCGGGTTGCGCACCCGCAGACCCACATCGAAACGCTGTTCGAACAGGCCCAAACGCTTGATTTCGACCTCGGCCACGCTCACCTTGGGCGCAATCGCATTCACGGGGAGACCGGAACACGCGGTCAGGCCCGACGCAAACAAAAGAACGAATAAACGCTGCAACATAAGGCCCCTATCTGATCTGCGCCAGCAGTTGAGCGGTCATGCGCGCGGCCTGTGCCGCGTAGCCGCCGCCAAACAGATTGGCGTGGTTGAGGATGTGATACAGATTGTAGAGCGTTTTACGCGTGGCATAGCCGGCATCGAGCGGCCAGGCTTCCCGATAGGCGGCGTAAAAAGCCGGCGCGAATCCGCCAAACAGCTCGCTCATCGCCAGGTCGCATTCCCGGTCGCCGACATACACCGCAGGATCGAAAATCACCGGTGAACCATCGGCCAGATAAGCATGATTTCCGCCCCACAAGTCGCCATGCAACAGCGATGATGCGGGCGTGTACGTCGCGAACAGCGCATCGAGATGGGACATCAGGGCTTCGCCATTCCGTTGCAGCGTGCCGCCGTGGCCGTTTTGGGCCGCCAGTCGCAGCTGAAACCCGAGCCGCTGCTCGCGCCAGAATTCGATCCAGCCTTCCCGCCAGGCGTTCGGCTGTAGCGTGGCGCCGATCCAGTTGTCGCGCGACCAGCCGAACTGCGGCGCGCTGACGCGGTGCTGCTGCGCGAGCTGGCGTCCCAGTTGCGCCGCATCGCCGCCGGGTGCGAGCGGCAAGTATTCCAGCACCAGATACGCCTGCCCGGCCACTGTACCGTGGCAGACCACGTCCGGCACTCGCACCGCCCGCGCCCTCGCCAGTTCGGCCAATCCGGACGCTTCGGCTTCGAACATGTCGAGCCGAAGGGCAGGCTGAACCTTGACGAAAAACGTGCGCGCACCGTCTCCAACTCTGAACGCCTGGCTGATGTCGCCACCGGAGACCGCCTGCGTCGTGCGCACGGTGAAAGGATCGCCGCTGGCCCGGCTGATGGCAGCGGCCAGTTCGCTAAGGAAGGCGCTCATGACTCGATCAGCGGCTGGATGCGGATCGACAGCGCGGTATGCGCGGCGCGCAGGGCGGTTTCGACCTCGTCCGGCGTTGCGCCGCGGCTGAAGATAAAACCCAGGTAGCCCGTGCCATCGGGCGGCGGCGCCACCAGCTGGCCGGGGTAGGCGGTCACTTCGATGGCGTGGATATGCGTCACGCTGCTCGCTTCGTTCAGGCCATCGACGCCCTGAAAGATGCCGCGGGCGGGAATGGGGACCATCATCACCCCGGCCGCCGCAGGGTTCGTGGCGCGCGGCAACGGCAACCCGATGGCATGGCGCAGCACGATTTCGGCCGACGACATCCCAAGCGTGGCGTCGAGCACCCGACCGCACAAGCCGCCGATGCCGCGTGGTGCGATTTCGAGCAGCCACACGCCCGCATCGTTGATGCGCGCCTCGGCATGAATCACGCCCTCGGTCACGCCGGCGGCCACGCAGGCACGTTGCACGGCAACGGCAAACTCATCTTGTATCGCAGCAGACAGGCGCGAGGGCGTGATGAAAAGCGTTTCCTCGAAATGCGGGCCGTCAAGCGGATCGGGTTTGTCGAATACGGCCAGCACCTGCAATTCGCCGTGCTGGAGTACCGCATCCAGCGCCACTTCGATTCCGGGAATAAACGTTTCGACCAGCAGCCCCAGCGCATCGGCATCGCGCAGCACGCGCGCCTGGATGCGGTTCACCTGCTTGAGCGCACGCGCCAGCTGCTTCCTGTCATCCGCCCGAATCACGCCCCGGCTGGCATTCAGCCGCCGGGCCTTCACCACCAGAGGAAACCCCAGTGCTGCGGCAGCCTCAAGCTCATGGCCCTGGACAGAAACGAAATCGGGATGCGGCAAACCCGTAGCCTGCTGTAATTGGCGGAACAGCAGCTTGTCAGTGAAGCACGCCACCGCCTCGGGTGAATTGCCAGGCTGCGCCCATGCGACACGCAGCTGCGCGGCCAGGGCGACACCATGGTCATCAGCGGCCAGCACCGCATCGACCGGCTGCGTCAACGCGCGCAGCACCTGGGGAACAGCAACCCCAGGCTGGTCAAACGGCACGCTCATCAAAGGCGGCAGTCCCCAGCCCGGCGCCAGCCGGTGGCAATAATCGGAACAGGGGACAAGCTCGACGCCCAGCCGGGCAGCGGCTTCGATGAAGTCATGGTTGGCATAGCCTGCGGCAGGGAGCAGCAACAGGAGACGCGGCATGCTAGAAGCTGGCGAGTTGGGTGTCTGTCGGCTCGGCGCAGCAATACCAGGGCTCGGAATGGTGCGGAATCACCGTTCCGAATTGCGCGGAATCGAGCGACGGCGCCGGCTCGCCCAGCGCGGCAAACGTGCGGTTCCAAATGCCGGAAAAGACCTCGGCACGTGGCAGGCCGGCTTGTTCAGCCGCCATCACCCAGGCCATGATCTCGGCCTGCAGCCCGTCGACGCGCCCGTCCCCGGCCTGCCAGGGATAGCCCAGCATGGCCTCGTCGAATGCGCCCAGCTGCGCGGCAAAGTCCAGCAGGTTCAGCAGATGGGAGCCTTGCGGCACCAGCAGGCGAATTGCCAGCTGGATCGGCGGCACCGCCTCCACCAGATGCAGCCTGAGCAGGGCCACCAACAGATCACGATAGCCCGTCAGCGTCGTCCAGGGCGTGAATGGCACGAAAGTCGGTGCGAGCGCAAGGCCCAGCGCGCGGCACCGGGCCAGCACGGTTTCAAAATCAGCCTGGGTGTGGCCCTTGGCCAGACGCTCGAGAATCGCATCGTCGATCGACTCGACTGCAGTAACAATGAACAGCAGACCGCAGGCTTTCAGGCGCGGCAGCAGGTCGGCGTGATCGAGCAGGTGCTCGATCTTGATCGTCGCATCCCAGGTCAGCGCGGGAAAGCGTCGGTGCAGGGCTTCGGCCATTTTCAGCGCATGGGTCGGCCCGTTCAGAAAGTCGGGGTCGCCAAAGCTGATGTGTTGCGCGCCCAGCGCGACTTGCTGGGCGATGTCTTCGATGACCACGTCCACCGGCACGATGCGGAATTTCCCCTCGTACACCGGCACCACCGGACAGTGGCGGCACAGATGCTTGCAGCCGCGGCTGGCCTCGGCAAAACCCGTGATGCGCTGCGTATCGTCGGCCAGAATCAGTTTGGCATAGCGTTGCAGGTCGGGCAGGCTGCGGCGATCGGGCAGTAGAAACTCAATCTTGTCGCGTCGCACCACGGTGTCAGCGGGCGCGACGCCAGTTTGCACCCAGTCCAGCAAATCGGGTTCGGACTCACCGCCGAAAACGGCCTCCACCCCCAGATCCTTCAGCCAGTCGGCGTTCATCGGCGCATACAGGCCAAACGCAGCGATGCGGGCGCGGGGCGCGAGCGAGCGAATCTTTGGCAAGGCCGCTGCGGCAATCCGGGTGGCCGTATGCATGCCCAGGTAGATCGCCACATATTCGGCATGCGCAAAAACAGCCGGATCGAGCTTCTGCTGGGACAGGTCGATACAGACACATGACACACCGGCACGCGCAAACCAAGCCGCCGGCTGTGCCAGATTGAACGGCTGCCGTCCCAACTCATACGGACTCACCAAAACAACACGCGCCCCGGAGGGCGCGTGAGATAACGCCGTGCAAACGCTCACGCGCCTACTTCGCCTTCGGGCGCTGCTCGAACATCTTGGCAATGCCGGGGTCACGCGAGGCGCCGGCCGCTTCCATGCGCTTGAGATATTCGTCCCACATCGCCGCCTGGTTCACGCCCATGTCATACAGGTATTCCCAGGAATAAATCCCGGTGTTGTGACCGTCGGAAAAAACGAAATTGATGCCGTACAGCCCGACCGGCTCAGCGGCGTTGATCAGGATGTCGCGCTTGCCGACCTGCAGCACTTCCTGCCCTGGGCCGTGGCCGCGGACTTCTGCAGAGGGCGAGTAGACGCGCAGAAACTCGAAAGGCAACTCGAATCGCGAACCGTCGTTGAAAGCGATTTCCAGCTTGTGCGAAGCCTGGTGAAGCTTGATATCGGTAGGAGCGGGCATGGCCATGATTGAAGCACTCAAATTGAAATCCAGCCCCAAGTGTAAACCGACAGGGCAGAGATTAAACCCTGAGAGGCAAGGGGCTGAAAGCCGATTGTGGACTGAAAACTGGCGCGCCCGCCCTTCGGAGGCCAAGCCAGTTTAATGGTGCTATTAGGATCAAGGTGGCGTTACCTGCATTAAAACTTGGTAAATAAAAGAGTTTGCTCAACTCTTCTACGGATAAAAGGGCAGAAAATCTTGCATAAAATCTAGCAAAACCTATTAACCCAGATTATCCATTAGCCAGCCGAGCCCACGGGAATGACGGGCTGCTGACCGGCATTGCTCCAAAGTCCTTCGAACCAGACGCGTCTTCGTCGAGGGACGGAAAGGATCAAGGTATTGCGTTCGTCATCGCGATGCCAGCTTGCCCCGATAGCGAGCACCTGACCATGCAGCGTAGACAGCGTGTGTT
>JAWOJD010000074.1:0-30505 GCA_046484355.1 Thiobacillus sp.
AATTCCCTGATCAACTGGTGCGTTTTGTCGCGTATGACAACTACGCGCAAAGCCAGGGCATGAACTTCGTGGTGTATCGCTAAATAGCAAGTCGACGCCGATGCTCAGGCATCGGCGCAAGGCAGGATGGTTGTATTCCAAGTTCTGTTTGCTGAGGTCGCGGTTGCGACTGGATGTGATCGCGTAATTGCGACCTCAGCAAACCCGTTAGATTCGAGGTAAGTGATGACACTAACCACCGACAGCACGGCCACTGCGACCCTTTCGGGGCGAGAGTTGGCTTTGAAGCGTCGCAAGGCCATGGCTTTGCATGGCAAGACCGGTGTGACCAAAACAGCATCTGTCATGTCGGCCAAGCCGGCTGCTTCACGCGTCGAGCCCGCCGCAGTTGCGGCAGGCCAGCGCGCGGCATCTACCGCATCGGCATCCGATGCGGCAATCATGGCGCAAGCCCGGGCGGCCGTAGCGGCCGGTGGTCGCAATGCGAGCCGCGCGCGTCGGGAGGCGATGAGCGTTTCAGGCAAGGCTGCACTGCAGCCTACTGCCTCGCGGCCTAGCGGTCGTGTGCGCCAGAAGCCGCAAATGGATGCCATGGCATCGGCTGCGGTCGCAGAAGCGCCCGCTAAAGGGTGCGGTTGCGGATGCAACGGCGCCAAGGGCGGCTGCGGTGACGCTCAGGCTGCAACGAATGTGATGCCGGCTGCTTCGGTATCGCCGGCTTCGGATGTGCCGAAAAAAGCCGTGATGTCTGCGGGTCGTGCGCTGGCACGTGCGCGTCGCGTTGCGCTATCGCAAGATGGGAAAGCCGGCCTCAAGCGCGTGGCGCAGGCAACAAAAATCGCTTCTTCCATGCCGGGCCAGGACTGGGAGGCCGCCATTACCAAGGGGGCGACCGGTCGTCAAAAGGCCATGCAGCGTCGTGTGGTGCAGTCGCTGGCGGGCAGCACCAAGCCGGCCAAGGAGTCGTCGCGTCCCGCCGGTCGTATGCGTGCTCGCCTGGAAGTGCCTGCGCCCGCCAAGGTTGAAGAAGGTCATACGCTGTCGGGTCACGGTGTGACCGGCACCATGGTTGAGCGCAGCAAGAAGGTCACCGGCAACGAGCCCGGTTCCTGCCGCGCGGTGACGGGCACTGAATATATTGGTGCCGAGCAGTTCGATACGCTGTGCAGCAGCCGCCCCGCGCCCGCGCCAAGCAAGGTTGGCGTCAGCCACACGGTGGGCGAGCGCAAGGTGACCGGTACCGAAGTGGGTCGTTCTGCCCATGTTACCGGTGACGAGCCGGGCAACTGCCGCGGCATCACCGGAACCGAGTATCTGGCAGCCGAGCGTTACGACGAAATGTGTTCCAGCCGTCCGGCGCCGACGCCTGCCAAGGTGATGCTGTCGGATACGTCCAAGGGCAAGCATGTCACAGGTACTTCAGTGATGCGCTCAGGCAAGGTCACAGGTAACGAACCGGGTTCGAATCGCCCTATTACCGGGACCGATTATGCGGTGCCGACCAATGGTGCAAAGGCGCCTGAAAAAGTGGTGATGAGCCACACTAGTCATGACAAGGCCGTGACGGGTACCGCCGTGGGCCACACGTCGAAGATCACCGGCGACGAAAACGGCAGCTGTCGTGGCATCACCGGGACAGAATATCTGGCGCAGGAGCAGTTCACCACCGTGTGCAACACGTCTGCACCCGAGGCGCCGCGCAAAGTCAGCGTGATGTCGTCGCGTGGTCAGCAGTCGGTTTCGGGCACGGCGGTGGGCCGCTCCGGTAATGTGACGGGCGATGAGCCCGGCTCCTGCCGCAGCATTACAGGTTCGCAGTACTACAATTCGGAGAGCTTTGGCGCCCTGTGTGACACCGCCTCACCGAGAAAAGTGGCAACGATGCAAACCTTGTCGGGTCGGTCATTGACTGGCACGGAGGTCGGCCGAAGCCCAAAGGTGTCCGGTGACGAGATGGGTGGGTGCAAGCCCGTCACCGGTACGGAATATATCGGCGCAGATCAGCAAAAGGCTGTCTGCTCTGTAAGCACCCCAGTTGCGCCTGTTGCCAAGGTTGCAGTTGATCAAACATGGCGCGGTCAGTCCGTCACGGGCACGTATGTGGGACGCTCGGGACTCGTGACAGGTGATGAATCGGGTGGTTGTTCTCCGATTAGCGGCACGCCTTATATCGGTCGTGGTCAGTTCAACGGCTTCTGCGAAGCGCCTGCGCTCCAGGCACAGGAAGCCATCATTCGGTCAAGTGCAGTGATACCTGCTGCAGCCGTAACCGGAGATCGACCCGGCGCGGGCGGTTCAGTCATGACCGGTGACGAGCGTGGTTCCTGTGAAGTCGTGAGCGGCACCCCTTATCTGGGTGTCGACAATACGACTTCACAATGTGCAACCAGCGGTCGATTCGTGCCACGCGGCAAGACGCAAATTGAAATGACGCGTCAGCCTGCGCCGCTGGATTTCAGCATCAGCACCCCGGCGCGTGCCGCCCAGCAAAAGCAGTTCAGCGACGTGACGGGCTCGGCCTACAGCAGTGAGCGCATTACCGGGCCAGTTAATAAAGCGGGTGGTCTGATCACAGGTACCCCGGAATTTCGCCACCGTGATGCAACTGCCAGCCAGGCTGTTCAAGCGGACGCTATTGCAGCGATTGCAGCGGCGCGCCGACTGACGGGTGAAGGCAGCCAGGCCGGACGCCAGGTAACGGGTGACGCTTGGGATGCGATGAGCAAAGTGACTGGAACGGAAGGTGCGTCGAGTATGTCGCGCAATCCTTCAGCACGTGGCAATCCGCGCGGAATGGGTATGAACGCAGCGTTGTTCCGTGATGTGGTCGAGACTCCGGTGGTGCCAGACAGCCGCATTACCGGCTCGTCGGGTAACACCGGCAAAGGGTCATTGGTCACCCTGTCGGGTGGCGCACGCGGTTAAGGCTTGAACAGTGAATACGCGTAAACGACTCGCCGCCATGCGTACTGCCGGAGCGCTCTGCCAGCCAGAGTCGCTTGAAAATTCGGCATGCGTCGTGGGAACAGGTCAGCGTTGCGAACATGCACTGGTCGACCAGGAGTTGAATCGGCGTCTATATGCCTATGAAAATCAGGTGCGTGGACGCTTTGCTCCTATCGTCGATACCTTGAAGGCGCTGTCGGCAATCCAGCATGAACTGGATTTTGCGGCACGCGCCCAGCGTGTGGCACAGGACAAGCTGGGTTATGCCTTGCCCTTGAATTTGCTGGAAAACTCCTGGTCGGCCGGGCTGGATTTGCGTGCATTGCACTCTTACTGCGTGTTTCGCAGTTTCAAGGAATGCATCGGGCAGACCGATGCTGACCAGATGCCCTGGCGTGACCGGATGATGATCGATGCGGCCTTCATCCAGTCATGTGGCTACCACACCGTGGACATCAGTCCGTGTGCGGATGGGCGTTTGCAAGGTTTGCTGCCGTTTGTGTTCCGCATGGCGTCGAATGATGCCGTGTACGTGAAAGCTTATGCCGGTGCGCTGTTTGATGTCGAAGGCGATGTGGCCGACTGGACCCAGCGCGAGTTGTTGCGTTTGTCGGGTGGCATACCCGGTGGCGATAGCGGTAATTACTTGAAGATCGCGGTGTATCACTACAGCACCTCGAAGCCGTGTCAGCAGGGCTGCGCGGCGCATGGGAGCAATGACGAGCTTGCAACACAGGAAGCGACCGATCGTTTGGCCGAGTTGCGCGGCGCGATTGAAAATACATATGGCCGGGGGGCAGCCCCTGACACGCTGTTGATCGGGATGGACACCGACACCGACGCAATCCGGGTCCACTTGCCCGATAGCGAAAGTGCGAACTGCCCGATGCGCTTTGTTGAAAGCGCGGCGCTGTTCCATGAAACGCTGGGCATGAGCGCAGCAGATGCGCAGCGTGCGGTTGAGCAGGCGATCGTCCGGGCAGAGAAAAGCTGTGGGTTGCAGTCCGGGATGCGCAAGTTGATTACCCGCCTGCTGGAAGCGAACTTGTCGCAGATCCAGTACGTGATCCAGCATCATGAAGGGCGTTATGCCGTAATCGGCCATAACGAGCGCTTCATCTGTGCTGGCGAAGCGATGAGTGAACTACAGTTGCGCAACAAGTTTTATTTTGCCCATCTGGATACGGTGGAAGAAGGCGCCCCGGACATGGACGTGGGCATCAAGATTTTTACTGGGTTGAATATCAGCCGCGGATTGGCAGTGCCAGTGCTGGTGCACTTCCATTATTCGTCGCGTGTGCCCGGCTCACGTGAACGTACCGTGGCACGGTGCCGGCGGGTGAAGGCGGCCATTCATGACCGTTACCCCGAACTGCACGCGCAGGGCATGTTGCATTGCCAGATGGCAGTAAGTGATTTGGAAGGCAGCGAGCGCTGCACCTTTATTGATGATGTTGTCCAGGACGCGGGACATTGAGTGTGATGAGTCGCTGAGGCAGCCTTATGAGAATCATGCAAGTTGAAAAAACGCTGGTGTCAACCAATCGCATCAAGGAAATGGGGCATCGGCCTCTCCTGGTGGTGAGGGACAAGGTTGGCGGAACCCCTGCCGTGGCGGTGGATGCGGTCGGTTGTATCCCGGGCGACTGGGTTATCTGCGTCGGATCATCGGCAGCGCGCGAGGCAGCGGGCAGCAAGGAGTATCCCTCCGATCTGACCATTGTCGGCATTATTGACCACTGGACGGTTGACCCGGTCTGATGGAGATCATGCGCGTCATCGATGAATTGGTCTGTACTCAGCGCGTTTCGGGCTTGAAGACCACATCGCTGCGCGTATTGGAGAATCAGACAGGGGGATTGTTGGTGGCATCAGACCCGGTCGGTGTGCCGGTCGGGAAGTGGGTATTTACCGCCAGCGGTAGCGCGGCACGGTGGGCGATGCCGGATCCGAATATCATGACCGATTTGACGATTTGCGGAATTATCGACAACTGGGATCAGTAGGTTTTTAGGTGTAGGGGCAAGGGAAGGCGTGATTGACGCGATTGCCCTTGGATTTGGCAGTAAGCATTTATTTTAACTTTGTGAAAAAGGAGTAACAAAATGGCTGAACGTATGGGTGTTGCGCTGGGCATGATCGAAACCCGTGGTCTGGTTCCCGCGATTGAAGCGGCTGACGCCATGACCAAGGCTGCAGAAGTGCGTCTGATCGGTCGTCAGTTCGTGGGTGGTGGTTATGTGACCGTGCTGGTGCGCGGCGAGACCGGCGCAGTGAACGCTGCCGTTCGCGCAGGTGCTGATGCATGTGAGCGTGTGGGTGATGGCCTGGTGGCTGCACACATCATCGCTCGCGTGCACAGCGAAGTGGAAGGCATCCTGCCGACCGCTCCGACTGCTTGATTGTTTTAAAAATTCGTAACAAGCATTAACTTAGGAGAAAAGAATGGCTAGCGTGTCTGGTGTTGCTCTTGGCATGATTGAAACCCGTGGTCTGGTTCCCGCGATTGAAGCGGCTGACGCCATGACTAAAGCCGCAGAAGTGCGTCTGGTCGGTCGTCAATTCGTGGGTGGTGGTTATGTGACCGTGCTGGTGCGCGGCGAGACCGGTGCAGTGAACGCTGCCGTTCGCGCAGGTGCCGATGCATGTGAACGCGTAGGTGACGGCCTGGTGGCTGCTCACATCATCGCTCGCGTGCACAGCGAAGTGGAAGGCATTCTGCCTAAAGCGCCTGGTGCCTAAGTCTGATTGACTTGGTTGCGGTTTTTTGTAGTGACAAAAGTATTGGAGAAAACTCATGGCTAACGTGAGCGGTGTTGCCCTTGGCATGATTGAAACACGTGGTCTGGTTCCCGCGATTGAAGCGGCTGACGCCATGACCAAAGCCGCAGAAGTGCGTCTGGTGGGCCGTCAGTTCGTGGGTGGTGGTTATGTGACCGTGCTGGTGCGCGGCGAGACCGGTGCAGTCAATGCTGCCGTTCGTGCTGGTGCTGACGCATGTGAGCGCGTAGGTGACGGCCTGGTGGCTGCACACATCATCGCCCGTGTGCATGGCGAAGTGGAAGGCATTCTGCCGACTTCGCCTGCCGCTGACGGTGGTGGTCGCGACGCAGAAATCACGTCGACCCGCAGCTAAGTCGTCGGATGAGTGTTGATCCCCGGACTCTGGGCTGGCTTTCGCGTGCACTGACGCACGAGATGAGCGCCGTCCAGCAATACCTGGCGCAAAGTGTGTTGGCGCGCCTGTGGGGTGACTACGCGCTGTCGTCACAGCTTCGCCGCGAAGCGGTGGAGGAGTTGCAGCATGCTGAGCGCTTGATGGAGCGCCTGATCGTGCTGGGCGTCGCCCCTTCAGCAGGCAACCTGCCGCCGGCCCGATTGGGACGTAGCGTGGACGAACTGTTGTCGGCGGACCGTGTGCTGGAAGTGGATGCGGTTCGGCTATACGACGAAGCGCTGTCGCATGCGCGGCGCATGCGTGACCCGGATAGTGCGGCTTTGCTGGAAAGCATTCTTGCCGAAGAACTGGCGCATGTGCGCGAGTTGGACAGCATGAAGGCCGAGCGTGTCCCGCATGGCTGAAAGCCCAGAGGGGTGGGAAGCCCGCGGTAAACCGCCAACCCTGTTTCGCCGGTTCGGCTTTGCGGGCTATAGCGAGACACGCGCATTCCTTGATGCGTTGGCGGCGCTGTCGGAAGAAGCTGGTCTGCACCCGCAGAACATCAACTTTGCTAGCACCTATGTGAATGTCACGCTGGAGTCGGGTGAAAGTGGCGACCTGGGCGAAGCTGAGCTCAACCTTGCCGCGCGGATCAATGCACTGTATCCGCAACAGGAGGGCTGAATATGGCGACCCACATCATTGCGGTCATCAACCAGAAAGGCGGCGCCGGTAAAACGACGGTGTCGATGAATCTGGCTGCAGGGCTGGCCAGGCGGGATGCCACTCTGGTACTCGACCTCGACCCGCAAGCATCGTCGCGGCAGTGGGCGAGTCTTGGAAGCGCGCCATTTCCTGCAACGGTCAAGCAAATCAACGGCAAGTGGGACGCCAAGACGCTGCACCAGAATTACAAGGCGTATCGCCATCTGGTGCTGGATTGCCCGCCTTCGCTTGAGAGCCATGCTTCGCTGCAAGCCCTGCGTGCTTGCGATGTGGCGTTGATTCCTGTGCTGCCTTCACCGATTGATCTGTGGGCCAGCCTCAGGCTGCCGCAGGAAATCGAGGAAGCCAGAAAAACCAACAAGCGCTTGAAGGCCTTTCTGGTGCTGAATCAGTTGGAACCAAAAAGTGCGCTTTCTGCGGCGATGCACGATGCCATCGCCGAATTTGGAATACCGGTGCTTGAAACCGGTATTCGGCGCCGCGCCATTTATCGTAGTGCGGCACTCGAAGGGGTTTCGGTCTATCAACTGGGCGGCCGTGGTGCCCCTGCCGCCGCCGAAATCGAAGCCATCATTAATGAGGTTATCGCAGCATGACGAACTTAAAAGACAAACTTTCCGCCAGCGTCCGCCAGGCGAAAGCCGAGCAGCAGCCAGCAGCCACACCAGCTCCGAGCAAGCCCGCCGCGAAGCCTTCAGCGAAACATGCGGCACCGAAGAAGGTGGCGGCCAAGAAGCCGGCTGTCAAAAAAGCGCCGGCAAAACCGGCGGTGCGCAAACCCGCAGCGCCTCGCGCGGCGAAGCCTAAGGCTGCGGCAAAGCCGGCCGTGGCCAAAACAATTGCAGCGGGCGTGGCCGATACCGGCAGCGCGCTGTTTCCGGACCGTGTCTGGCCGGACTGAGTTCGCTGAACTGAATTCAATCATTGCAGGTAAATTGTCATGCGAAATGACCCTTTTTTCCGTACCTATTCGCCCCGCCAGGAAGCCATGGCACGGGCTGAACAGTCTCAGCAGGCAGCGATGACGCGCCCCGCTTCGACCGCACCGGTTTCCGATATCCTTGAACCTTATATGGTTCGCAGCGAACCCTATTACCGTTCAGTCGCGGACGAGGTTGAATTGTATGAAGCGGCCTATTCGGTGCGCATGCCGATGATGCTGAAAGGCCCCACCGGCTGTGGCAAAACCCGCTTCGTCGAATACATGGCGTGGAAACTGCAAAAGCCGCTGATCACCGTGGCATGCAATGAAGACATGACCGCCTCCGATCTGGTCGGCCGCTTCTTGCTGGATGCCAATGGCACCCGCTGGCAGGATGGTCCGCTGGCCGTGGCTGCGCGCCATGGCGCGATCTGTTACCTCGACGAGGTCGTCGAGGCGCGCCAGGACACCATCGTGGTGATCCACCCGCTGACCGACGCGCGCCGCATGCTGCCGCTGGAAAAGAAGGGCGAAATCATCGAAGCGCATCCCGATTTCCAGATTGTGATTTCGTACAATCCTGGCTATCAGTCGCTGATGAAGGACTTGAAGCAGTCGACCAAGCAGCGTTTTGGTGCCCTGGACTTCAATTATCCCGAGCACGAAATCGAAGCCGAGATTGTTTCGCACGAATCTGGCGTGACGACCGAGGTGGCGAAGAATCTGGTCCACATTGCAGAGCGCGCGCGCAACCTCAAGGGACATGGCTTGGACGAGGGCCTGTCGACCCGCATGCTGATTTATGCAGGCTCGCTGATTGCCAAGGGCGTTGCGCCGCTGGCTGCCTGTCGTGTCGCGCTGGTCCGTCCGATCACGGATGATCCCGATATGCGTGACGCGCTCGACTCCGCGGTTACAACGTACTTCTAAACTGCGGCTTGGTGCGGGCTTAGCCGGCACCAAGCAGCCACACCAACGCCATGGCCATCCATCTCGAAGACTATCAAGAGGTTCTTGATGACCTGCCGTCCGACGCGCAGGAGGTTCTGCGCGCCTCATGGAACGAGGCAGCGCGGATGTTTTCGTCGCGTGGACTGGACAACTACCTGAAGGGGGCGGTTGCGCTGCACAATCTCGGTCGTGGCGAGGAACTTGTCGTCACCTACATCCAGGAAATGCCGGAGGTCAGCCGCGCCATCGGCGAGGAAGTGTTGCCCGACGTGGTCAATTTTCTGATGGCCATGGCTTCGAAAACATCCGGTCAGGTGTTGACGTTGATTGTCGCCACCGCGCCGCTTGCTGCCCAGCGTCTGGGCGACGAAAGCCTGTTCCGCGCGTACCTCAATGTGCTGGAAATCATGCTGGCTCAAGCGCCGCGAGGGTTGCGGCCGATGCTGGAAAACCTCGACCGGCTGTTGAGCGAACTGACGCTCGGTGGCCTGCGTCGCTGGGTGCAATGGGGTGCGCAGGCCTATCGAGCCGATTTTGATGGGCAGGTGGACTACTTTTCGCTGAGCACGCCCGATTCGATGGGCGTGCTTCAAAAGGAACGCAAGGGCACGCTGTTCGTGGATGTGCAGCGCCGCCTGAATATCTATCTGCGCGCAATGTGGGGGCGGGATTTCTTTCTGCGCCCGACCTCTGGCGACTACGAGAGTCGCGAAGGTCTGAAACCCTTTATTGAACGCTATGTCGTGCACATTGCAGACGCATTTGACGACTACAAACCGTTCGGTGACGACACCCCGGACGAGGCAAAAATCTCCGGCCTGGAAATCTACCGTGCCACGACCAACCACTGCGCTGCGCATCTGGCCCATACCGGCGCGCCGCTGTCGATGCAGATGCTCAACACCACGCAGATGGCGATCATCGAAGCCATCGAAGACGCCCGCGTGGAGGAACTCACCTGCCGCGACTTTCCCAACATGCGCGCCGCGTGGCTGGCACTGCATCCGCCGCTCGACCCATCTGAACCGCAAACCGTGGGCGATCTGCTGAATCGTCTGGCACGAGCGCTGCTTGATCTTGATTCAAACGATCCGCATCCATGGGTGCAACAAGGCGTAGCACTGTTCCGCGCTGAACCCGATCTTTCCTCCAATCAAATCAGCTGGAATATCGGCATTGAGTTAACGCATTCGCTGAACCAGATTCCGCTGCCGGAATTCAACGTGCGCACCGACGGGCTGCGCGCGATCTATCGCGACGACAATCGAACGGTGTGGGAGTCGGAAGAATACGATCTAGATGCTGCGCTGGAAGCGACCTGGGGCGGCAGGCAGGTCCGCAAGAAAGTCTCCTTGATGGAGATGGTAAACGAGACGAACAACGAGTATGCGGGTGACGACGCTGAAGAAATCTGGGTGCTCGAAACGCCGTTCTATCTCGATCAGGAAGGCGTGACCATCAACGAACTGGAAGGTAAACCTCCGGTTTCCGACCCCTATCATTACAACGAGTGGGATTATCAGATTCAGCTCGAGCGGCCGAGTTGGGCCACGGTGCTGGAGCGCCGTCCGCCACTGGGCGAGCTCGACGTGATTGAAAAAATCGTTACTGATAACAAGCCGGTTATCTCGCGTCTGAAGTACCTGATCGAATCCATGATTCCCCAGGCGATGCAGCGCATCCGCCGGCAGGAAGATGGCGACGAGCTCGACATCAATGCCGCAGTCCGCGCCATGATCGATATCCGCATGGGGCAGCAGCCTGACACCCGCATCATGATGCGCTACAAGCGCAATGTGCGCGATCTTGCCGTGATGGTGCTGCTCGACATGTCGGAGTCGTCCAACGACAAGGTGCGAGGCCACGACTACAGCATCATGGACCTGACGCGCGCCGCGACGGTGTTGCTGTCCGATGCGCTGGACCGCATCGGCGACCCGTTCGCCTTGCATGGCTTCTGTTCCGATGGCCGTCATGACGTGCATTACTACCGCTTCAAGGATTTTGACCAGCCCTACAACGATCTGGTGAAAGCCCGGCTGGCCGGCCTTAAGGGTTCATATTCCACCCGCATGGGCGCAGCGCTGCGCCATGCCGGCGAGCAACTCAAGCTGCAGCCGAAGAACAAGAAGATTCTGTTCATCATCACCGATGGCGAACCTGCCGACAACGATGTGCGCGACCCGCAGTACCTGCGCTTCGATACCAAGCGTGCGGTGGAAGAACTGGCGCGTGACGGTATCACCGTTTATTGCCTGAGCCTCGACCCGCATGCCGACCAGTACGTGGCGCGTATTTTCGGCGCCAAGAACTTTACCGTGCTGGATCAGGTTGAGCGGCTGCCGGAAAAACTGCCCATGCTGTACATGGGCCTGACGCGCTAAGCGATAAGCACATGCATATCAGCCTGCGCACTTTCGTCTTCATGGACGCGCTGCAACCGCAGCTGGCGTCGTACCTTGCTACCTCGTCGCAGGGATTTTTGCCCGTGCCCGGCGATGCATGCCTGTGGGTCGAGGTCTCGCCTGGTATGGCGGTCCACCGCCTGTCCGACATCGCGCTCAAGGAAACCAATGTTCACTTGGGCGAGCAAGTGGTGGAACGCTCCTTCGGTTCAATGGAAATTCACTACCGTAACCAGAGCGAAGTCATGGAAGCCGGCAATACCATTTTGCGGCAGCTGAAAACCACCATGGACTCGCGCATGGCCTGCAAAATCCATTGGAACGAGGTCATCAGTGGGATGACTCCGGATCACACCACGCTCATCAACCGCCAGTTGCGCAAGGGTTCGATGATCCTGCCCGGCAAGAGCATGTTCATCCTGGAAGTCGAGCCAGCCGGTTACGCAATCTATGCCGCCAATGAGGCTGAAAAGGCCGCGCATATCACCTTGGTGGACGTGAAGCCGTTTGGCAACTTTGGACGCTTGACCATGATGGGTTCCGAAGCCGAGGCCGCCGAGGCGCAAAACGCGGCGGTGCAAGCCATCGAAAACCTCAACAAGCAAGCCCGCAGGGTCACGGAGGGCTGACGTGTCCCCGCATGGCGGCGATACGACGCGTCGCCTTGCAGGCGGCGAGGCTGCCGATATCGCTTGCGCGGCGAACATTCTGCGCACGGGCGGTCTGGTCGCCTTTCCTACGGAAACGGTCTACGGTCTCGGCGCAGATGCCACCAACGATCAAGCTGTCGGACGCATTTTTGAGGCGAAAGGGCGCCCCCCCGATCATCCGCTCATCGTCCATGTAGGCACCGCGGTCGATATTCGGCGCTGGGCACGCGATATCCCGGAGGTTGTCTGGAAACTGGCGTCCCGATTCTGGCCGGGCCCACTCACCCTTATTTTGAAGCGCCTTCCCGGAGTGGCGGAAGCTGCCAGCGGCGGGCTGGACACTATCGGCTTGAGAGTGCCGGCGCATCCGGTCGCTCAGGCATTGCTTAAAGTATTCGCCGGCGGGATTGCCGCACCCTCTGCCAATCGGTTTGGGCGCATCAGCCCCACGCGAGTCGATCACGCGCTTGCTGAGTTGCAGGGGCGGATCGATGCCGTAATCGATGGCGGGCCCTGTCAGGTCGGGCTGGAATCGACCATTCTGGATCTGAGCGGACCGCATCCTCAAATCCTGCGCCCCGGCGCCGTGACGGCGGACGCGCTGGTGCCGCTGGTCGGAGCGCTGCGCGTGCGCCCCCATGTGTCTGCGCCCCGGGTACCAGGAAGCCTCGAAGCACACTACTCACCTGTCACCCCATTGCGTTTGGTCGACCCCGCCCGGCTTGAAGCCGAGGTTGCACGCTCCACCCAAACTGGAAAGGTTGCCGTTCTGGCTCGTCATGGCGAGTCGGCACCGGGTACGCATGTCACCTGGATCCGGATGCCGGATGCAGGTGACACATTCGGGCACGATTTATATGCCGTTCTGCGCGATGCCGATGCACTGGGGTGTACGGCCATTTTGATCGAGCAGCCGCCCGCCACGCCGGAATGGGAGGCTGTCAATGACCGGTTGCGGCGCGCGGCTGCGGGCTCGGGACTCGATTCGCCGTAGAATGAAGAGGCTGCCGCCGGGCAATGGGTATGGCGGCAGGCTTGGTGTATGCTCAGACGACTTTTGATACGGAGCCGGACATCCCATGAAGCCAGCAAAAGATCGCGCCGTCCCGCGCATTGCTCTCAATGTCCTGGACGTGCTGGAAACGATCGGCCTCGTCATTATCACCATGGCGACCATGATTGCCGGGGTGTTCGAAGTGATGCACATGGTTGAAGCCCGGACGGTGACGCTCGGGGACTTGCTGCTGATGTTCCTGTATCTGGAAGTCCTCGCCATGGTCAGCGTGTATTTCCGGTCAGGCCAGATGCCGGTTCGCTTCCCGGTGTATATCGCCATCGTGGCACTGGTGCGTTACCTGGTGCTCGACATGAAAACACTCGAAGTGTGGCGGATAGTAGGCGTTGCGGGCTCGGTGCTGCTGCTGGCGGTTGCCGTGCTGGTGATCCGCTATGGCCATGCGCGTTATCCACATGTTGAAAAATCCAACGATTGAAAATGGCTGAAATGAACAACAAGATGACGTACGCTGGCCTCCACAATGACAAGCATGGCATCACCATGATGGGGCGCGTGGTGCTCGACAGCTGGCTGTTTGGTTTTCTTCCCGAGACCGAGGACTGTGCGGGCTGGGACCTGGGCCAGATGCAGCTGCTGATGGACAAGGTGGAGGCCGAGTGGGACAAATATGGTACGCTGCCAAGCCGCTTGCCGGATGATCTGCGCGCACGCCATGCCGAAATCTACGCGAACGCGACCAAAGAGGCGCGCGCCAAGGGATGGGATCCAGAACTGGGTGAGAACGAATAAAATCCGCGCCGCCTGCCTGCTGTCCGGGTCAGTCGGGCGGCTAGAAACAAGCAAGGCCCCTGCGTTCGCGTACCCTAGGTAGAGGGTATCGGCTGCTTGTCACCACCATCAGCGAATCGCGCATCCAATTCTCGTAGGGCGATCACCTTGCTGGAGAAAATATTCTCCTCCCCGATTTCGTGGTCGAGACCCGCTCGATCCAGCGCTTCGCGAACCGGTTTTTTCAGGCCCGCCAGCATCAGGGTGACCCCTGCGGCTTTCAGGTCTTTCGTCAATGCCCGCAGCTTTTCTTCGCCGGTGGCGTCAATGCGGTTGATGCTGTTGCCGATGACGAGCAGGGCACGCGCCTTGGGGAACTGGCTCAGTGCCTTGAGCACGGCCTGTTCAAAATACGCTGAGTTGATAAACACCAGCGAGGCATCGAACCGCAGCACCACGTAGTCTTCGCTGATTGGTGCCAGGTCGTGGCTGACAGCGCCTGCCAGCACCCCGTCTGACGTTCGCCCCATGACTTCGCTACGCGGGCTCATCGTGCCAGCCAGGAACAGCAGGATGGTGAGCGCCACGCCGACCAGCACGCCGTCGGCCAGTTGCGGCGCCATGAGCAAGGTGGTGATAAATGTCACCAGCCCCACCATGCCGTCAGCACGCCGGACATTCCAGGCGTGCAGCATCGATTTGAAATCGATCAGGCTGAATACGGCGCTCATCACAATGGCGGCAAGGACCGGTTGCGGCAGGTGATACAGATACTGGGTGAAGAACAGCATCACGAGCAGTACGCCCAGTGCGCTGACGATTGCGTAAAATCCGCTGCGGGCGCCGACCCGTGCTGCCACCGCCGAGCGCGAAAACGAGCCGCTCACCACATATGACTGGAAAAAGCTGCCGACAATGTTGGCCAGTCCCTGCCCGATCAGCTCCTGATTGGGATTGAGCTTCTCACGCGTTTTGGCTGCCAGCGCACGCGAGATGGACGTCGCTTCCATGAAGCCAATCATTGCCATGATGAAGGCGGTTGCAAACAGGCCGGAGATGACGCCGAAATCCATCGGGGGCAGGATGAAACCGGGTACGCCGCTGGGTATGCTGCCAACGACCTTGCCGCCTCCCGAAAGCTTGAATTGGCCGTCCTGAAATCCTGACCAGCGCCACACCTGCTTGAACCAGCTGGGATGCGCGTCTGCGCGATACGTCACCCGGCCATCGGCCTGCGTGACCGGCACCAGTGCAAATTGATACGCGTCCACGCGTTCGCTGTAGAGGCTGTGTTTCAGGCTTTCCTCTTCACCCCGCAAGCGCATCGCTTCGGCTCTCAGGGAATAATTCTGACGACCGAGCTTGGTCGTGGCGCTGAGCTTGTCGTTGACGGCACTCTGGGCCTTTTTGATGTTGTTCAGCGCCGCCTCGTTTGCGACTACGCGTTCGAAAGCCGCGCGTGCAGTGGCATCGGTGATCTGCTCGGGCGCGACCAGCGCGGTTCTTTCAAACCCGACCGCAGCACTGACCAGCGTGCCCGCCACCACCACGATCAGCACGCCTGGCAGCTTGGGAAACCGGGCGCGCAGCCAGGACAGGGCGGCCAGCGTGGCCACGCCGAACAGCAGCGTCTCCCAGTGCGCGATCGGGAATTGCTGGATGACCTGCCACAGATCGATCAGGAAGGTGTCCGAGCGTGGCATGGGCACGTTGATGAAGCTGTTCAGCAGCGACAGCCCGATGATCAGCGCCGCCGCGTTGGTGAAGCCCAGAATCACCGGGTGCGAGGCCAGATTGATGAGCACGCCCATGCGGAATAGGCCCAGTGCCAGCCGCAGCACGCCCACCATCAGCGCCAGCAGCAGCGACAACTGAATGAATTCGTCGCTGCCCCGGCTGGCCAGCGGTTCGATTGCAGCGGCCGACATCAGCGAGAGCAAGGCGACCGGCCCGGTGTGAAGGAAGCGCGAGGCCCCCCACATCGATGCCACCATCACCGGCAGAAACGACGCATACAACCCATACACCACCGGCAGACCGGCGAGGGTGGCGTACGCCATGCTCTGGGGTACCAGAATCATGGCCACGGTGACCCCTGCGATCAGGTCGGCGCGCAGAGAGTCCTGTTGCAGCGGAAACCAGCGCAGAAAAGGAAAAAGTTTTCTCAGCATTAGAGCGGTCTTATTCGGATGGATGTGTTGCGGAGCATTCGCGAGTAACAAGCGAAATTAGCCCCAGCCAAAATGATAACTTGGCTGGGGCTGCAATGATGCGATGCGCGTTCAGGCAGCGCGGGTTTGCGGCACGCTTTCGCTGGACAGCTTCTGTCCGATGGGCAGGGCTTTGTCGTGGGGCGCCACCATGACGACCGGCACCGGCAAGACGTCCTGGCGTTGCGTGCCATTCAGGAAGCTGCGACCGAGATAGCCTGTTTCGTTGCAGGCGAGGAAGGCAACTTCAGAATGGCGGCTCAGGTAGCGTGCCAGCCCGGACACCGGGTCGCCGCTCAATTGCACTTGCTTCATGGAGATGCCTGCGGATTCGAATGCGTCCATGTAAGGGCTGAGCAGGGCGCGGGCGCTGCTTTCGGACTGGAAGGTCAGCACCGTGAGGCCGTGGTTGAGGCGGGCGCAGGTTTGCAATACGTACTGCATCATGTCTTCAGGCAGCTCACTGCCCATGTACAGTGCCACCTGCTGACGGCGTCCGGTTGCCGGCTGTGCCGGGGCGGGCGCGGCAGCTTCAATGGCAGCGCCTGAGCTTTTGTTCAGGTGGCCCGCCTTCTGGCGCAGCGTGAGGTTCTCGCCTGCATTGGCATAAGCCAGTGCGTTCAACATGCGTTTAATCTCGTTGGTCAGTTTGGTCATGGTGGGCTCCGTCAGTCAGGTTTGAATGGAAGAGTTATAAGCAACCAGCGTGCCAGGTACTGTTTTCCAATAGTATCAATGGCTTGAGTGTTGGTGGGTTTGCCGTGGGTGTTGCGTTACGCAATGTTAGAAGCCATTCTGTTGGATGCAACGTGCAACATCGTTGTATTATGCAACGTACTGTTCGCTTCCCCGGTTTGCGCCCATGTCCAGCCTTCGCGGCAAAATCCTGACGACCTACGGTTTTTCCAAAGCCGTTCTCCTGGTCTTCGCGGTGGTGGTGTTTGCCGATCTGTATTACCTGCAAACCCGGATCGTGGCGGGCGAGGCGGTGAACGCATTTCGTGAAGCCAGCCAGGAAATGCGTCGTGACGAAAAAAACCTGTTCCTGTATCACGACCTGACCAGTCTCGATCAGCTGATGGTGCAGATCGATGTCGCTGAAAGCGCGCTCATGGAGGGCAGAGACGCATTTGCGCAGATAGCCAGCAGCCTGGAGGTGCGCCAGGCAGGCAGGTTGTTGCGGCTGTATCGTTCACAACTGGAGGCATTTCCCTTCTTGTCTGCGCGCGCGCGCACGGAACAGCAACAGATGATCCGGGCATCGGGCCACGAAATCTCGACGCTGGCAGAAAGTTTCAGCCGGCGCGAGCGCGCCGAACTGGCGCATGCGGTCAAGGTGGCAGGGTGGACACTGCTGGCGGTATTCGTGACCGTGCTCCTGCTGGGCGTGGGCAGCGCGCTGTTTCTGGTGCGACAGGTGGTGCGACCCTTGCGCGAGTTGGAGGTGCAGTTGGAAAAGCTGGCCGAGGGTCAGGATCGGGAATTGACGCTTCCCTCGCAGGACAAGGAAATCCAGTCGTTTGTGCATGCGATCAACACCATGCTGAAACGGCTGCAGGCTCAGCAAAGCCAGCTCCGCCACCAAGAAAAGGCTGCCGCGCTCGGGGTGCTGGTGTCAGGTGTGGCGCACGAATTGAACAATCCGCTTTCGAATATTTCAACCTCGGTCCAGTTGTTGATGGAGGATGGCGCGTCGATCGCCCCCGAGCTGCGCGACGAATGGTTGTCGAACATCGATGGCGAGTCTGAGCGGGCGCGCCGGATCGTGCGGCGGCTGCTTGATAGTGTGCGCCAGCCCAAGCTGCATCTGCAGGCGCATAGCGTGTCCGAGCTGATTCAGGCGTCGCTGGACCTGGTCAACCGGCAATTGCCGGCAGCGGTCGAGGTGTGCGTCGGTGCTGCGCCCGAGCGGGCATTGTGGGCGGATCGCGAACGGATCCATCAGGTATTCATCAACCTGCTCAAGAATGCGGCGGATGCGGGCGCCACGCATATTGTGGTCAATGCCGTGGAAACGCGCTGGGCCGATTCAATGCCTGCGAATATCGACCATCTGGAGGGCGAGATCGAACCCGTGAGCAAGGCGGAAAGCGTGTTACTGATCCAGATCGAAGACAATGGGCCGGGGATTGCACCAGAGAATCTGGCACAGATTTTCAATCCGTTTTTTACCACCCATTCGGCCGGGGACGGGACCGGTCTGGGCCTGTACCTGGTGGAAGAAATCATCAGCGAGCATCATGGCTGCATTGCGGTGGAGAACCGTGTCGAAGGCGGGACATGTTTTTCCATCTGGTTGCCACAGTCGCATGAACAGGAGGCAACATGAACGCAGAGGCTGCACCCGCAATTTTATTGATCGACGATGAGGCGATTGCGCTCGCAAACCTGCGCCACGTGTTCGAGCGCGAAGGCTATGCCGTTACGGCCTGCAAGAGCGGCGAAGCTGGCCTGGCCGCGATGCAGGCAACGCAGTTCGACCTGGTGCTGACCGATCTGCGCATGCCCGGCATCGACGGCATGGAGGTGCTGCGCCATATCCGTGCCACCACGCCGGACGTGCCGGTCATCATGATCACCGGCCATGCCACTCTCGATTCGGCGGTCGACGCGATGAAAGCGGGCGCCTATCACTACATCTCAAAACCCTTCCGGCTGGCCGAAGCGCGCGAGGTGGTGCGCGGCGCGCTGGAAATGCGTCGCGTCAAACGCGAAAACAGCGAACTCAAGCTTCGCATCGAGCACTTGTCCAGCCAGACGACGATCGTCACGCAGGATCTCGGCATGCAGCGTCTGCTGGAGACAGCGCGGCAGATCGCCGGCACTGACTGCAGCGTGGTGGTCCACGGCGAGTCCGGCACCGGCAAGGAATTGCTGGCACGATTCATCCACCAGAACAGCCTGCGGGCGGACGGTCCGTTTGTGGCGTTCAATTGCGGCGCGCTGCATGAAGAGCTCGCGGCGAACGAATTGTTCGGCCATGAAAAAGGCGCCTTCACTGGCGCGGTCGGGATGAAGATGGGCCTGTTCGAAGCGGCCGAAGGCGGCACACTGTTTCTGGACGAGGTGGCCGAGCTGCCGCTGTCGATGCAGATCAAGCTGCTGCGCGTGCTGCAGGAACGCGAACTGATGCGCGTGGGCGCCGTGACGCCGATCAAGATCGATGTGCGGGTCGTGGCGGCGAGCAACCGCGACCTGAAGGCCGCGGTCGAAGAAGGCCAGATGCGCAACGACCTGTATTTTCGCCTGAATGTGGTGACGCTGACGCTGCCGCCGCTGCGCGAGCGGCGCGACGATATTCCGCTGCTGGCGTACTACCTGCTGCGCAAATACGCCGCGGTGATGGATCGCGACGTGCAGGAGATTACCCCCGATGCCATGCAGCAACTGGTCGAATACGACTACCCTGGCAACGTGCGCGAACTGTCGAATTTCATCGAACGCGGTGTCGCGCTGGCGCAGGGCGACAGCCTAGGCACCGAGCATCTGCCGCAGAGTCTGGGCGCATTGACCGTGCGCGTGTTCAAGCCGCAGATGGCGTCCACCCCTTCCACGCTGGAATCGCAGGAAGCCGAGCACATTCGCCACGTGCTCAAGCTGGCCGAGGGCAATCGCACCCAGGCGGCCAAGATGCTGGGCATTGACCGCGTATCCTTGTGGCGCAAGCTGAAAAAACTGAGCATCGACTCGAAGTAAGCCGCAGCTCCTGGCTTTTAATGAAATTCATCACCATGACTGATCTACACACTTCTCACCCACCGGGATGGATCTTCGATACCCACCTGGAACACTTCGATCGCGACGTCATCCAGGCGTCGCACACGGTGCCGATTCTGGTCGATTTCTGGGCCGACTGGTGCCCGCCCTGCCGGGCACTGACCCCGGTGCTTGAACGCGTCATCGCGCATTACGCCGGCAAGCTGCACATGGCCAAGGTCGAGGTCGACGAAGGCGCCAACATGAAGCTTGCGGGGCGCTACACCCTGCGCGGCTTTCCCACCGTGCTGCTGTTCGTCAAGGGTGAAATCGTCGGGCGATTTGCCAGTGCCAAGCCCGAGCACTGGGTGCGCGAGTTCATTGCCGAGCACACCGATATTGAATAAGCCGTTGCTCGTGCTCGACACCAACGTGGTGTTCGACCTGTTGTACTTCGACGATCCGGCCGCTCAGCCCTTGCGACGGGCGCTCGAAAGCGGGTCCGTGCGATGCGTGGTGAATGCCGCCACGCTGGATGAATTCAAGCGAGTGCTGGCCTATCCCCATTTTGACATGGATGGTGCCCGGCAGTCGGCGTTGATGGGGCGCTATCGGGCCTGGTCGGAAATGGAGGAAACCCAGGATGGACACACTTCGCTGCCACGTTGTGGCGATCCGGACGACCAGAAATTCCTCGAACTGGCGGCCGCTTGCGGCGCGCACGGGCTGGTCAGCAAGGACCATGCGCTGCTCAAGTTGCGACGCCGTTGCGCACCGCTGTTCCGGATCCTGTCGCCGGCCGACGCGGTGGGCTGGATCGCGGCGTGGCCATCGCCCGTCAGCCCGCGTCCTGCGGCAGAAAGCGCCGTCGCGCCGCCTCGCTAACCGCCAGTACCGCCGGGTGGCTGATCCGCCGCTCCACTGAAATGGCGAAAAAACGTTCGCGGATGTCCCGCGTCTGCCCGATCTCGACCACATCGTATTGACGCATCATGTCCTGCACGGTGGTCTGGGCTGCCGGGAACACTCCGGCGCCTGCCTGGCCAAATGCGCTCATCAGCGCACTGTCGTCGAATTCACCGACGATGGTGGGCTGGATGTCGTGGCGTTCAAACCAGCGTAACAGTGGCGCGCGCAACGCGCTGTCCTCGCCCGGAATCAGCATGGGGATGCCGTGCAGATTGGCCGGAAAATCCGGCCCCAGCGCATCGGCGATGGCGCGCGTCGCCAGGAAAGCGACGCCGCATTCGCCGAGCGGGTGGCTGTAGCCCTTGATATCCATGCTCGACGGCAGGGGCCGGTCGGCCAGCACCATGTCGAGACGGTGGATCGAGAGTTCGGCGGCCAGCTGCTCCAGCCGGTCTTCCTTGCAGACCAGCTTGACCGGTTCGGCCAACGCGAGCGCGGGCGCCAGCAACTGGTAGGCGATGGTCTTGGGCACCACGTCGGCAATGCCGACCCGGAACGGATGGACGCGGGCGGCTGACCGGTTTTGCAGGGCTTCCTCGAGCTCGGCGCCTACGTGGAAGATTTCGTCGGCATAGGTTAGCGTGGTGCGTCCGGCGTCGGTCAGCTCGAGCCGCCGTCCGGTGCGACGAAACAGCGCCACCCCGAGGCGTTCCTCGAACACGCTGATCTGCCCCGACAGTGTCTGGGGCGCCAGGTGCAGCTTCTCGGCCGCCCGGTTGATCGCGCCAGTCTTGGCGACCGTGCGGAAGTAGTAAAGGTGCTTGTAATTGAGCATACGATAAGAGTTCGAAAAACACGGACAATAATAGTATAAAAATCGAATTTTATTGTTTGTTGTCAGGCGCTATTCTGCTAACTATCCGTGCTGTAACCCGGCCCTTTTCAGGAGACCACCATGAAACGTATTGTCTTGTTCCTCGGTACCAACCTCGCCATCATCCTGGTGTTGTCCGTCACCATGCGCCTGCTGGGCGTCGAGCCCTATCTCAACGCACAGGGGCTCAACCTGGCCTCGCTGCTGATCTTCGCTGCGGTCATGGGGTTTGGTGGCTCCTTCATTTCGCTTGCCATCTCGAAATGGATGGCGAAGAAATCGATGGGCGTGCGGGTGATCGAAACCCCGTCCAGCTCGACCGAGCTCTGGCTGGTCGACACCGTTCGTAAATATTCGGCCGACGCGGGCTTCAAGATGCCGGAAGTCGGCATTTTCGATTCGCCCGAGGTTAACGCCTTCGCCACCGGCATGACCAAGAACAGCTCGCTGGTCGCTGTGTCATCCGGCCTGCTGCAGCAGATGACGCGGGAAGAGGCCGAGGCTGTGCTGGGCCACGAGGTCGCCCATATCGCCAACGGCGACATGGTGACGCTCGCGCTGATTCAGGGCGTCGTCAACACCTTCGTCATGTTCCTCTCGCGCGTCATCGGCTATGCGGTCGACAAGATCGTGTTCAAGACCGAACGCGGCACCGGGCCGGCGTTTTTCGTCACCATGATCATCGCCGAACTGATCCTGGGCGTGCTCGCTTCGATCATCGTCATGTGGTTTTCACGCCAGCGCGAATTCCGAGCCGACCGCGGCGGCGCCAGCCTTGCGGGCAAGGGCGCCATGATTGCCGCGCTGGAGCGCCTAAACAGCCTGCATCCGGCACCACTGCCAGAGAAAATGGCGGCCTTCGGTATTGCCGGTGGCGGCGCCGGCGGCATCAAGCGCCTGTTCATGACGCACCCGCCGCTTGAAGAGCGGATCGAGGCGCTGCGCGCCGTGCAGTCGAACTGAGCGCAATTCAGGGGACGAGCGGGCGGCAGCCCGGTTGATATCCGGGTAAGCTTGTCCCCCGGCATCGTTGGCCTCATCATCGCGGCTTGCGTGATTGCCACCGGCTGAAGCGCCGTCCCGTTCCTGGAGTTGAACCATGCCGATCAAAATCGACTCGCCGCTCGCGCGCCGTTTTGCGACATTTGCGTTTCTGATTTTCATTTTCGGCCTCACCTTCTGGGTGTTGTCGCCGTTTTTCGCTTCGCTGGCCTGGGCGGGCATTCTGGCCTATGTCACCTGGCCGCTCCATCAATGGCTGAGCATTCGCATGCCCCAGCGCGAGAACCTGGTCGCGCTGCTGATGACGCTGGGCGTGGCTGCAACCCTCTTGTTGCCGCTGGTCTGGGTGCTGCTGGCGGTGGCGGTGGATGTGGCCGAAGCGTCGGCTGCGCTCAAGCAGCTGAACACGCACGGCTTGCCTCCGTTGCCGCCGGGAGTGAGGGCCTGGCCGGGCGGTGAGTGGATCGCTGCACAATATCAAAGCATTCAGGCTGACCCGGTATGGCTGCGTGCGCAATTCGATGCGCTGGGCTTGTCGGATACCAACAGGCTGAAAGCAGTTGCCGGTGGCGTCGGGCGCATCGCGGCGAAATTCGGCCTGGCGGTGTTCGCGCTCTTCTTTCTGTTCCGCCACGGCGACAGCGTGTTGTCGCAGTTTCGCGGGGTCGCCACGCGCTGGCTGGGCGAATCGGCACGCGGCTACATTCTTGCAGTGGGCGTGACGGTGCGCGCCGTGGTGTTCGGCATTGTTCTGACCGCGATGGCGCAAGGCGTGCTCGCCGGGCTCGGCTACTGGGTGGCGGGGATTCCCGCGCCCGCGCTGTGGGGCGTGATTACGGCACTGATTTCGCTGATCCCCTTCGTTGGTCCGGTGGTGTGGATCGGGCTATCCCTGAACCTGCTCGCGCACGGCGAAACCCAGGCTGCATTGGGCCTGTTCCTGTGGGGCGCGCTGGTGGTGAGCTGGGTCGACAACCTGATTCGCCCGCTGGTCATCAGCGGGCCGACACGCATTCCGTTCTTGCTGGTGTTTCTGGGGGTGCTTGGCGGGCTCAATGCCTTTGGCCTGATCGGCCTGTTCCTGGGGCCGGTGCTGCTTGCGGTGTCGGTGGCGATCTGGCGCGAATGGCTGGGACACGCGCGGGCGACCGAATCAGGCGAATCGAATTCAGTGATACGCTAGCATCTCAATTTCACGGGCGAAGCGCCTGGCGCCCGCACCCAGCCACTCTACCCGTCTGCCCCCTGATGGAACTCTCGCCCCCCCTGCTTCAACTCGCCACCCAGGCGCTCGATCTGGTGCTGGACTTCAAGCGTCCGGCCGACGCCGAATTGTCGGCTTTTTTCCGCGACAACAAGAAACTGGGGTCGCACGATCGCGCGTTCGTGGCCGAGGCCGTGTTCGGCGTGTTACGGCGCTACCGCTATCTGTCGGTGGTGGTGCCGGCGGCCAACCCGCGCACGCTGATTGTCGCCTGGCTGATCAAGGCACGCGGCATGAGCGGGGCCACGCTGGAACAATTCGCCAAGCCCGAACTGATCAACCACATCCGCAACGCGAAAACAGAGGACTTGCCGCTTGCGGTGACCGCTGAATTGCCCGACTGGGTGGTCGAAAAACTGCAAGCGTCGATGAGCGATGCCGATATCCTGATTCTTGGCCGCGCCCTGCAACAGCAGGCGCCGATGGACGTGCGGGTGAATACGCACAAGGCCAGTCGCGATACCGTGCTGGCACAGTTGCGCGCGGAAGGTATGGCGGTCGAGGCGACGCCGTACTCGCCCTGGGGCATCCGCTTCAAGGCCCATCCGGCGATCAACCGTCATCCGCTGTTTGTCGACGGCAGCCTGGAAGTGCAGGACGAGGGCAGCCAGTTGCTGGCGCTGCTGCTGGGCGCACGGCGCGGCGAAATGGTGTGTGATTTTTGCGCCGGCGCCGGCGGCAAGACCCTCGCCATCGGCGCGATGATGGCGTCGAGCGGGCGGCTGTATGCGTTCGATGTGGCGGAAAAACGGCTTGCCAAGCTGAAGCCGCGCTTGGCGCGTTCGGGGCTGTCCAACGTGATGCCGCAGTTGATCGCTTCGGAAAACGACACCCGGGTGAAGCGCCTGGCGGGCAAGCTCGACCGCGTGCTGGTCGATGCGCCGTGTTCCGGCCTGGGCACCCTGCGGCGCAATCCGGACCTGAAATTCCGTCAAACGCCCGATAGTGTGGCTGAACTGACGCGCAAACAGGCTTCCATTCTGCGTGGGGCGGCTCGGCTGCTGAAGCCCGGCGGCCGGCTGGTGTACGCGACCTGCAGCCTGCTGCCTGAAGAGAACGAAGCCATCGTCGAAGCCCTGCTCGCAGAGGGGGGCTTTACGCTGCTGCCGGTGAACGAATTGCTGGCGAAGAACAAGATTGATCTCGACACCGGCGCCATGCTGAAACTGTCGCCCGCCGTGCAGGGTACGGACGGTTTTTTCGCTGCCGTTCTGGTCAAATCCGCTGCTTGACCCGGCGGGACTTTGCAGTTTCAATGCGGCGTTATCCCCCGCAGGCTCAATGACCTGATATGACGGCTCCGGCTTCCCACCCGCTAGGGATTGGTCGTGGTTGCAATGCCGCTGAAGCGGCAACCGCCACGCTTCATCCCGATTCAGTCGGCACCTTGTGCGGCCTGTTCCGCGCGCGTGTTGCGGCGACGCCCGATCAGGTGGGCTACCGTCAGTTCGACGCCGCTCGCGAGGCCTGGGTGAGCTTTTCCTGGGCGCAGGTGGCCGAACAGGTGGCGCGCTGGCAGGCTGCATTGGTGAAGGAGGGGTTGAATCCCGGCGACCGCGTGGCGGTCATGCTGAAAAACTGCGTCGAATGGGTGATCTTCGATCAGGCCGCGTTATCACTCGGCCTGATCACGGTGCCGCTGTATCTCGACGATCGTCCGGATAACGCGGGCTATATCCTTGACCATGCAGGCGCCAGGCTGCTGCTGGTCGAAGGCCGCCATCAGCACAAGAAGCTCGCCGACATGCTGGCGTTGGCGCCCGGCCTGCAGCGTGTCGTCATGCTGGTGGCGCCCGAGAAAGGGCAGGCGGTCGATCCCAGTCGATGCGTGACGGTGGATACGTGGCTGGCGACGGGCGCCGCGTCACCTGTTGCACTGCATCCGCAGCGTGCCGATCAACTGGCCAGCATCGTCTACACGTCGGGCACCACGGGCCGTCCCAAGGGCGTGATGCTGACGCACGAGAACATGCTGTGGAATGCGTATTACGCGTCGCAGTGTGCCGATTTCCAAGACCACGAAGTGTTCCTGTCGTTTTTGCCGCTGTCGCATACGCTGGAGCGTACCGCCGGGTATTACCTGCCGATGCAGTTGGGTGCCGAAGTGGCCTATGCGCGCTCGATTGCGCTACTGGCGAAAGACCTGTTGGACATTCGCCCGACCGTTCTGATTTCGGTGCCGCGCATTTACGAACGCGTCTATGGCCGCATTCATGATGGCCTGGTCAAGAAGGGCCCACTCGCGACAACGCTCTTCAATCTGGCCGTTCGGGTGGGTTGGCGACGTTTCGAGCGCAGTCAGGGGCGCGCGGGCTGGCATCCTGAACTGATGCTGTGGCCGCTGCTCGACAAACTGGTGGCAGGCAATGTGACCAGCAAGCTCGGTGGGCGGCTCAGAATTGCCATTTCGGGCGGCGCGGCACTGTCGCCGGGGATTTCCCGCGTGTTCATCGGCCTCGGCGTCCCGGTGTACCAGGGCTATGGGCTGACCGAAACCAGCCCGGTCGTGTGCGTGAATCGCCCCGATTCCAACGTGCCTGCCGGGATCGGTCAACCGATGCCGGGCATCGAGGTCAAGATCGGCGAGAACGACGAGTTGCTCACCCGCAGCCGCTGCGTGATGCGCGGCTATTGGGAAAACGAGGAAGCCACCCGCGCCATGATCGACGCTGACGGGTGGCTGCACAGTGGCGACAAGGCCCGCGTGGATGCCAACGGCCATTACGCCATCGTCGGGCGGATCAAGGACATCATCGTGCTGAACAACGGCGAGAAAGTGCCGCCCTCCGACATGGAATCCGCCATCCTGCTCGACCCACTATTCGAGCAGGTGATGGTCGTCGGCGAAGGCAAGCCCTATCTGGCCGCATTGACCGTGCTGAACGAGGAACACTGGCAGGCGTTTGCCGAAAGTCTTCACCTCGATCCCAAACATCCGGACGCGTTGAGCGACCCCAAAGTGGCAAAAGCGTTGACCCGGCGTGTGGCCGAGCACCTCAAGCATTTTCCCGGCTATGCCCAGGTCCGCCGTCTGCATCCCGAACTCAAGCCGTGGACAGTGGACGATGGGCTGCTGACCCCCACCCTCAAAGTCAAACGCAATCAGGTGCTCGAGCGTTACCGTCCCGTGGTCGAAGCCATGTATGCCGATTTCGCACGCCAATAATTCAAGTCAAAGGAGCGTTTTCATGATGCCTCGTATCAACCGTCTGGCAGCCGGCCTTGCGCTGGCGGGCAGTTTCAACCTCGCACACGCGGCCGGCTTCGCGCTGATCGAACAGAATGCCAGCGGCCTGGGCAATGCCTATGCCGGACAGGCCGCCAGCGCACAGGATGCCAGCACGATCTTCTTCAACCCGGCGGGCATGACGATGTTGCCGGATCGGCAACTGGTGGCGGCGGGGCATTTGATCGTGCCGCAGGCGGAGTTTACAGCTAGCGCACCCCCCACGATCACGATTCCAGGGGTGAATAATGGTGGGAACGGAGGGGATGCAGGCGGACTGGCGTTTGTGCCCAATGCTTACTACGCCATGCGCCTGGGCAACGGATTGCATTTTGGTGTGGGCATGAACGCACCGTTTGGACTTGCGACTGAATACGACCGCACGTGGGTGGGAAGTACTCACGCAGTCAAATCCGAGTTGAAAACCATCAACCTCAATCCTTCTCTGGCGTGGAAGGTCAGCGATGCCATGTCGTTGGGGGCTGGGGTCAGTGTTCAGTATGCGGAAGCCACGTTGACCAATGCGCTAGCAAATGGAGCCATCGCCAAGGTTAAAGGCGATGATTACAGTTTTGGCGTCAATGTAGGTGCCTTGTGGAAGTTGAGCGGCGGAACCCGGATTGGTCTGGCCTATCGTTCCGAAGTGGATTACACCCTAGAAGGCGATTTCACGAGCAGTGATTCTCCAACGGCTAATTCAGTGACGGCAGATGCCACCATGCCAGATAGTGCATCATTGTCTGTCTTTCACCGCATCGATAACCGCTGGGATTTACTGGCCGATGTGACTTGGACGGGCTGGAGCGATTTTGAAGAATTACGCATTCTTACCCTAGCGGGCACAACTTTGACTGTTACACCCGAAAACTGGAGCGATAGTTGGCGTTATTCAGTTGGCGTAAATTATCACTACAGCGATGTGCTGACTTTCCGTGCTGGGGTGGCCTACGATGAAACGCCCGTGTCCGATGCGTTCCGCACCGCGCGCATTCCGGACGAGAGCCGTACCTGGCTTGCACTCGGAGCGCGTTACCAGCTTTCGCCCAAAGCTGCGCTTGATGTGGGTTATGCGCATTTGTTTGTTGAGGATGCGCGAGTTGGAGAAACCCGTACTGTTCAAACGGGACCTGCTACTTTTGTTCCGGTCACGCTGACTGGCAATTACGATGCCTCCGTCGACATCCTCTCCGCCCAGCTCACGCTGAATTTCTAGATTTGGCGAAGTCCATCCCTTTCGACAATCTCCTGACGCGGCTGATCGACGACAGCCGTGATGTCGATCTGCTGTGGCAGCTTTCTGTGCTGGCGCTGTGCGCGCTGGCGGCGTGGGGGCTGACACGGCTGGCCAAACCCTATCTCGACAATCCGGCCGCCTTTTGGGCGGCCGGACGCGCAGGCATCCGTCGGGTGGGGTTTCCGCTCGTCATGCTACTGGTGGTTTTACTGGGGCGCGAGCTGGCCGATGTCTGGCTGGACAACACGCATCTGCTGAATCTTGCTGTTCCGCTGCTGCTCTCGCTGATCGGCGTTCGGCTGGTCATTCATGCACTGCGATACGTATTCGCATCACGCGAGTCGCTCAAGCTGTGGGAGCGCTCCGCCGCCTGGCTGATCTGGGGCGCGTTTGCGCTGCACATTACCGGGCTGCTTCCGCGCATCCACGCCGCGATGGAAGCGCTGTCGTTCCAGTCGGGCAGCCATCGTTTCTCCCTCTGGCTGCTGTTTCAGGCCGCCGTGGTCATCCTGGTGGCGATCATTGTCGCGCTGATGCTGGCGCGTCTCGTCGAAAGCCGCCTGATGGGGGTGAAGCAGATGAATCTGTCGCTGCGCATGGCGCTGTCAAAAGCCGCCCGTACAGTGTTCCTGATTCTCGCGGTGCTGATGGCGCTCCCGGCGGTGGGCATCGATCTCACGGTACTGTCGGTATTCGGCGGCGCGCTGGGGGTGGGCATCGGCTTTGGTCTGCAAAAGGTGGCCAGCAATTACATCTCCGGATTCATCATTCTGCTCGACCGCTCGGTGCGCATCGGCGATCTGGTCACGGTCGATAACAAGTACGGTGAAGTCGAGCAGATCAACACGCGTTATACCTTGCTGAAGGCGCTCGACGGGACCGAGACTATTGTGCCGAACGAGATGCTAATCGCGCAGGCGGTGGTCAATCATTCGCTGTCGAAACCCAATGTGCGGGTGTCGCTGCCGATTCAGGTGGCCTACGGCTCCGACCTGGAGCAGGCGCAAGCGCTGATGCTGGAAGCCGCGCAGGGTCATCCCAGGGTGATCCATGATGAGCCGGACAATCCACCCAAGGTGTTTCTCAGGGAGTTTGCCGATAATGGCATTCTGCTCGAGTTGGCGGTGTGGATACGCGATGCGAGCGAGGGGCAGAACAACCTGCGCTCAGATATCAACTGGTCGATCTGGCGGGGCTTCAAGGCCGCCGGGATCGAAATTCCCTTCCCGCAGCGGGTGGTTCACATGGCCCCGCCTGCGATCGGGGTTGCGAATAATCCTTGATTTGTATGGGGGAAATCCGTACATTACACGATGTTTTTGTCCTTTTTCAGGAATCCTGAACCATGCAATTAGGCTTGTTGGATTTACCGTGGTGGGGGTACGTGCTGGCGACGCTGGCGCTCACCCACGTCACCATTGCCGCCGTCACTATTTTCCTCCATCGCTCGCAGGCGCACCGCGCCGTCGATCTGCACCCCATCGTCAGCCATTTTTTCCGTTTGTGGCTGTGGCTCACGGGCGGCATCGTCACCAAGGAGTGGGTTGCCATTCACCGCAAGCACCACGCCAAATGCGAAACGCCCGAAGACCCGCACAGCCCGCAGACGCGCGGCATCAAGAAGGTTTTCTGGGAAGGCTCGGAACTCTACCGTGCCGAGGCCAAGGTCGCGGAAACGCTCGAAAAATATGGCCGCGGCACGCCCGATGACTGGCTGGAGCGCAATCTCTATACCCGCCACTCGTTCGCGGGGATATTCCTGATGATGGCGATCGACCTCGCCCTGTTCGGCCCCATCGGCCTGACCATCTGGGCCGTGCAAATGGCCTGGATTCCCGTCACCGCCGCCGGTATCATCAACGGCGTGGGCCATTATTGGGGCTATCGCAACTTTGCCTGCGAAGACGCCAGCACCAACATTATCCCCTGGGGCATCCTGATCGGCGGTGAGGAACTGCACAACAACCACCATGCCTACGGCACGTCGGCACGACTGTCGAACAAATGGTACGAGTTCGACATCGGCTGGCTCTACATCAAGCTGATGTCTTATGTGGGCCTGGCGACGATTCGAAAAGTGGCCCCCACGGTCAAATGGCAGCCCGCCAAGCCGCTGTGCGACTTCGACACCCTTCAGGCTGTCATCACGCACCGCTACGATGTGATGACGCGTTTCGCGCGCAGCGTGCGTGCCGATAGCGCGGCCGAGATTGCGCGCCTGAAAGCGGGTGCGAACCTGCCGCAAAACTGGAATCTCGATCATTTCCGCAAGTGGCTGCACAAAGAGCCCGCCGAACTGGCAGCTGCGGACAAGGTGGAACTGGACGGCCTGTTGGGCAAGAGTGAGCGGCTTCAAACGGTTTACCGGATGCGGCAGGAACTTGCCGCCATTTGGGGGCGCTCCACCGCGTCGCGCGAGCAGTTGCTGGAGCAGTTGCAGACATGGTGCAAACGCGCTGAGGAGAGCGGGATCGAATCCCTGAAGGATTTCTCGGTGCGCCTGCGCTGCTATGCGTGAACTGCAACCGGACGTCCCGATGGGGC
>JAWOJD010000042.1:0-12128 GCA_046484355.1 Thiobacillus sp.
AAGCGGATGACGGTCACCGTGCCGGCGCGGTGAGGCATGATTGCCGCGACGCGCCCTTTTACGGTAAGCTCGTCGCCGGGGCGGACCGGCCGGTGAAAAGCCAGGTGCTCCGTGTAGTGCACCTGGGTCTGGATGATGTCACGGGGGAAGTTGTCATCCTCGATGAAATCCCAGATCCTCTCCGAAACCGGCCAGGTTACCGAACCACGATGTGCTCACCGATTTGCCTAACCGAATCCTGCTGAACGACCGGCTCGCCCAGGCGATTGCCATGGCTCACCGCCAAGGCAAAAAACTTGCGGTAATGTTCATGGACCTCGATCGATTCAAGCACATCAACGACTCACTGGGGCATGTGGTGGGCGACCGACTGCTGCAGTCGGTGGCACAACGCCTGGTGGAAGGTGTACGCCATTCGGACACCGTCAGTCGCCAAGGGGGGGATGAATTCGTACTGCTGCTTCCCGATATCGAGCATGCAAAAGACGTGGCGCTGTCAGCACAAAAGATGCTCCTGGCGCTCGCGCTCCCTCACTTCATCGACCGGCACGATCTGCACATCGGCGTGAGCATCGGCATCAGCACCTACCCCGACGATGGCCAGGATGCGGAAACCCTGATCAAGAATGCGGACATCGCTATGTACCATGCCAAGGAAAGCGGCCGCAACAATTACAAATTCTTCGAGCCGGACATGAATGCCCGGGCCGTCCAACGGCAATCGGTTGAAGCAGGCCTGCGCGGCGCGCTGGAACGGCAGGAATTCGTGTTGCACTATCAGCCGAAAATCAATCTTCTCAGCGGCTCGATCGTCGGCATCGAGGCGCTCGTCCGCTGGCAACATCCGCAACGCGGGCTGCTGGAGCCCACAGAGTTTGTGCCCATCGCCGAAGACAGCGGTCTGATCCTGCCGATAGGCCGCTGGGTGCTGCGCGAAGCCTGTTTCCAGGCCCGCGCCTGGCAGGATGCGGGTTTGCCGCCGATCACCGTTGCCGTCAACACCTCCGCGCTTGAGTTCCGTGCCGGGGACTTTCTCGAACACTTACGCGCGACTCTCGAGGAGTCGAGACTGGAACCGCACTATCTGGAACTTGAGCTGACCGAAAGCGTCCTCATGCGGGATGCCGCGTCTGCCGATTCCGTTCTGCATGCGCTCGCAGAGCTGGGCGTCAAACTTGCAGTCGATGACTTCGGCACAGGCTATTCCAGTCTGAGTTATCTGCGGCAGTTTCCGATCAATACCCTGAAGATCGATCAGTCATTCGTGAACCAGATAACCCGCAACCCGGACGATGCCACCATCGTCAGTGCCGTGATCAGCATGGGCAAGAGCCTCAAGCAACGCGTGATTGCGGAGGGCGTCGAAACAGCAGAGCAGGCTGCTTTTCTTCTGGCCCAGCAGTGCGACGAGGGCCAAGGCTTCTTTTTCGGCCGCCCGGTGGGAGCAGAGGCACTCGCTATCTTGCTGCAAACAGGCGTGCCGCCTGCCCTTCCCCATTGATGGCCCACGGAAACGCAGGCGACAGGATTCAACACGAGGAATGTCTATGCTGAGATAGTTGGTTTTCGTCAACCGTGAGACCGCTGAAAACGCGGTGCGAACCCTGGTCAGTTGGACAGGCGACGATCCGACCCGCGAGGGCCTGCACGACACCCTGGCGCGCGTCGTGCGCTCCTGCGAGGAATGCTTTGCTGGTTATCCCGACGGTCCGGCAGAGATCCTGTCGTGGCGCAGAGCTAAGACTTGCGCGTAGAAGCGCAACTAGCTTATGCCAGTGTACGAGCGGAAACGAATCATTCATTGAGGAGAACACGATGCTGGTAACTTTTACGACCAAAGCCTATGCCGATATCACCCTGTTCGGGGATGTCGCGTTAGCGATGCTGAAAATGATGGGGCACAGCACAACCGTGCCCGGCGCCATTCTGGCGGAAGATGTTCCTGCGGCCCTGAGCCGGTTGAAAGCCGCAATCGATGCTGAAAAAGCCTCGCCGCCCGTTGAAGACAAGGATGTGGATGAGCCGGTGGTGAGCATGGCGCACCGCGCGCTTCCGTTGATTGACCTGCTGGCTGCTGCGGCCAAGGCGGAGTCCAACGTCATGTGGAAATGAACACGCCATGCCGTTTGACCGGAAAGTGCACCACAAGCCACGTGTTCACACGCAAAAGGAAAAACAACATGACGTCCAAACCGCTTGATACATCCGCAAAACCCCTGCCCCGTCCCGACCGCGAGGCTGCCGAAGACGCGGTCCGTACGCTGATCCGCTGGGCCGGTGATGATCCTGACCGCGAGGGCCTGCTCGATACCCCGGCGCGTGTCGTGCGCTCCTACGAGGAATTCTTCGCCGGTTATCTGGAGGATCCGGTGCAGACCCTGTCACGCACTTTCTCCGAAGTGGATGGCTACGACGAAATGATCGTGATGACCGATATCCGTTTTGAAAGCCATTGCGAGCACCACATGGTGCCGATCATCGGCAAGGCGCACGTGGCCTACCTGCCGGATCGCCGGGTAGTGGGCATTTCCAAGCTGGCCCGCCTGGTCGACATCTATGCCAAGCGCCTCCAGATTCAGGAAAGGATGACGGTGCAGATCGCCGATACGCTGAACGACGTGCTGCAACCGAAAGGCGTTGCGGTGGTGATCGAGGCATCCCATCAATGCATGAGCACGCGCGGCGTACACAAAGTGGGTGCGGCCATGGTGACCAGCCGCATGCTGGGTGCCTTCCGCTCGGATAGTTCAACCCGGCGCGAGTTTCTGGCGATGATCGGCCGAACGGGCGCGGGGCTGTTGAGCAATACCTGAGCGGCTTGTCGCTCAGCGCGGTCCAAGGCGTTGCTGATGTGCTTGCAGCGCTGCGATTTCATCAAACAAATCCAGCGCCAGCGCCACGCCGGGCAGATTGATTTCCAGATCGCGGGTGAGCCACAAGGCCAGCCGTGCGCGATGCAGCGACGCACCGGTGAAACGCCAGTCCTGCGGTGTTTCACCGAGTGGCTCGAGCACCCCCTCCACGACCCAGGCGACCACGTGCTCCCGGGAAGCGCAACACGCCTGACACAAGTCTTCCAGTGTCAGCGGGATATCCTCTTCGACGATCAGGCCATGGAGGGAGTGAATTTCTGTTGTGCTCATGACAGATCAGCCTTTCATTGGCGCGCGCGCGTTGAAATCAAAGGCTTCGGCCATTGCGCGGTAGGCCGCCTGCTGGTTTTCGCTGACGGCCGGTGGCAAGACGATGGTCAGTACAGCGTATAGATCGCCGGGCACTTTGCCCGGAATACCTTTGCCCCTCAACCGCAGTTGCCGGCCCGCCGCCGATCCCGCCGGAATCGTGAGTTGCACTGACCCTTCCGGCGTTGGCACGGTCAGCGAACAACCGAGCGCGGCCTCCCAGGGCGCCAGCGGCAAGTCCAGATAGACATCCGAGCCGACGATGCGGAATTGCGCGTGCGGCTTGAATTCAATCTCCAGAAACAAGTCGCCGGGCGGCCCTTCACCCACTCCTGGCTCGCCCTGTCCGGCCAGGCGCAAATGCTGGCCCGCACGAATGCCCTTGGGGATGCGAACGTCGAGCTTGCGCTCCCGCAGCGCGATGCGCCCGTGCTCATCCGGCACCGGCACCCGCAGTGAAATGCTGCGCTGGGCGCCATGGTAAGCGTCTTCCAGATCGATCAACACCTTGGCGTGGTGGTCCTGGCCGCGGGCATGCATGCCGGGCCGTTGTCTGCCTCGAGCCTGGCGTCCAAACAGCGCTTCGAAGAAGTCGCTGTGAGTCGGGTCATCGCCCGATCCGAAATCGCGCCCACTGAATTCGAATCCGGCATCCCAGCCCGGTGGCGGCTGGAAATCCTGTCCGGCCTTCCACTGGCTGCCAACCTGATCGTATGCCGCGCGTTTCTCGGGATCCTTCAGGACAGCATAGGCCTCCCCCAGTTCCTTGAAACGCACATCGGCATCGGCATCCTTGCTGACATCCGGGTGATATTTACGGGCCAGCTTGCGGTAAGCGCGTTTGATGTCGTCCTGTGTCGCATCGCGCGGCACCCCAAAAACCTCGTAGTAATCCTTGAATTTCATGACGCGCCGTTGTGTGGGTCAGATTAAGGTACGACAGCAATTACCTGTCTGATTTGAGCAAAAGTCCTGCACCGAGAATACGTAAACGCTTTCTGGCCTCCCATCGGAATCCGCTACGAGCGGGCTTCCATCATCATTCTAGCTGCACCTTGGAACTCAAACCGCGCTGCCCATTCCCTGATCCCGGGTTCCTGCCGGCGGCTCCACGCCGGCAAGCAGACAACCTTGGGCCAGGGGGCCCTTGGGGAACAACTGGTAGAGATACTTGATGCCGCCTTCGGCATGAAAATGCTCATCGAGCGCATCGTGCAGGTCGCGCGCGTTCAGGGCAGGTTCCGCATTCTGTGTGCACAGTTCCTGCAATGCACGCACGACCGCCCAGTACGCTTCAGTCAACTCCAGCCCCTCCGTTCGGGCGATTTCCTCGGCCTGTTCGCGGGACCAGTCAGAGGGGGCATACGGGAAACCCGGAATGGGCTGGGTTTCATAGCCAGGGCGTTCAAAATCCTGAGCTGCATCGTTCATGATCATTCTCCTGTTGCTCAATCAATTTCCTCACACTCGGGCAAGCAGTGACAAACCACCCACCAGAGCCAGAACTGCGGCTTTCCTTCCGGAATGACCGGCAAGGTGTCCTTGCCGCCCTGTCCTTGCCAGCTATGCTATTCATGAGAAAACCACGCATCTGTGCGACAACGCACACTGCGCCTGGCAAATTTGCGGCCAAAGCCTGCGGCGATTCTCACCACTGATTGCCTCATCCACCACATATTCACTTTAGGGAACCCCTTAACAAGTCCGAATTTAACATCCACATTTCTGCGCCCATACAGTTCTGAGAATCATCTAGCCGACCTCCCACCACTGTGAGGCGGAGGAGTAAAAAGCGAATTGCGAACACTAGTGTCCGGTTAAGAATTGAATAGATCCTTAAAACCGCAGTTAAAGCCCACAAACCCGCCGCAATGTCAGGCAAGCTAATGGCTTTCTGGTTAAGAGAGGACTCACCCAATGGGTGAGTCCTCTCTTGTGAAATATTTGGGCTAGCCGCGTCACCCATTCGACACGAAACGGGCTGCTTCGGCGTCCGTCAGCGCCGCCTGGATCAGCACGGCGTCTGCGGGATCGTCCTCGATGAAAAGAACTGTGGTCGGGCTGATCTTCATGAGGCTGGCCGCCTGGCCTCGTCCCGCAAGCAGGGGGGTGTCAGAGTGACGATCCGGAATCAGCGGCCACGATAGTGACCGCGGTCGTGGCCGCGATCGTTGCCGTGACGATCGTTCTGCTTTCCGTGATGATCGTCCTGCTTTCCGTGATGGTCGTCGCGACGGTCGTCGCCGCGATCACGATTCTGTTGCTGGTAACGCGGGACATACTCGCGGTCATACCAGCTGTTCTGCACGAAGTAGACGCGTTCGCCGCAGGCGTTGTACGCGCGGCAGTGTTTGCGCCAGTTTCTGGCGTGACCCGGGGGCACGTTCAGGTAGATCGGCTGGCGGTGCATCGCGGCCCGATACATGACGCGTGGCTCTCGGTAGATGATGCGTGGCGGCGGATAACCACCGATGTCGATCTGGCCGTAGAAGCCGGGCTGGCCGATGCTGATGGACACCCCGACGTCGGCCGCGAGTGCCGGGAACGAGGTGGCGGCAGCCAGTGCGGCTGCAAAGAGTAGACGTTTCATGGTGAGGCTCCTGTGAATGGTCGTTTTTCCTGATGCGTGAGGGCGGGCAGACCGGCATTGGCCGCGGAAATGGGGCCGCGCGACCTCCGCCGGAGGGTGGGGCGAGCGACCTGCGCCGTGCGTCATTGCTTGCAACGAGCTTATGCGTGTACCACTTCCAATTCTGTGCGCTATCGCACGCAGCATCATGGGCTATCCCGCAAAGATATAGCTGCCTCTATGTACGCCAGCGCACTGAACTCTGCGGGGCATTCCCTTACTCTGTTGACCTAACAGGTGCGACATTCAAGCCGGACCGGTTTGCTCGCGAGCGGCTCTACACTGCCCGTGCCACGATTCCCCATTTTCAAAGGATTGACCATGAACCATACGCTGCTGATTTCCGCATTTCTCGCCACCTTGAGCCTGGCCGCTTGCGATAGGCCGACCGTCGTTACCGCGCCCGCCGCGCCTGTCGCGGTGCCCGGCCCGGCAGGTCCGCAAGGCACCACCGGCGACCAGGGCGCAACCGGCAGCCAGGGTGCCACCGGTTATCAAGGCGTCCAGGGCGACACCGGCAAGACCGGCGATGACACTACGGTGATCGTGGTGCCGGCCGAGGCTGCCGCGCCGGCGAACTGAATCCACTCACCCATTCGAGGAGAACATCATGCTGGGAACCATCCTGTTGATCGTCTTGATCCTGATGCTGATCGGCGCGATTCCGACCTGGCCGCACAGCAAGAACTGGGGCTACGGCCCCAGCGGCGGATTGGGTTTGATCGTGATCATCATCATTGTGCTGCTGTTGATGGGACGGCTGTGACGGCTCATCGTCCTTTGCAGTTGGGCTGATTCGAGCCTGCATGCGTGCAGAGTTGATGGGGGGGGTTGATTTCAACGGCCCTAAACGCGGGCTGCAAGCACTCACGCGTTCCGGATTCTCGATGATCAATCCGCTTTCACCATACAAATGCGCTGAGTGCTTGCGAATCGAACGAATGATTGCGCCTTGCTTGGTGAGGTGCGGAACGGGCCTGATATTTAAGGAATGCACCATGTCGAATCCATTTCGCTCAATTGCCCTGTCGGGCTTGCTGCTGTTGTCGCTGTGCACCGCCTCGCTCGCAAGCGCAGCCTATTCAGATCCCCCTGAGCGCGTTGCGCGCCTGTCCCATACCCAGGGGGAGGTGAGCTACTCGCCGGCGGGCGAGGACGACTGGTTTGGTGTGGTGCGCAATCGCCCGCTGATCCGGGGCGATCGGCTCTGGACCGATCGGGACGCCCGCGCGGAGTTTCAGGTGGGTAGCGCAGCCATCCGCCTGGGGTCGAGCACCGGCGTCGAGATTCTGGATCTGGACGATCGCATCGCGCAGGTCAGGATGACGCAGGGCACCCTCAACCTGAGCATACGGCGCATGTACCCCGGGCAGATAGTCGAAATCGCCACACCGACGCTGGCGTTCACGGTTGATCGTCCCGGACGCTATCGCATCGATGTCGACCGACGCAACGCCATCACCACCATTGTGGTGTGGAAAGGCGCCGGCGAGGCCTACGGCGAAAACTCCAGCTTCCGCTTGCAGGCTGGCGATACGGTGCGCTTCTACGACACCGATTTGCGCGATTACGAGATGTATGGCTTGCCGCGTGAGGATGCTTTCGACCGCTACTGTCTCGATCGCGACCGGCGTCTGGCCCGCTCCGCGTCTTTGCGCTACCTCGACGACGATGTGGTGGGCTACGCGGATCTGGATGAGTATGGCAGCTGGCGTCCGGATCGCCGCTACGGCAACGTGTGGTACCCCAACCGGGTCGACGCCGATTGGGCGCCCTATCGGGATGGTCACTGGGTTTGGCAGGAACCGTGGGGCTGGACTTGGGTGGACAACGCGCCCTGGGGCTTCGCGCCATCGCACTACGGACGCTGGGTTTACGTCTCCAATCGCTGGGGCTGGATTCCGGGTCCGCGCAACGTTCGCCCCGTCTACGCACCTGCGCTGGTCGCTTTCATCGGCGGCAGCGGCTGGAGCGTGTCGATCACGTTCGGCGGGGGCTCGCCGATCGGCTGGTTTCCGCTTGGGCCGCGCGAAGTCTATGTGCCGTCCTACCGGGCCAGCCGCGACTATTTCACCCGGGTTAACGTGAACAATACGGTGATCAACAACACGATCATCACCAACGTCTACAACAACTATTCCAGCGGAACGATCAATGTCGATCAGGTGAACTATGCCAACCGCACGGTTGTCGGGGCTGTCACAGCGGTCCCCAGAACCGTATTCGCCAATGCGCAGCCGGTTCGCCCGGCGGCGATCCGTGTCGACCGCAAGGCCGGTACTACGGGCGAAATCACGCGCGTCGCCCCGATTGCGCCGAGCGTACGCAGCGTGACCGGCGCGGGCAAGACTGCTGAGGCACGACCATCGCGTGAAGCGATCGAACGCCCGGTCTTCGTGCGCAATGCGCCACCGCCTGGCGAGCGCCCCTTCGCCGTGCGCGAACAGCAGCTGCAGAAAACCCCCGGGCGGGCGCCTGAGCCCGACGCCGTCAAACCCATGCAGGGTCGCGACGACAGCACCGCACAGAAGGTGCGCGTGATCGGCGAACAACGCGGCGCGGTGGACGCGCGTGCAGCGGGATCGCGCCGCACGGGTGACAAGACTGGCGTACCCGCAGCCGCGCCCGGCAAGTTGAAGCCGCTGGATCGGTCGGTCGAGCCAGAGAAGGAACCTGCGCCCGCGCCGGGCGACCGCAGTCGGGACAAAGATCAGCGAAGTGAGGGTGAAGCGCAGAAGCAAAAGGAGGCTGCCGAGAAGCAGCAGGCCGAGCGCAGGCGTCAGACTGAAGCGCAGCAACAGCAGGCTGCCGAGAAGCAGCAGGCCGAGCGCAGGCGCCAGGATGAGGTCCAGCAACAGCAGGCCGCCGAGAAGCAGCAGGCCGAGCGCAGGCGTCAGACTGAAGCGCAGCAACAGCAGGCTGCCGAGAAGCAGCAGGCCGAGCACAGGCGCCAGACTGAAGCGCAGCAACAGCAGGCCGAGCGCAAGCGTCAGACTGAAGCGCAGCAACAGCAGGCCGCCGAGAAGCAGCAGGCCGAGCGCAGGCGCCAGGATGAGGTCCAGCAACAGCAGGCTGCCGAGAAGCAGCAGGCCGAGCGCAGGCGCCAGTCTGAGGCGCAGCAACAGCAGGCCGCCGAGAAGCAGCAGGCCGAGCGCAGGCGCCAGTCTGAGGCGCAGCAACAGCAGGCTGCCGAGAAGCAGCAGGCCGAGCGCAGGCGCCAGTCTGAGGCGCAGCAACAGCAGGCTGCCGAGAAGCAGCAGGCCGAACGCAAGCGTCAAGTCGAGACGCCGCAGCAGCAGGCTGAACGCGTGCGTCAGCTAGAACTGCAGAAAAGGCGCCAGGCCGAGTGCGAACGCGAGGCAATCTGGCTGAACCAGGACGTAAGCAAGTGCAAGATCGAGGCGCTACCGCAGGAGAACCGCGACAACCCGAGCAGGGACAAGACCAGCAGGTGAAAACCGGCTTGCCGGGGGACATCCCCTGCATCCGAGCGGGTGGAGCGTGGCAGGACGTAGTGGCCTGATCCGTAGACGCTCAGACCTAGCCTGGCAAGCAGCGCCAGGGCTTTTCTGTTCGATACGCTCAGTTCGATCCGGAAGCATCCCTCAGAAAAGCCCCAAACCCTGATCTGAGTTACCCCGGGTTGTTACCGGTTGTTCCGCGATGGGTCACTTGATTGTTCGGCTATTTTTTACAGCAGCGACGCGACACCATGAATACTGTTGCCAAACCCGATGCGCTCTCCCCGGGTTCCGAAACACAGTCCGGCGGGGAAAATAGCGGCGCTATTGCCGAAGAGGCGGTCACGTCGATCGCATCCCTGCCTGCCGTCCGGGTGCAGGCGGACGTGCACAGCCTGACGCTCACGGTGCTCACCGTGCTCGCCGTCATTTTTGTGTTGCACTGGGCGCGCGCGGTTTTTATTCCGCTGATGCTGGGAGTCATGATCAGCTATGCCTTCTCACCTCTCGTCAACCTGATGCAGAAATGGCGGATTCCTCGCGCCATCGGGGCTGCCGTGTTGTTGGCCGGTATCGTGGGCGGAACCGGGTCTCTGGTCTATTCTCTCAGCGACGATGCCGCCCAGTTGATCGAAACCCTGCCCGACGCGGCGGAAAAATTCCGCAACACACTGCGCAAGGAATGGGGAGAGACCGAAGGCGCGATGGAGCAGATGCAACAGGCGGCCGTTCAACTCGAAAGCGCGGCGAATGAAACGATCACTCCGGCTGCCGCTACCCCGCAAGGCGTGACCCGGGTGCTCATCGAAAAACCCAAACTGAATATCACGGACCACCTCTGGAGCGGGACGCTGGGAGCTTTTGTATTTGCCGGACAAGCGGTGATGGTGTTGTTCCTGAGCTATTTTCTGCTGGTTTCGGGCGATATTTTCCGGCGCAAGCTGGTCAGGATCAGCGGCCCCACCCTCAGCAAGAAAAAAATCACCCTGCAGGTGCTGGACGAAATCACCGATCAGATTCAACGCTTTCTGATGGTGCAGATATTCACCAGCATTCTGGTGGGGGTGGCGACCTGGCTCGCGTTTCTCTGGATTGGCCTGGAACACGCGGCGATTTGGGGCATCCTTTCCGGCGCACTCAATATGATCCCCTATCTCGGCCCGGTCCTCGTTACCGGGGGAACGGGGCTGGTCGGCTTTCTCCAGTTCGGAACGGTGAGCATGGCGCTCACAGTCGCCGGCATCTCGCTGGTCATCACCAGCCTGGAAGGCTATTTGTTGACGCCATGGCTTACCGGCCGGGCCGGCCGGATGAACGCAGTGATGGTTTTCGTTGGGGTGCTGTTTTGGGGCTGGCTATGGGGTGTATGGGGTTTGTTGCTGGGCATTCCCATCATCATGATGATCAAAGCCATATGCGACCGGGTGGAAGATCTCAAGCCCGTTGGCGAATTGTTGGGGAAATAGAACAACCGGGCGCGCTCACTTGCCACGCCGCACGCTGGCGCTCCGGATTGCCCCTTGCTTATTGTGTCGTCTGTTGACGCAGATATTCACTCCGTTTCATATCCAAGTAGGCGGTTCGGCTGACTTCGCGCAACTGGCGGGGATATTGCTCGGTGGCATTGAACCAGCTTTGCAGGCGTTTCTGGAGCTGCATGGACGGCGGGGTGGCCCATGCTCCAAGGTGGGCCTCGATGGCGAGGTAGTAACGCATGGAGTTGCGCTCTACCAAGCCGCGCATGCCGCCGATAAATTCAGGCTGGCCGTTGGATTGCCTGCCGGTCTGGGTGAATCCGACCTTCTTGCTGCCAATGGTGGCGAGGTAGGTTTTCATGGCAAGTCGTCCAGCCATTCCGTAATTGTACGAATAGGTGAGATGCAGAAAGGTCCTGCCATGATCAACCGGAACCACCCGCAGCCGGATGCGGTAGTTGCGAGTGCTCAGCGGCCCCTCCGGTGCATTGAGATGGATCTCCAGATAGGTCGCTGTCGCCGCGGCGACGCGATAGGAGAATTCGATGGGATACGCATCTTCGAGGGACTGAGGGGTTTTCTTGCCGATGCTGACCGTCAGGGCCGTCCGGGATTTGTCGGCCGTGGCGTGGCAGTGCTTGGTGTTGACATGCAGGATCAGCACATCGCACCAGTTATCCGGGCCGTTGAGTGCCGCACTGACGGTGGCAAATGGGTAATCGACCAGGGCGTAGATGTCCCCTTTCAGATCGGTGGGCGACTCGGAGGAGTCGAGCGAGAGAGCTCGCCGGAACGGGTTGTTCTGGAGTCGCTCACCCAGGGACGCGTATTTGGCGTGCAGCAAGGCGGCGGATTGCATGTCCGGCACAGCCGCGAGGGCCGCCCCCGTACTGACAAACACCATCCCGGCGAGACACGCCACGGTCAGCCAGGTCAACGGATCTTTCCGCAATCCGTACTCACCACGGCCCCCGCACTAACAGGGGATGCCGCTTTACGCGTATATTGCCTTCCCAACCGCAGTCCTTCGATTTGCAGCGGAAGCGGCTGACTGTGATGAACATGCTCGTGATCAAATCGACCAGTCGGCGCGGGACGCGGGTCGCAGCGCCGTGGCAGCGAGGGCATGCGCAGCCGGGAGAAGAATAGCTGGCTTGGTCAGAATGACCGCCACCTGCTGCATTCAATGTAATGAAGCCTCCCGCCGCTAAAGCCCGTTCGGTCTTGTAGCGGGGGTTTCCGGGGTCACAGACCAGAGCGCCTGGGTGTTTCCACCCAGGCGACTTACCGCGATCTCACCCGGCGTGGGCCGCGTTTCCGCAGCCGGTTCGGAGCCTTCCGCCCCTACCTTTTTCCTTGTAATTCCGCACCGCTTCTTTTC
>JAWOJD010000064.1:0-8563 GCA_046484355.1 Thiobacillus sp.
ACCGCCTTCATCGGCCCCAGCGGCTGCGGCAAGTCGACCCTGCTGCGCTGCTTCAACCGCATGAATGACCTGGTCGAAATCTGTCGCGTTGACGGCAAGATCCTGATGGAAGGCAAAAATATCTATGACCGGGATGTGAACGTCGCCTTGCTGCGCCGCCGGGTCGGCATGGTGTTCCAGAAACCCAACCCCTTCCCCAAGTCCATTTACGAAAACGTGGCCTATGGCCTGCGCATCATGGGCGTCAACAATCGAAGCACGCTGGACGAGGCGGTCGAGAAGGCCTTGCGCGGCGCCGCGCTGTGGAACGAGGTCAAGGACCGTCTCGACGAGAACGGCCTGAGCCTGTCCGGCGGACAGCAGCAGCGCCTGGTGATCGCTCGCGCGATCGCTCTGGAGCCGGACGTGTTGCTGCTGGATGAGCCGGCCTCCGCACTCGACCCCATCTCGACCGCCAAGATCGAGGAACTGGTCAACGAGATGAAGGACCAGTACACCATCATCATCGTCACCCACAACATGCAGCAGGCGGCCCGCGTGTCCGATTACACCGCCTTCATGTACATGGGCGAACTGATCGAAATCGGGCGGACGAACGACGTGTTCCTGAAACCCACCGTCAAGCAGACCGAGGATTACATCACGGGCCGCTTCGGCTGATCACGACCAGGACATTCGCCATGCATCAGGGAAACCCAGGCTTGCTGGTGAGCTCGCGATATTCAGGGCAGACCGATTTGCCACGTCCGGGCTGCGAAGCCGATGCAAAAACCATCTTTGCCCCGCGTATCTATCTGGTTGACAGCGATCCGCTGACGCGGACTTTGCTCGTCGACTATTTGCGCGACAAAGGCTTCGATATCCTCATGGCCACAAACATGGAGGCCACGCCCCCGCCGGTCGACGTGCTGATCGTTGCGCTGGATGACATGGAACCGCGTGCGAACCGGCCGGCTTGGCTGTCGGAAAAGCCGGGCATGCCCATGATCGTGCTGGACCGGTCGCACGTATTTCCGGGTCGGGCCGTGCCCCTGGGATTCACGCCGGAGGCCCGGCTGAGCTTGCCTATTCAGCCACGCAAGCTGGTTGCCACGATCAGACAGGTTCTGAGCCTAGCGCGAATCGAGTCCGTCGATCCCAACGAAACGGCTGTCCGCATTTACCGCTTTTCCGGATGGACTCTTTATCCTCATGAACGCCGTCTGGAATCGCGCCACGGTACTTCGGTCCTGCTCGAAAAGCGTGATTGCGAGGTGCTCAGGGCCTTGTTGACGTTTCCCCATCAGGTCCTCACCCGCCAGCAATTGATTGATCTGGTCAGCGGCCCCGCCAAAAAAATCAAGAACAGAACGCTGGATCGTTTTATCACTCATCTGCGTCGCCACCTTGGCGACGACGTCAAGTTCCCTACTTTGATCAAATCGGTCGTTGGAATGGGATATCGATTCGATGCTGATGTAGAAAAATCATTGTATCCAAGCTCCCAGACCCCATCGGTTTAATGCGGGCGATTTGGAAGAGCGGAACTTCGAGCATACAGCTCCTGACCTTTACGAAGTTGATTACCAAATTTCCACCAAGCAGATGGAACTGGTCGACCATTTGAGTTGGAAATTACAGAATCGACAATTGGCATGCAGGGCAAGACTGGCTGTTTGGGGTCGGGAGCATACGCTCGAACAATAGAAATGCCGTTCAGATTAACGAGCGGCTTAAGGCAACGCTGAACAAGTAGCGTTAAAAATCGCGCGCACAATCAGATCGGAACGAACGCGAGAATTTGTCGAAATGCGACGGTTTGACTGCCTTATCTGGGCATTGTTTGCCCTGATTTGTGTACTTTCCCGCATCATGGACGCACCTGTGGCAGCAAGCGCCCTCGACACAGGTAAATATTAGCCAGCGCCAAGGCCGTGAAGGCACGGGTAGCGTTCTTCTGCAAACCGCGATAGCGCACCTTGGTAAACCCCCACAGTCGTTTGACGACCGCAAAGACATGCTCGACGCGCGCCCGGATGCGCGACTTGTTGCGGTTCTTCGCGCGCTTGACCTCATCCACGACCCCTCCCCGGCGGATGCGCTCGTTGGTGAAGTCGCGGGCGTGGGGGGCCTTGCTGGCAATCAGGACTTTCTGACTCTGGTACGCCGAGTCGCCATAAACCCGTCGTTCCTCCCCATGCAGCAAATCCGGTAGCGGGTGCTTGTCATGTACGTTGGCGGCGGTCACCACGGCGCTGTGCGTCAGTCCGCTTTGGCTATCCACGCCAATGTGCAACTTCATGCCAAAGTACCACTGCTGGCCTTTGCGCGTCTGATGCATCTCAGGGTCGCGCGCCTTGTCGGCATTCTTCGTGGAACTCGGCGCGCCAATGATCGTGGCGTCAACGATGGTGCCGGTATTGATCTTGATGCCTTGCGCTTGAAGTTCTTCGCCCACTCGGGCGAACAGGGCTTCGCCCAGGCCGTGCGCGTTGAGCAAACGCCGGAACTTGAGCAGGGTGGTGGCGTCCGGTACAGGCTCGCGACCCAGGTCAATGCCGACAAAGCGTCGCAGGCTGGCGCTGTCGTAGAGAGCCTCTTCGCAGGCCAGGTCGGCAAGGTTGAACCAGTGCTGGATGAAGTGGATGCGGAGCATCCGCTCCAGTCCGATGGGCGGACGCCCATTCCCGGCCTTGGGGTAGTACGGGGCGATTTCTTCGCACAGCGCTTTCCATGGAACAAGTGCTTCCATCTGCCTGAGAAACTCGTCGCGTCGCGTGGGTTTGCGGTACGCGGCAAAGCTCGCTTCCTGGTCTGCGGCTATCGCCAAGGTCTGTTGTTTCATCATGTCCCGCAGTTTAGCGGGGACTGATTCAGTAGGGGGACTTGTTCAGCGTTGCCATAAGTAACGGAAAACAGTCCGGGGCGTTCGCTCCGGACCGTCTTTCCAGACGACCCTTCATCCGTCACCCGGGAGCGTTGCCATGAATTCGATCCTTCATCTATATGCAGGGCTGACCACCCAGTTCAACCAGGCCGGCAGCTATCTCGGCCTGCTGGGTATTCGCCTGCTGCTGGCCTGGGAATACTGGGAATCCGGCATCGTGAAGTTCACCGGTGAGAACTGGTTCATCCATATTCAGGATGATTTTCCTTTCCCGTTCAACGTCGTCCCAGTGGATATCTCGTGGTTCATGGCGACCTGGTTTGAACTGATCGGCGCCATCACACTGGTGATCGGACTGGGCACCCGTTTTTTCAGCGCGTCACTCATCATCCTCACCATCGTCGCCTGGGTCAGTGTTCACGCAGGAAACGGCTACAACGTCTGCGACAACGGCTTCAAGCTGCCACTGATGTATCTGGTGATGCTCGTCCCCTTGCTGCTTTCCGGCCCTGGCCGAGTCAGCCTGGATCACTGGCTGGCGCGCCGGTTCATGATGCACGGCTAACCGGATAGCCACGGGGCGTCCACCCATGATGGACGCCCGCAGCGCGCGCCGGTCGTGGCCGGACCGTTGCCCCCATCGCACGCTTTCACGCCGGTTTTATGTCAATTTTGTTACATTAAGCCAACCGACATCAGCGGAAACCGGCTTCATCATGGAACTCGAAAAACTCTTGATATTGGAACAGGCGACCAACAAGGGACGCCAGGAAATGTTCCGCCTGGGAACGGCGCTGCTTTTTCTGGTGGGGATCATCCTGTTCATCACCATGCGCGGCGACGAGGTCAGCTATCCCCTGGTGATCGCGGCGATGATCGGCGGCTACATGGCACTCAACATCGGCGCCAACGACGTCGCCAACAACGTCGGTCCGGCAGTGGGCTCCAAGGCGCTCACCCTGACCGGCGCCATCGTCATCGCCGCCATTTTCGAGGCAGCCGGTGCCATCATCGCGGGCGGCGACGTGGTCAGCACCATCAAGAGCGGCATCATCAATCCCGATGCCATCGCCGACACGAATACCTTTATCTGGTTGATGACTGCGGCCCTGCTCGCCGGGGCGCTCTGGCTCAATATTGCTACGGCCGCCGGAGCACCGGTCTCCACCACCCATTCCATCGTCGGCGGGGTATTGGGGGCTGGCGTCGCGGCCGGGGCCATGGGCATCGCCAACTGGGGCCAAGCGGGACAAATCGCCGCCAGCTGGGTCATTTCGCCGGTACTGGGCGGGATCGTTGCAGCCGCTTTCCTGTATCTGATCAAGCGCACCATCACCTTCAAGCCCGACATGCTCTCGGCGGCTCGAAAAATGGTTCCCATCCTGCTGGCCATCATGGCGTGGGCCTTTCCCACCTATCTGGTGATGAAAGGGCTCAAGCAGATCTGGAAGGTGGGCTTCGGTTCGGCTGCGTTGATCGGGATCGGATTTGCCATGGCCACCTATGCCATCACCCGGCCGATGGTGTCGGCCGCCTCTGCGAACCAGGAGAACACCAAACAAGGCGTCAACAGCCTGTTCACCATTCCGCTGATCTTTGCCGCAGCGCTGCTGAGTTTCGCGCATGGCGCCAACGATGTGGCCAACGCGATTGGTCCGCTGGCCGCCATCAACGAAGCGATCGAGCACGGAGCGGTCGCCGCCAAGGCTGCCATTCCGCTGTGGGTGCTGCTGGTCGGCGCCATCGGGATTTCGCTGGCCCTGGCCCTGTATGGCCCCAAGCTGATCAAGACCGTGGGTACGGGTATCACCGAACTGGACCAGATGCGCGGCTTCTGCATTGCCATGGCGGCAGCCATCACCGTCATCGTCGCCTCCCAGCTCGGGCTGCCGGTCAGCTCCACCCACATCGCCGTGGGCGCGATCTTCGGTGTCGGCTTCCTGCGCGAATTCATCAAGGCGCATTACGGACGCATGATCGACACCATTGAGGAACACCACGAAGGACATGACCGGGAAATCGTCGAAGCCTATCTGGAACGATTCCGCTCCGCCGATTTCGAGGAAAAGGGCGCCATGCTCGCAGAACTGAAGGCCAGCAAGCAGGCAGTCGAAGACAGCCACCTGTCCAAGAAGGAGCGCAAGGGCCTGAAAAGCATCTACCGCAAGGAGCTGGTCAAGCGTTCTGCCCTGATGCGCATTGTGGCTGCGTGGCTGATCACGGTGCCGGTTTCCGCCCTCATGGCCGCGATGCTGTTCTTCACCATTCGCGGCATGATGCTTCGGTAAGGGCCGCGCGTGCTACGTCGCATCCTGCTGCCCAGCATTTTTCTGGTCCTCGCCTGGGGATTCTGGGTCAGCCCGGACTTCAACGAAATTGCCGCCGGCGTGGCCATTTTCCTGTTCGGGATGCTGTCGCTGGAAGAAGGCTTCAAGGCCTTTACCGGCGGCGTCCTGGAAAAGCTGCTGCGGGTGTCCACCGACCGCCTGTGGAAAAGCGTGTCCTTCGGAATTGTCAGCACCACGGTGATGCAGTCGAGTTCGCTGGTCTCTGTGCTCAGCATCTCGTTTCTCAGTGCGGGCCTGATCGGACTTGCCCAGGGCATCGGCATCATCTTCGGCGCCAATCTGGGCACCACCACAGGGGCCTGGCTGGTGGCCGGCCTCGGCCTCAAGGTGAACATTTCCGCCTATGCCATGCCGATGCTGGTATTCGGCGTCATTCTGCTGTTTCAGTCGACCAAGGTGCTGAAGGGCATCGGATATGTCCTGATGGGGCTCGGTTTCCTATTCCTTGGCATCCACCACATGAAAGTGGGTTTCGAGTCGTTCAAGTCCGCCATCGACCTCGCCCAGTTTGCCGTCCCCGGCCTGATCGGCCTGTTGCTCTATACCTTCATCGGCACCCTCGCCACGGTGATCATGCAGTCCAGCCATGCCACCCTGGTGCTGATCATCACCGCGCTGGCCGCACATCAAATCACCTACGAGAACGCCTTGGCGCTGGCCATCGGCGCCAACATCGGCACCACCATCACCGCCATCCTGGGGGCCATCGGCGCCAACGTGGAGGGACGGCGACTGGCGGCGGCGCATCTGTTGTTCAATGCGGTGACCGGCCTGATCGCCATCGTGTTCATCTACCCGTTCATCTGGGCAGTGGACAGCGTCAGCCACGGGATCGGCATTGCGGCGGATAACTACACGCTCAAGCTGGCGGTTTTCCATACCTTGTTCAATCTGGTGGGCATCGTGGTGATGCTGCCGTTCATCCAGAAACTGGTCAGCTTGCTGGAGCGTATCCTCAAGGATCAGCCCCGGAAGGTGTCGATGCCGCATTTCATCAATGATGCGGTGGCCGGCTACCCCGACGCGGCGCTGAAGGCCTTGCGTCAGGAAATACAGCATCTCTTTTCCAACGCCTTCGATGTCATCGCTCTGGTGCTCAATGTGGCGCCGGCCCAACTGCGCAAGGACACCGACCAAGCATCCCTGGCACAGCCCCCCGAGACCGTCAGGGCAGTCGATATTGACGACCATTACGACCGGCGCATCAAGTCCCTCTACAACGCCATCGTCGATTTCATCGCACGCGTGAAAATCGGGCCGGAAACCAAGCTTCAGGGTGAAAACCTCTACGCCCTGCGGGATGCCAGCCGGAATATCGTGGAGGCGGTCAAGGACATCAAGCATCTGCAAAAGAACCTGCTGCGCTATCTCGACTCGCCCAACCCCCATATCCGACAGGAATACAACGGCATTCGGCAGCGCCTCGCCCTGCTATTAAAGGACATTCACGTCCTTGCCGAAGACCCCGACACCGAGGCCCTGCTGGCGCTGGACGGATTGCGCGCCGACCTGTTCGCCGACGATGCGCTGGCCAGCGGCAATCTGGAGCGCCTGATTCGGGGGGGGCACATCACGCCTGAAATGGCCACCTCGCTGATGAACGACAGCAGCTATGCGCATGATGTCGCCAACAACCTGATCAACATGGCCAAGGTGCTATTTTCACCGAAGGAGACGATCATGAATGAGGTGCAGGAAAGCCTGAGCCTTGAAGAACCGGATTTTCCTCAATAGCCCGCAACCGAGACGAAGCCATGAAAAAAACCAGTCTGATCGACAAGCTTCATCGTTTCTTCGACAAGAAGCGCAAACGCCAGGAGGCGAAGCGCGATCAGCTCAAGGTCTTGTTGAAGAAGCTCAAAAAGCAGGAAGCGAAGTTGCGGGAAAAAATGGAGAATTCCAGCGGGTCAACCCGCAAAGCGCACGTCGAACGCCAGCTTCAGGTGCTGCACGATCAGCGCAAGAAAGGCATTGCGCTGTACCGGGCGCTGAACAACAGCATCAAACAGGCCAGCGACGCCGAGACCAACTGAGGCCGCTGCCTGTTCAGGAGCCCTGAACAGGTGCCGCCCACACCGGATCAGTTGAAATGGGCTCCGGCGGCAAGACTTCCTCGTAAAGCGTCGGGCGCGGCGGATTGCCGTCGTGAATCTTGAATTCACGGTGCTGCTGGTAGGATTCCCGCGTGAAAATATAAGGGTCAAGCGCCGCTTCATTGCGGAAACGCACAAAGGTTTCCTTGCGCGCACGCAGGTCCACCACCCCCAGTATTGCCAACGGTATGGCCACCGGCGGTGCAGCATAGACAATCGGGTTGGTCAGCATGCTAACCACAATTCCACCCGTGTCACGCACGCTGCTGGGGCCCAGCAACGGGTAAACCAGGTACTCGCCCCCCCCTGCCCGCCACACGCCCAGCGTCTGTCCAAAATCCTCGTTATGCTGCTTCAGCCCCATCGGGGTGGCGACATCGAACAAGCCCAGCACACCGATCGTGCTGTTGACGCCAAACCGGGCCAGATCGGAAAACCCCTGCTTCACCTTGCCCTGTAAAAAGCCGTTGATCACCGTATCCAGATACAGGATGTTATCGAAGAAATTGCTCACGCCGGTGCGTGCAACCCTGGGAATGTGATTGACGTAAGCGCCTGACACGGGCGCCAGCACGGCGCGGTCCAGCCCTTCATTGAAATCGTGAACCGAGCGGTTCATGGATTCGAGCTTGTCCCCCGGATCGCGCTCCTCCAGCGGCACAGACGCACATCCGCCCACGCCCAGCAAAAGGGCCAGACTCACCAGAACAGGAACGCTTCGGCGCCAGATGGGCGCAACATAACGGGGCATCGGGTCAACTAGACAGGGCATGAAACGTATCTCGACTATGGATATTATTGGGTCGCTCGCCAGTCCATCACCTGGCCGATGAAAATCATCAGGCACGCAATGTATCAGGGACGCGCCTTTTCAACGACCCTTTCAAAATTGAACTTGAGTGAAAACCGCGCCGCCCAGTGAACAATCATGATGACCGCATCATAGTAAATGGCCATCACGCAGAAAAGCATCGGTCAGACCATGGCGCCTGGAGCAGGGTGACAACCGGCTGGCCGGGTGAAGCACGCAAAATCGGGATAGGGGCGGTCAGGATACCTGACCGAGCCCCTCCCACACCACCCGGCATGCGGGTCCGCACCGGGCGGTTGGAGTAGTCGAGGTCATCGGGTTTGTGTTGCACCCGGCCCGATGCCCAAGGTTGCATGATGCCGATTCGGCGACGCCGGTTCCTCGCTGCCGTGGCTCGTCGGGCTTCACCCTATTCTCCAGATCGGCGAGCTTCGCTTGCGCGAAC
>JAWOJD010000020.1:0-2988 GCA_046484355.1 Thiobacillus sp.
CCCTGCGCCAGGGCCGCATCGGGAAAGCAGCATGAAAGCCGGATTGTTTGCCGCCATTTCACGCTTCGCGGACAGCTCCAACAGCTGGTCCCGCCATGCCCGGCCACTGCTTGACCGTGCTTTCTCCAAATGGATACCGCCGCGTTCAGACGAGTCCCCTAACTGGGCGACCGACGCCAGTTGGGCCCAGAACGAACAGCAACCACTGCGTGCGCGCTATTTGCTGCGGTCGATTGCCCTCATTCTGACGCTTCTTGTCGTATGGGCCGCAATTGCCACCGTCGATGAAGTGGCGCGCGGCACCGGCAAAGTCATTCCCTCTAGCCAGGTCCAGGTGGTGCAGGCAGTCGATGGTGGCGTGATTGCGGAAATTCTGGTGCGCGAAGGCCAGTCAGTCGAGGAAGGTCAGTCCCTGTTCCGCATCGACGAAACACGTTTTGTTTCGTCGCTGCGTGAAAACCGCGTGCAGTATCTGGCACTCCTGGCCAAGACGGCCCGCCTGCGGGCGCTGGCCGAGAACTCCCCTTTTCAGGTTCCACCCGAGGTGGAAAAAGAAGACCCCGTCCTGGTTGGGGAAGAACGCAGCATGTACAACGCGCGCCGCCGCGAACTCGAAGCCCAGGTCAGCATTGCGCGCCAGCAGGTTGCGCAGCGCAATCAGGAACTGATCGAGGTGCAGTCGCGCCGCGCGCAAGCCATCCAGGGCTATGACCTCACCGCCAAGGAGCTCGCCATGACCAAGCCGCTCGCGGCCTCCGGCGCGGTATCGGACGTGGAACTGCTGCGTCTCGAACGCGACGTCAGCCGCTACCGGGGTGAACGGGATCAGGCAGGCGCACAGATCGCGCGCCTGCAATCCGCCATTCTGGAAGCCTCGCGCAAGGTGCAGGAGCTGGAGATTGGCTTCCGTAACCAGATGCGCGACGAATTGGCCGAAACCACGGCCAAACTGAACAGCCTGTCCGAGGGCAGCACAACGCTCAGCGACCGTGTCCAGCACGCCAACGTCAAATCGCCTGTCAAGGGCACCATCAACCGCCTGCTGGTCACTACTGTTGGCGGGGTGTTGCAACCCGGGAAAGAGATCGTTGAAATCGTGCCGTCCGACGATGCCCTCCTGCTGGAGACGCGGATATCTCCCCGGGACATCGCGTTTCTGCGGCCCGGTCAACAGGCCAAGGTACGCTTCACTGCTTATGATTCGACGATCTACGGCGGGCTGGAAGCCGTCATCGACAACATTGCTGCCGACACCGTGACCGACGAGGACGGCAACGCGTTCTACCTGGTACGCGTACGCACGTTGAAATCGTCCATGAGTAAAACCATGCCGATCATTCCCGGCATGGTTGCCGATGTTGACATCATGACCGGCAAGAAAACCGTGCTGGCTTATTTGCTGAAGCCGATCACCCGTGCCAAAACCCTTGCCTTTACGGAGCGCTAGCCCATGAAGCGACACGTATTTGTAAGTACACGCCCGCAGCCGATTCCGCGCTGGCTGGACGCGTTTCCCGACGCCTTGCTGATACGCGACAAAGGGCCGGAAATAACCGAGCTTCCCCCGCTGTCTGCGGTCTCGGTGGTCTGGCTGCACGCAACCGGCGATGACCAGACACTCGCAAACTGGATTCAAACGCTTCAAACCCGCGTACGCGACGTGCCCATTGTAGTGCTCTCGAACGTGCCGGAAGACGAGCAAGGCATGGCCGCCCTGGCAGCCGGCGCAGCCGGTTACTGCAGCGCGCTTACCCTCCCCGATGTGCTGCATCAAGTGGCCAGTGTCGTCGAACCCGGCGGACTTTGGGTCGGCCCCAAACTGATGCGGCGCCTGATGCAGGGACTGGCCACACGCAACGCCAACCCGACCGGGCCCGTTCTCAGTCTGCTGAGCCAGCGAGAACGGCAGGTTGCCGAAGCCGTCGCCCGCGGCTCGACCAACAAGGAAATCGCCCGCGTGATGGGCATCACGGAGCGCACCGTTAAAGCACATTTGAGCGCCACTTTCGAGAAGCTCGACGTGCGCGACCGGATGCAACTCTCGCTTCTCGTCAACGGTGTCGAAGACTCGACGCCCCTCCCCCAAAATATTCACGCCTAACTGTACTTCGGTCCAATACGGAAACCGGATACAAAACCGTAAATCTATACAGACCTCCCCAAAAAAGGGGCTGCACATTCTGAACTAAGGATCGCATCATGGACACCAACGTCACCACTCCCCAGGCAGTCGCCACCGTAGTCGCGATTGAAGGACAGGCTTTCGCCCGTGATCCATCCGGGCAGATGCGGCCCCTCAAGGCGGGAGACGTTCTGCTCGAAGGCGATACCATCGTCACAATGCCAGGCGGAGAAGTCCAGTTGGCTTTCCTCGATGGGCACATGCTTACCTTGCTGCCCAACGAGACGTTTCAGTTCAGTGCCGAGACCTCTCCTACTTCACGCCCAGACCTTGCCGAAGCGGCACTGCCAGCCGGTGAAGCTGACCGCATCATCCAGGCCCTGGATCGCGGCGAGAACATCGACGACCTGCTCGACCCAACCGCCGCCGGTATTGATGGAGGCGGCAATAACGCCGGGAATGATTTTGTGCGGCTGCTGCGGATTGTCGAAGACGTTAATTCAATCGCGTTTGAATTTAAGCCAACCGAATCATCCACCAACCAACAAGTTTTCAATGCAAGCAGTGTATTCACAGCCATCGATACCACGGCGCCGGCCCCGACCATCACGCTGGCCACCAATGTCACCGCCGACGACATCATCAACGCGGCCGAGGCCGCCTCGACCATCGCCATCACCGGCGTGGTCGGCGGACGTCCGCTCGCCGTACTCGCCGCGTTCCGCCACCGCCAGCGCCTGCGACTCGATGTCGGTGGCCAGGATCTTCACCGGCGGAGCCTCGCAGCGGCACACCTCGATCGACGCCATCGCCAGCGAGTAGGCCTCCTCGCCCGTCGCGGTTCCCGCCGACCACAGCCGGGCCTC
>JAWOJD010000038.1:0-24317 GCA_046484355.1 Thiobacillus sp.
TCAGACTCTTGCGGGCGCTGGCTTCGGCGGACTGCTGCGCCTGGATTTCGCGGTCTTTCAGGCGCGCCGCGAGCACGCTCATCGCCTGCGCGCGGTTGCGGTGCTGCGAGCGGTCGTCCTGGCATTCCACGACCAGCCCGGTCGGCAGGTGGGTCATGCGGATCGCGGAATCGGTTTTGTTGATGTGCTGCCCGCCCGCGCCCGATGCGCGAAACGTGTCGATCCGCAGGTCGGCCGGATTGACGTCGACTTCGCCGACCTCGTCAGCCTCGGGCATCACCGCGACGGTACAGGCCGAGGTGTGGATGCGGCCCTGCGACTCGGTTTCCGGCACGCGCTGCACGCGGTGGCCGCCCGATTCGAATTTCAGCCGCGAATACGCGCCGTGGCCGATGATGCGCACGATCACTTCCTTGTAGCCGCCGACCTCGCCAAGGCTTTCTGAGACGATTTCGACGCGCCACCCGCAGCGTTCGGCGTAGCGCGTGTACATGCGCAGCAGGTTGCCTGCGAACAGCGCCGACTCGTCGCCGCCGGTGCCGGCGCGGATCTCCAGGAAGATATTGCGTTCGTCGTTGGGGTCGCGTGGCAGCAGGGCGGCTTGCAGATCGGCTTCCAGTTGCGTGATCCGTGCGGCGCTGTCGGCCAGTTCGGCCTCGGCCAGTTCCCGCATTTCGGGATCGGTGAGCATCTGGTTCGCGGCGTTCTGGTCGGCCTCGACCTGGCGATACTCGCGGTACAGCTCGACCACCGGGGTCAGGTCGGCATGCTCGCGGGTGAGCTTGCGGTAGCTGTCCATGTCGCCCGCGATTTCCGGCTGCGACAGCAAGGCGTCAAGCTCGATCAGCCGCTCGTCGGCGCGAGCGAGCTTGTCAGCCAGCGAGGCTTTCATTCGTGATGCAGCCCGTAGATCTGGCTGATGAGGTGGACGCACTGGCCGCGCTCGTCGTTGCTGGCGTGGTTGAGCGCGTGGGTGGGAGCGTGCAGCAGCTTGTTGGAGAGGGCGTGGCTCATCGCTTCCAGCACGGCATGCGGGTCGTCGCCGCGTGCCAGGGCCTTTTCTGCTTTCTCGAACTCGTGGCGGCGGTGGCGTTCGGCGCTGTCGCGCAGGCTCCGGATGACCGGCACCAGTTCGCGCCCTTCCATCCAGTGGACAAAATTCTCGACGCTGGTTTCGATGATCGCCTCGGCCTGCGCGACCTGGGAGACGCGGTTGTCGAGGCCTTCGCGCACCACTTTTCCAAGGTCGTCGACGCTGTAGAGAAACACGTCGTCCATGTCGGCGACCTCGGCTTCGACGTCGCGCGGCACGGCCAGGTCGACGATAAAAATCGGGCGATGCCGGCGCTGCTTGATCGCGCGTTCGAGCATGCCCTTGCCCAGGATGGGCAGCGGGCTGGCGGTGGAGGTGATGATGATGTCGTAGGCGGGCAGTTCGTCTGGCAGCGAAGTGAGCGGGATCACCCCGGCATTGAAGCGTTCGGCCAGCGGGCGGGCGCGCTCGGTGGTGCGGTTGGCCACCGTCATGCGGCGCGGGTGCTGGGCGGCAAAGTGGGTCATGCACAGTTCGATCATTTCGCCGGCGCCGATGAACAGGCAGGCCTGGGCCTTGACGCTGGGGAAAATGCGCTCGGCCAGGCGCACCGCAGCAGCGGCCATCGATACCGAGTTGGCGCCGATTTCGGTGCTGGTACGGACTTCCTTGGCCACCGAGAAGGTGCGCTGGAACAGCTTGTGCAGCAGCAGGCCAAGCGTGCCGGCTTCCTCGGCGGTGTGCACGGCCTGCTTCATCTGACCCAGGATCTGGGTTTCGCCGAGCACCATCGAATCGAGCCCGGCGGCCACGCGAAACGCATGCTGCGCGGCTTTTTCACGCGGCAGGGCGTACAGATAGGGTGCGAGTTCGCGCCGCTCGATGTGGTGGAAATCGGCCAGCCACTGGGTCACGGCGTCGGGGGTGGGGGTGTTGCAATACAACTCGGTGCGGTTGCAGGTCGACAGGATGGCGACTTCGGATGCGCGCTCGCTTTGCGTCAGTTCCTGCAGTGCCAGCACCAGCTTCTCGGGACCGAACGCCACCTGCTCGCGAATCGCGAGCGGTGCGGTGTGATGATTGACCCCGAGCGTGAGAAGCTGCATGAAGGCGCTGGCCGAAAAAAGAAGTCGGCTATTTTACCTGCTTCTAGGCGGCTTGCCCCGGGAAGCTCAGGCGATCGTAGAAGCGTCCGCGATACAGCAGGCGGCGACGGCCGGGAGAATCGGTGAATCCGCTGCGGGTATGCAGGACGTTATTGCAGAGCAGGCCCATGCCGGGACTCAGGCGCGCGTGCAGGATGTATTCCGAACCGGAAAGGATGTCGGCCAGCGTGTTGACGGCGGCCAGCGTGATGGCGTCGTTCTTCCACACGATCGAGCGGGTGCGCGCGGTGTAGCGCATGGTGAGGAAGCCGTGCTCGGGATCGACCGCAAACACCGGGCCGCTTTGCTCGGCGCGGGCAATTGATGGGTTTGGGCTTAGCGTTTGCGCCCTCTCCCACATGCGGGGGAGGGTTGGGGTGGGGGCGTCCTCGTCCATGCGGGCGGGGATGGTCATCGCGTCGGGCTGCATCATGGCGTGGACGAACTCGGGGTTGGCATCGCGCAGCTGGATGTAGGCGATTTCGTGATCGAGCAGCGCGTTCTCTCCGCCGGTCTCGGCATCCTGGGCGCAGTGCAGCGACATGCCGAGGATGCGGCGGTCGAGCGCGTTGTAATAGCCGTCGGTATGCCAGTTGATCGGCTTGTGGGTATAGGGGATGTATTCGCCGCGCACGTTCCCCTCGTCACCTGCGGGGGTGATGCTGGACAGTCCGTCCTCATCGGCCAGGTAATTGCCTTCCAGATGGACCAGACCCAGCTGGCGCGCGAGCCGGTGTGCCTGCGACTTGTCGGCGGTGGGCTGGTACGGGGTTCGGTAAATGACCATGTTGGACCGCGCGCAGCGCGATTCGAGCGCGGCGAACTCGTCCGGGCTGACGTGCAGCGGATCGGCCAGCGGCACGATCAGTTCGTCGACGCTGCGCGGATACGCCGCGAGCCGCGCATCGCGCCAGGCCCGATAGGTCGTGTCGTCAGCAAGGTCGAAAGGCGAGGACATGCTTATTCCGGTGGCAGCATGTCGGGCGAGCCGAATCCGCGCTTGACGGGGGCATCCGACAACAGGCCGGTGAAGCTCTTTCGGACCGTGCCCATCATCTCGGGCATTTCGATGTCCATGATCTGATCCATGATCCAGGTCTTGTCGTTGTCGCCCATTTCCTCCCGGATTTGCAGGCCCAGGAAGCGCAGGGCCGGGAAGCTGGCCTTTTCTTCGTCGGGAAATTCGAACTCGGAATAGTCCTCAAAACGCCGGTTCAGGAAGTCGATGAATTCGGCCTTGAAGTTGCGGTTGGCATCGGGCCCGGCGACGCTGAGGATGTTCTCCTCCATCAGCTCGCCCAGCCGGTTGGAAACCGCCTGCAGCACGGCGAGGCGGCGTTCGGGCGAAAGCGTGGCGTAGGCCATGCGATCGCAATAATGGACGAGAAAGGCGAGAAATTCAGCTATCAGCTTGAAGCCGCGCGCCGGGGTGATGATGTCGTAGTTCTCGCGGCCGAGGTTGTCCACGGCCTTGTCGGCGACGCGCCAGGTCGTGGTGGCGACCGCCGAGGCGATTTCCTCGGCGGTACGTTCGCCATCCTTCTTGAACCAGATGGTGCGGACTCTGACGGGTTTGACCATGTTGGGTCTCCTTGTTTCTGCAGGGGGTTATTCGCCCGTGGCGATGGGACGGGCGGGGTCGCCGATCCATTCGCTCCACGAGCCGGGATACAGCCGTGAGCCGGGGAGACCGGCGATTTCCATCGCCAGGATGTTGTGACAGGCGGTGACGCCGGAACCGCACATGTGGATCACCTGCCAGGCCGGCTTGCCCTTGAGCAGCGCCTGGTAGTTTTCACGCAGCGCCTCGGGCGGCATGAAGGTGCCGTCCAGGTCGAGGTTCTCATCGAACGGCCAGTTGATCGCGCCGGGAACATGCCCCGCCACCCGGTCGAGCGGCTCGAACTCCCCTGAGAAGCGGCGGTCGGAGCGCGCATCGATGATGAGTTGATCGCCGGTTTTCGACGCGTGCAGGACTTCGTCCGAGGTCACGATCTGGCTGGGTTCCGGCAGGCAGGCGCAGGCCGCTTTGGACGGAGCAGGCACGATGGCGTCGATCGGATGCTTTTCGCGCACCCATTTCGGATAGCCGCCATCCAGCAGGGCGACGGCAGGATGGCCCATCCACCGCATCATCCACCACAGCCTGACGGCCATCGAGCCGTAGCTGTCGTCATACAGCACCACCTGTTTGTTGACGCCGATGCCCAGCTGGCAGAGTTTCTCGGTCAACAGATTGGGGTCGGGCAAGGGATGGCGTCCCGCCTGCTCGGATGGCGGACCGGACATGTCGTCTTCCAGATGGACATAGCGTGCACCCGGAATATGCGATTTCGCGTAGGCTTCACGGCCGGCCTCGGGGTCGGTCAACGTAAAGCGACAATCCAGAACGACGAATTTCGGGTCATTCAGGTGTGCAGCCAGGTCTTCCGTGCTGACGAGGGTGTTGGTAAACATGGGCTGGACCGGGAAATTGGAATGACAAGACAGAAGCGGGCAGCATGGTGTTCACCACGCTGCCCGCTTCAGGGGGCTGTGCGCGGGATCAGTAGCCGCCCTTGCCGTAAGGCTTGGGCAGGCCAGCGACGCGACAGCCCTGACGGGCGGGCTGGTTCGGGAACAGTTCATACAGCGTCTTCTTCCAGTCCACGCCTTCGTGCAGGTCGGACAGTTCGGCGACCATGTTGCGGAAGTTGGGGGTCTGGCCGTCGTCCTTGTATTTGTCGCGCAGGTAGTTCACCACTTGCCAGTGCGCGTCGGTCAGCTTGATGCCTTCAGCCTCGGCGATGATCGGGACGATTTCGTCGCTGAAATTGGCTTCCAGCAGAAATTCCTCTTCGCCCGTTTCCAATTCTTCGCCGTTCAACATGTAACTCATGGTTGCTACTCCTTTCAGGTGGTAATTAAAGAATCACCGGTACGACCGGTGCAATGGATTTATGCGGGATGAAAATCCCGCAGCCTAACAAACGGTTGCGGCCCAGCCCCTCGTCCTGAATCTGCAGGGACTTGTGCGGCGGCACGCCGTGCAGCATCAGGCTGTAGCCGAATATCGGTCCGGATGCGCTTTGCAGGGTTTGCTGCTTGCCGCAGATAAATCCGCAACGCAGCTCGAAATGGCCCTCCAGTTCGCGCATCACGTCCTGTACGAATTGTTCTTCACCGGCGCTGCCCGTGTCAACGAAATGCGCATAGATATTGCCGAACGGGCTGAATGCACGCGTCTTGAAATTGCCGATCTGCAAGGCATGGCCATCGAGGTCGAGTGTTTGACCGACCAGCGGCTGCAGGTCGTCCACCCGGGCCTTGGGCACGCGGAGGAAGAGCTTGGTGCGGCGGTTGATGTTGAGCGAGGCATCGCCGCTATTCGTTTCGGAGCCTTTCAGGTGCTGGATGCCGGCGCCGGCGTTCTTGCCCAGCCAGGGCAGGTGGCGCAGCAAGGCGTCGGACAACAGCTGCGCATTGTCGACCGGAATCGTGGTGCCCACGAGATCGAACTGCAGGTCGACCAAAAGCGGGGTGTACACCTCCGGCTTGTCGTCGGGCCAGCCTGACCAGTTCATGGGGCGTCGCCTTCGTGTTCGCGGGCCCAGTTCTGCATCAGTTCACCCCACAGCTTGGCGCTGACCGGGTCGACATCAAAAATGGTGAAGCGCTTGTTTTCGCGAATGCGGACGCGCAGAAAGGGCACGCCCCCCGATTCGTGAACCAGATGCTGGAACTCGATTTCCTGGCCGCCGAAAGGCAGTCGCATTTTATCTAGTGACGTAATGTCGGGCATGGTGTCTCGATAATTTGTGCTGTATGGCTGGCCGCTGGGCGAACCCGGCAAGCCTCGAACGCCGTAATGATCGGGGCTGCCTTCAATAATTCAACCCTGATGGATACATGGGCTTGCGTTTGAAACAATATTTTAATACTCTTATGGATTCCTGTGGCGGGCGGCCGGTTCTTCTCATTATCCGCAGTGCGAGAAGCATGAAGAAACGCGGCGCTCGGGCAGTCCGGCTACTCCATATGGGGGGGGTGGACTACCCGTTTGGGGTGGGTCTTATACCCAAGAGAATGATGGCGATAAAGCCGTCAGGCCAATACGATGATGGGATACCGTTGGGCTATACGCTGAGCGGGCACTTCAAAATTTTCTTAGGAGAGAAGAATGGCAAAGCAGATGATTGATACGCCCAATCTGGATCAGCTCGAGAGCGGCCCGTGGCCCAGCTTCGTGACCGGACTCAAGCGTCTCGCAAAAGAGAACGACATGATGGTTGACCTGATGGGTCAGCTGGAAACGTCCTACGAGACCAAGAAGGGTTACTGGAAGGGTGGTACGGTTGGTGTGTTCGGTTACGGTGGTGGCGTGATTCCCCGCTTCACCGAACTGAAGGGTACCGATGGCAAGCCCGTGTTCCCAGAGGCGGCCGAATTCCACACCCTGCGCGTCCAGCCGCCCGCTGGCATGCATTACACCTCTGACCTGTTGCGCAAGATGTGCGACGTCTGGTCGGCAACCGGCGGTTCGGGACTGATCGCGTTCCACGGCCAGTCCGGCGACATCATGTTCCAGGGCTGTAAAACGGCTGACGTGCAGCCTGCGTTCGACGCTTTCAACGAAATGGGTTTCGACCTCGGTGGCGCCGGCCCCGCGCTGCGCACCTCGATGTCATGCGTGGGTGCTGCCCGTTGCGAGATGTCCTGCTACGACGAAGCCAAGGCGCTGCGTACGGTCATCAACAACAACCTGGACGACATGCACCGTCCGTCCCTGCCGTACAAATTCAAGTTCAAGTTCTCGGGCTGCCCGAACGACTGCGTCAACGCGATTCAGCGTTCCGACATGGCGACCATCGGCACCTGGCGCGACAACATTCGCGTCAACGAAGCGCAGGTTCAGGACTACTACAAAGCGCACGGCATGAACGATCTGGTCAATGACGTGATCAGCAAGTGCCCGACCAAGGCGATCACCCTGGTTTCCAGCGACAAGTTCAAGGCCAGTGAAACCGTTTCCGCTGCCAATCTGGGCGACGGCAACACCCTGTGCATCGACAACAAAAACTGCGTGCGCTGCATGCATTGCCTGAACGTGATCCCCGGCGGCCTGTTGCCCGGCAACGACAAGGGCGTGTCCATCCTGGTGGGCGGCAAAGGTGTGCTGAAGATCGGCGCAACCATGGGTACCGTGGTGATTCCGTTCATGAAGCTTGAGTCCGACGAGGATTTCGAGAAGCTGAACGATCTGGCCCGCAACATCATCGACTTCTTCGCTGAAAACGCGCTGGAGCATGAGCGTACCGGTGAAATGATCGAGCGTATCGGCCTGACCAACTTCCTCGAAGGCATGGACATCCCGGTTGATCCCAACATGATCAAGGAGCCGCGTTCCAACCCCTACTTCCGTTCCGACGATTGGGACGAGCAGGTCGAGAAGTGGAACGAGTACAAGCAGTCTGCCGCTTAATTTTTTGCTGAGTGCGGGTTCCGGCGTGAGCCGGGTCCGCGCCTTAAATTCGTTGGAGATAAAACATGGCTGATTTACGCCCGCCTATCGAGTCCGGCGCACCGGATCCGATGCCCTACATGCATCCCGTGATGGTCAAAAACTATGGCAAGTGGTCCTTCCACAGTCATCCGAAGCCGGGTGTCCTCTATCATCGCGCTGAGTCCGGCGACGAAATCTGGACCGTCAAGGCCGGCACTGCCCGCCAGATGGACCATTACACCATTCGCGAACTGGCCGATATTGCCGACCAGTTTGCCGACGGCTTCGTGCGTTTCACCGCGCGTTCCAACATCGAATACATGGTTGCCGACGGTTCCAAGGTCGAGCCGCTGATCAAGGCGTTGAACGACAAGGGCTACCCCATCGGTGGTACCGCCAACTCGGTGTCGATGATTGCGCACACCCAGGGTTGGCTGCATTGCGACATCCCGGGTACCGACGCTTCCGGCGTGGTCAAGGCGCTGATGGACGAGTTGTATGACGATTTCGTCAAGTGCGAAATGCCCAACCGCGTCAAGCTGTCGACTTCCTGCTGCGAAATTAACTGCGGCGGCCAGGCCGATATCGCCATCATCGTTCAGCATACCAAGCCGCCCAAGATCAACCATGATCTGGTTGCCAACGTGTGTGAGCGTCCTTCGGTTGTGGCACGTTGCCCGGTTGCGGCGATTCGTCCCGCACTGGTAAACGGCAAGCCTTCGCTGGAAGTCGACGAGAAGAAGTGCATTTGCTGTGGCGCTTGTTTCCCGCCCTGTCCTCCGATGCAGATCAACGATCCCGAGCATTCCAAGATCGCAATCTGGGTAGGTGGCAAGAACTCGAACGCACGTTCCAAGCCGACTTTCCACAAGCTGGTTGCATCCGGGCTGCCGAACAATGCACCGCGCTGGCCGGAAGTTGCTGAAGTGGTCAAGAAAATCCTGGCTGTTTACAAGGAAGACGGCAAGCCTTGGGAGCGCATGATCGACTGGATCGACCGGATTGGCTGGCCCGCATTCTTCGAGAAGACCGGCCTGCCCTTCACCAAGTACCACATCGATAACTGGCGTGGTGGTCGTGCCAACCTGAACGCGTCTGCGCACATCCGCTTCTAAGCTGTTTTTAGGGGTGTCCGCTCCGCCCGGCCTTGCCGCGGCGGGTGCTGGATAACCGTGACTGAATTATTGGGAGTTTAGTTAGCCATGGAATTGGGCATTCTTGTAAACGAAGGGCCATATAGCCATCAGGCCAGTGACACCGCGTATCTGTTTACGCGCGCGGCGATCGAAAAAGGTCACAAAGTCCCCCGCGTGTTTTTCTATCATGACGGCGTGTACAACTCCACGCGTCTGGGTGAGCCGCCGCAGGATGACCGCAACGTCGTCACGCGCTGGTCCAAGCTGGCTGAAGAGCATGGCATTGATCTGGTGGTGTGTGTCGCCGCTGCCCTGCGCCGTGGCATCAAGGACGAAATCCTGGCGCCTGGCTTCCGGATTTCCGGTCTGGGTCAGCTGGTGGAGATGGGCATTCAGCACGATCGTCTTGTGACGTTCGGTGATTGAGGAATAACGGGATGAGTGATATGGACGATATGGATGACGGCTCCGGCATCATCAAGAAATTCATGTTCCTGAACCGCAAGGCGCCGCACGGTACCGTGTACGCGCTGGAAGGTCTGGAGGTGGTGTTGATTACTGCCGCTTTCGATCAGGACGTCAGCATGGTCTTCACCGATGACGGTGTCTACCAGTTGATCAAGGGTGTCGATACCAAGGGTATCGAGGTCAAGGACTTTTCCAAGACCTACCGTGCGCTGGATGGCTACGACATCGAGAAGCTGTACGTCGATCAAGCCTCGATGGATGCACGCGGGTTGACCGAAGATGACCTGATTGTCGATGTGACGGTGCTCTCCGTCAGTGAGATGGGAAATCTCATGGCCGAGCAAGACGTCGTAATCAGCTTCTAAGGGGACGGATATGCTGCATATTGTGAATAAATCGGCTACAGAACGGGGTTCGCTGGAAAGCTGCCTCGCCATGGCCACAAAGGGTTCTGCTGTATTGCTGATCGAAGACGCGGTGTACGCGGTGACGAAAGGCGGCACGGCAGCGGCGAAAATCCAGGCAGCTGTCGCTGACCTCAAGATTTACGCACTCGGTCCTGATCTGGCGGCGCGTGGCATGTCCGGGCGTGTGTTGGACGGTGTCAATGTCGTGGATTACGGCGGTTTTGTGGATCTGGTCACAGAACACAACAGCTGTCAGTCTTGGCTGTAACTTTTAACTGAAGGAGTATTGCTATGCCCATGGTGGAAATCGCCGGTAAAGAAGTTGAAGTCGACGAAGAAGGTTATTTGGTCGATCTGTCGCAGTGGAATGAAGACATCGCCAAGTATATGGCTGTCGAAGAAAAGGTCGACCTGACCGAAGGCCACTGGGAAGTTGTCAACTTCCTGCGTGAATACTACGCCGAGTATCAGATCGCACCGGCTGTCCGCGTGCTGACCAAGGCCATCGGCAAGAAACTGGGCGCAGAAAAAGGCAACAATAAGTACCTGTACGAGTTGTTCCCCTACGGCCCCGCAAAGCAGGCTTGTAAGATTGCCGGCTTGCCCAAGCCGACCGGCTGTATCTAATCGGTTGTGCCTGCGTCGTTGCCTCGGGGTACTCCTGGGGTAGCGACGGTTCAAGGCAGTGTTTTCAAATCGAATGCTCGTTACCTGGCTGCAGGACGAAATGCGTTCAATTCGAAAACAGACATGTTGTTAGGGGATAGGGATTGTCTACTTTGACGATGATATTTGCCGGGATGTTCTACATCGCAACCTTGTTGCTGATTGTGGGACTGGCGTACAAGATTTTTGATTACAGCCGGACGCCTGCGCCGCTCCTGATCCCGACGACCCCAGCGCCGACCACGCAAAAAGGGGTGGTTTATCGTATGGCGAAAGAAGTCGTGCTGTTCGAGTCGCTGTTCAAATCCAACAAGTGGATCTGGGTGTTTGGCTGGATGTTCCACATCGGCCTCTTCCTCGTGCTTGCGCGTCATCTTCGCTATTTCACAGACCCGGTCTGGTTCTGGGTGGCTGCCATACAGCCCTTCGGCAAGTATGCAAGTATCGTGATGGTGATCGGTCTGGCCGGATTGCTCGCGCGTCGCTTCCTGGTCGACAGGGTGCGCTACATTTCGACGCCGTCCGATTACCTGATGCTGGTATTGCTGATCGCGATCGGCCTGTCGGGCATGTTGATGACTTTCGTTGCGCATACCGACATCGTCGCGCTGAAGGCGTTTTTCATGGGCCTGATGCTGTTTGATGTACAGCCTGTACCGCAAGACCCGATCCTGCTGGCCCACCTTTCCATGGTGGCGTTTCTGATGCTGATTTTCCCGATCAGCAAGCTGTTGCATGCGCCTGGCGTGTTCTTCAGCCCCACGCGCAATCAGGTTGACAATCCGCGAGAGCGTCGTCATGTGGCGGCGTGGGCTGCCCAGCTCGATCAGAACAAATGATTCGTTGAACACGATTAACGAACACCTAGGTACGGACAAAGGACTCTCACGTGGCTGTTGCTGAATTCGACATTCCGGAATTGAAAGACGACATCGAGGTTCCCAAGCTTCGGGAAGGCGCGATGTCGCATGTCAAATCATTTCCTGCGCCCAAGCCGGTTCAGGATTTCATGGGCTATCCGCATGAGCTTGGCGAAGACTGGAAAGAGCGCGCGATCGACAAGATGGGCGATTTGCTGGGCAAATACCGCTCGCTGAAAGTCTTTCTCGATGCCTGCGTGCACTGCGGTGCCTGTACCGACAAGTGCCATTACTATCTGGGGACGTCCGATCCCAAGAACATGCCGGTGGCGCGTCAGGACTTGATGCGTCAGGTTTACCGCCGCTACTACACGACAGCCGGCAAGTTGTTTCCCAAGCTGGTGGGCGCGAAAGACCTGAGCAAGGAAATCCTCGACGACTGGTACAACTACTATCTCCAGTGTTCGGAGTGCCGTCGATGCTCCGTATTCTGCCCCTACGGCATCGATACCGCCGAAATCACCATGGCGGGGCGTGAAATCCTGAATCACATCGGCATGGGGCAGAAATACTCCAACGAGATTCTCGGCAAGGTGCAGAAGATCGGCAACAATCTGGGCCTACCCGGCCCTGCGCTGATCGACACGCTGGAAGGCCTGGAAGAAGACATCGAAGCCGATACCGGCGTGGCAGTCAAAATGCCGATCGACGTGAAGGGCGCAGAAGTCCTGCTGGTCACGCCGTCTGCCGACTTCTTCTCCGAGCCGCATGTCGAATCCCTGATTGGCTACGCCAAGGTGTTCCATGCGGCCGGCATCAGCTGGACCATGTCGACCTATGCGTCGGAAGCCGGCAACTTCGGCCTGTTCAATGGTAATTACGAAACCATGCGCAAGGTCGCCATGCGGATCCGCGATGCCGCGATCGAGCTGGGCGTCAAGCGAATCGTCGTCGGCGAATGTGGCCACGCCTGGCGGGTTGCCTACAGCTTCTGGAATACACTGACCGGAATCGGCTACGGCGGCAACGATCCGTTCTCGATCGAACTGCAAAAGCAGCTCGATCCGGCTTATCCGCAGCCTCAGCATATTTGCGAGCTGACGAATGACCTGATCAAGTCCGGCAAGATCAAGGTGGATCCGTCCCTTAACGACGACCTGATCGTGACCTACCATGACTCGTGCAACGTGGCGCGCGCTTCCCGCATGGGGACAGAGCCCGGCGGCCAGTTTACGATTCCGCGCGAACTGATCAATTCCGTGGTGAACAACTTCCATAACATGGCGGATGAAACTATCCGTGAATCCACTTTCTGTTGCGGCGGCGGCGGCGGTGTGCTGACCGATGACCTGATGGAAGTGCGAGTCAAGGGTGCACTGCCACGTGCCACGGCGCTGAACAATGTGGTCAAGGAACACAAGGTCAACTTCATGGCCAGCATCTGCGCGATTTGCAAGGCGCAGTTCACCAAGGTTTTGCCCAAGTATGGCTTCGACATGAGTATGGTGGGTGGGGTGCATCAATTAGTCAGCAAGGCAATCAAGCTGGACTGAAATCAGTCGGGTTGATTGCGAATTATCTATCTTTAGTTACGTAGGCGTTAGGAGAACCAACATGGCTGTCACGACGAATCAAGCAAAAACCGAAGGCGTTACATGGCGTCGTTACAAGGATGGCGAGACCGAGGCGAACTTCCGCTCGTCTCAGGATATGATTTTCCAGGCGAGCTGGACGCATAAGTGCCCGGAGTACATGCTCTCTACACCGCCTTGCCAGGGTTCATGCCCTGCCGGTGAAGACATCCGCGGTTACCTGAACATCGTGCGCGGCATCGAGAAGCCGCCCGCAGGCGTGACCTGGCAGGAATATGCTTTCCGTCGTATCACTGAAGCCAACCCCTTCCCTGCCGTCATGGGCCGCGTGTGCCCGGCACCGTGCGAATCCGGCTGTAACCGTAACATGGTCGAAGACCATGTCGGCATCAACTCGGTCGAGCACTTCGTGGGCGACTGGGGTATCGAAAACAAAATGGCCTATACGTCTACCGCTGCCGAAACCGGCAAAAAGGTTGCCGTGATTGGTGCCGGTCCTGCGGGTCTGGCAGCTGCTTATCAGCTGCGGCTGCGTGGCCATGGCGTGACCATTTTCGACGAGCATGAAGAGCTCGGCGGCATGATGCGTTACGGTATTCCCGGTTTCCGTACCCCGCGCGAAATGCTCGATTCTGAAATCAAGCGCATTATCGATCTTGGGGTTGAAACGAAACTCAAGACCCGGATCGGTTCCGATATCAGCTTTGAGCAGATCGAAAAAGATTACGACGCCATTTTCATGGCGATGGGCGCCCAGGCCGGCCGTCCGCTGCCCGTCCCCGGTGCAGAAGCGCCGAACTGCGTCACCGCGGTTGCGTTCCTGCGTGCGTTTAACGAAGGCCGCCTGCAGCACGTCGGAAACCGCGTGGTGGTCATCGGTGGTGGTGATACCTCGATCGACGTGGCAACCGTAGCCCGTCGACTGGGCAACGTGACCAAGGCCGGCACTCAGGACGAGCGTCCGGAAGCTGTCATTGCCGGACATATGGCGTCGGATGTGGCTTCGATCTCTGCCCGCGAAGGCGCCGAAGTGGTGCTGGTCTCGCGTTCAACCATCGACAAGATGGCCGCGAACAAGCACGAAGTCGAGCATGCCCAGCAGGAAGGGATTGAAATCATCGGTGGCGTGACGCCGGTTGGCGTGGTCGTTGACGACAAGGGCCGTGCAACCGCCCTGCGCGTGGCCGATTTCGTGATGGAAGGCAAAGAGACCAAGATTATCGAGGGTACCGAAAGGGATCTGCCAGCCGATTTGATCGTGTCCGCAATTGGCCAGGGCGTCGATTTCACCGGCCTGGAGCAGTTCGATAACAACAACGGCCTGATGAAAGCCGACAAGAACTATCGTGTGCCCGGCAAAGACCACATCTTCGTCGGCGGCGACGTGTTGCGTCCTCACCTGCTGACCACGGCGATCGGGCATGCGTCGATTGCAGTCGAAGGCATTGATGCTTTCCTAAAAGGCAAGAAGGAACTCGACAAGCGGCCGAAGGTTGACGTCCATCACTTCGACCAGATCCGCAAGTGGCTGGAAACCGGCCATGAATATAACGAGATCCATGGGCAGGATGTGGGCACCTCGGAGCGCAAGGACCTGCTGCACAACTTCGAAGACCGTTCGGGTCGTCACATCATCCCCCACAACGATCTGTTCCTCGGCCACTTCCCGAACGTTTCGCGCCACATCCGTGACGTGACCGTGCTGGACAAGGAAGGCGCGCTGGGCAACTTCGAAGAACGACTGCACGCGCTGTCGGACAAGGAAGTCGTTGACGAAGCCAAGCGCTGCATGTCCTGTGGCCAGTGTTTCGAATGCGACAACTGCGTGGTCTATTGCCCGCAGACCGCCGTGTTCAAGGTCAAGAAGAAGGACAACCCGACCGTAGGCCGTTACGTCGACACCGACTATGGAAAGTGCATCGGTTGCCATATCTGCGCTGACGTCTGCCCGACCGGTTACATCGTCATGGGCATGGGCGACTAAAGTGGCCAGCAAGATGAAACGTCTCCTGGCGTTCGGCGCGGTCGTTCTGACGACCGCCGCCCTCGCCTGGGCCGGGACCGATTCCCGGCCCCAGGCCGGCAGTGCGGTCAAGCCGGTGATTACCAAGGCGGTCAAGGGCGAGCAGTGTGTGGAAGATACCGACTACATGCGGCGCAACCACATGAAGGTGCTCGACTATCACCGTGACGAGACCGTGCTGAAAGGCATTCGCACCAAGAAACATAGTCTCAAGGGGTGTATCGACTGCCACGCCAGCAAGGAGACCGGAAGCGTCGCGACTGCCAAGGAAGACTTCTGCGTCAGCTGCCACACGTACACTGCGGTCAAGATCGACTGTTTCGAATGTCACTCGACCAAGCCGCAGGCCGCCATGACCGGCGCGACGCATGATGCGTATCACCTGCCGGCCCTGATGGACAAGCAAGTGCGAGCTGAACACATGGCCGGGGTAAGCCAATGAGCGATTTGAAATCGAAGACTGACAACATTCCAGCTTCTCCCGATCGGCGCCGGTTCATGGGCGCCGCCACCGCAACGGCTGCCGGATTGGCTATCGCCCCCGGCGTGATGCTGTACCAGGTGGCGCATGGCCGTTCGGAAGAGCAGGCAGCCAGCAGCGCCGTTCGCTGGGGCATGCTGGTAGACGCAACCAAGTGCGCAACCGGTTGCAGTGACTGCGTGTCCGCATGCAATACAGAAAATGGGTTGACCCCGGTTGCCGAAAGCAAGCACCCGCGTCAGGCGCCCCAATGGATCCGCAAGCTGGAATTGCAGGATCCCCTGACACAGATGGAAACCAACCTCCCCATGATGTGCCAGCACTGTGCGGAGCCGCCCTGCGTGGATGTCTGCCCGACCGGCGCCTCGTTCAAGCGCGCCGACGGCATCGTGCTGGTGAACCGCCACACCTGTATCGGCTGTCGCTATTGCATGATGGCGTGCCCCTACAAGGCACGGTCGCTGGTGCATGAGCCGCTCAACGATACGCAGAAGCCGGATGTGCCACGCGGCATGGGATGCGTCGAGTCATGCACGCTGTGCGTGCAGAAAGTCGACCGCGGCGACGGCAACACTGCGTGTGCCGAAGCCTGCACGGCCGCCGGCCACAATGCCCTGCTGTTTGGCGACATGAACGACCCCGAAAGCGCGATTTCCAGGCGTTTACGCGAACTGCCGACCAAGCAAGTGCGCGCCGACCTCAATCTCAATCTTGGCGTTCGCTATCACGGAATCTAATTCATCATGGCAAGCATAACTTTCCGCGAAGTAGAGGGCAGCAGCCTCAAATACTGGCTGCTGTTCGGTGTGCTGGGCCTGTTCGTGCTGTTCGGCGCGCTGGCCTGGAACCATATGCACCACTATGGCCACGTCGTGACCGGTATGGACAACCAGATCGTCTGGGGCCTGCCGCACGTGTTTGCGCTGTTCCTGATTGTGGCCGCTTCGGGCGCGCTGAACATCGCCTCGATCGCATCGGTCTTCAACAAGCCGATGTACAAACCGCTGGCGCCCCTGTCAGCCATTCTGGCGCTGGCCTTGATGCTCGGCGGCCTGTTGGTGCTGGTGCTCGACCTCGGTCGTTCCGATCGGCTGATCGTTGCAATGACGCACTTCAACTTCAAATCGATGTTTACCTGGAACGTGTTCCTGTATTCCGGTTTCTTCGGTTTGGTGGGCATCTACCTATGGACGATGCTTGATCGCAGCGTCAAGTCATATTCAAAGGCAGCAGGTACGGCGGCTTTTATCTGGCGCCTGGTTCTGACGACCGGAACCGGCTCCCTGTTCGGTTTCCTGATTGCGCGCGAACTCTATGGCACCGCCATGATGGCCCCGATGTTCATCATCATGTCCTTTGCCTACGGCCTGGCGATTTACCTGATGGTGCTGGCTGCCGCCTATGCCTGGACCGGCCGTCCCCTGGGCGATGCCGTGATGATGCGGCTCAAGGGTCTGCTGGTCGTGTTCGTCGCGGCCGTGCTGTATTTCGTGGTCGTTCACCACATGACCAGCCTCTACTTCACCAAGTTTCATTCGGTGGAGGCGTTCATCCTGCGTGACGGCGGCGGCATCACCACGCTGTTCTGGATCGGCCAGATTGTGATCGGCTGCGTTGCGCCGCTGGTCATCCTGCTGAGCGGGTTGGGCAAGCAGCGCACATGGATCATGATCGCGTGCGCCCTCGTCATCGTGGGCGGCATGGCGCAAATGTATGTCACCATCGTTGGCGCGCAAGCCTTCCCGCTTGATCTGTTCCCTGGCCTGATCGAGAAGAGCAGCTTCTTTGACGGCGAGATTCACGCTTACGCACCGAGCATGCCTGAGTTGTTCCTTGGACTGGGCGGCGTGGCAGTCGCCCTGCTGGTCACGACCTTCGCCGTCAAGGTGCTGCGCCTGCTGCCGGCAAGCCTGGACGACGCGACAGTTGCCAAACTGGAGCATTGATGCATGAACCTGGCGGCCGTGCGCCTGGCAGAGCATCGTCAGCATGAACCAGCACACTCTTCAGACTGAATCCAACACACGCGGGGCTCCAAGGCCCCGCGTGTTTATTTCTGCTGCACATAAATCCTCGGGCAAGACGACCCTGACCCTCGGTCTGTGCGCTGCGCTGCATGCGCGTGGCCATGCGGTACAGCCGTTCAAGAAGGGGCCGGACTATATTGACCCCTTGTGGCTTGGCATGGCGGCGCAGCGGCCCTGCTACAACCTCGATTTCCACATGATGCAGCGTCCGGAAATCGAGCAGCAGTTTGCGCGTGGGTCGGCCACCGCACGCATCAGCCTGATCGAAGGTAACAAGGGCTTGTACGACGGGCTCGATCTCGACGGCAGCAACAGCAACGCGGCACTTGCGAAATTGCTGGGGGCGCCGGTGGTGCTGATTATCGACGCGCGTGGGATGACCCGTGGGGTGGCCCCACTGATTCTCGGCTATCAGGCATTCGACCCGGATATTCTCATCGCAGGGGTCATTCTGAATAATCTCGGCGGAAGCCGTCACGAATCGAAGCTCCGGGCAGTGATCGAGCATTACACGGATGTCGAGGTGCTAGGCGCGGTGCAGCATGATCCGAGCATGCAGATTGCCGAGCGTCATCTCGGACTGGTGCCCGCCAACGAACAGGACGCTGCCTTCACGCGCATCCAGCATGTGGGCGCGCGTGTCGCCGCGCAGATCGACCTGGACCGCCTGCTTGCCATTGGGGATGGCGCAGCGGATTTCATGGCCCCGACCCAGTGCGAAGTGAGGCACGCGGCCGAGCGCGTCCGCATCGGTATCGCGCACGACCAGGCCTTCGGATTTTATTACAGTGAAGACCTCGATACCCTGCGGGCCGCCAACGTGGATTTGATCGACATCGACACGATGTGCACCCCGACGCTGCCCCAGCTGGACGGACTCATTATCGGCGGTGGGTTTCCTGAGATGTTCATGGCTGAACTCGAAGCCAACACTGAGCTGTGCGCCCAGATCCGTCAGGCCATCGAGGACGGATTGCCCACGTATGCGGAATGCGGAGGCTTGATGTACCTGTCGCGAAGCCTGAACTGGAAAGGGCAAACGCGGAAAATGGTGGGGGTCGTTCCGGGCGACACCGTGATGCACGATCGTCCCGTCGGACGCGGTTATGCCCGCCTGCAGCCCACCGGAGCCGACCGCTGGCAGGAGCAGGAGGTGATTCCGGCGCATGAATTTCATTATTCAAGCTTGGAAAACCTGCCCCCCGACTCCATATATGCCTATCAGGTGACGCGTGGTCACGGCATTGATGGTCAGCATGATGGCTATCAACTGCACAATCTGCTGGCCGGCTATGCCCATCGGCGTGGCTCGGGCGCGCAGGGCTGGATCGCGCCCTTTTTGAAACAGGTGCGTGCGCACAAGGCGCGCGCTGCCGCTAACTGACAAGGATATTCCATGATCAAGATTACCGACGCCGCTGCCGAGCAGATTCGCGCCGTTTCAAACAATCCGGACGTCTTCGGCATGGTGCTGCGGGTCGCGGCCTACCAGGAAGATGACGGGGAAGTGAATTACGCCATGGGCTGGGACCATGAGCGGGAAGCCGACGAGCAGCTGATCTGCAACAAGGTCAAGGTTCTGATTGCGTCCTCCAGCACGCCCTACCTGCAGGGTGTGACGCTTGATTACGTTGAAATGAAGCCGGGTGACATGCGCTTCATTTTCATTCCCCCGTATTCAGCCGAGGATGCCACGCCCGACAGCTCCGACGCCGATGCGACCCCTACCGAGTAAACCATGAACTACCTGCCGATTTTCCTTGATCTGCGCGACCGCCACTGTCTGGTGGTGGGTGGCTCCGAAACTGCCGCGCGCAAGGCCGAATTGCTGCTGCGCGCCGGCGCGCGCGTTGACGTCGTGGCGCCCACCTTGCACGAAGGCTGGGCGCGCTTACCCGATGCAGACAAGGTGGTCCGCGTGGCCGACCATTTTGATCCTGCGCTGCTGGATGGCAAGGATGCCGTGATCGTGGTTGAGGAAGATGTGGCGAAGGCCAAGGCAGTCGCCGACGCCGCACGCACGCGGCATATCCCGGTGAACGTTGCGGACAAGCCAGCCCTGTGCAGCTTTATCCTGCCGTCGATCATCGATCGCTCGCCGATCATGGTGGCCGTGTCCAGCGGCGGCGAGTCGCCCGTGCTTGCGCGCATGCTGCGGGCGCGACTGGAAACGATGATTCCAGCCGCGTACGGTCGATTGAGCGCACTTGCCTCGCGCTACAAGGATCGCGTCCGTACTGCGATCAAGCGCGAACAGCGCCGTGCCTTCTGGGAAAAGGTCTTTCTGTCGCCCGTCGCCGAGATGGTGTTTTCCGGGCGCGAGGCCGATGCGGAAGCCGAGCTCGAGGCCATGATCCAGGACGGTGCCCAGCACGATATCAGTCGTGGCGAGGTTTATCTGGTGGGCGCCGGGCCGGGCAACCCCGACCTGCTGACCTTCCGGGCGCTGCGTTTGATGCAGCAGGCAGACGTCATCGTGTATGACCGTCTGGTTTCCCAGCCGATCCTCGATATGTGCCGGCGCGACGCTGAGCGCGTGTATGTGGGCAAGGAACGCGACGACCACGCGGTGCCGCAGGAAGAAATCAACCTCATGCTGGTGCGGCTGGCCAAGGAAGGCAAGCGCACCTTGCGCCTGAAAGGGGGTGACCCCTTCATCTTCGGCCGCGGCGGAGAGGAAATCGAAACCCTGGTCGAACACGGCGTGTCGTTCCAGGTGGTGCCGGGCATCACCGCGGCTGCGGGCGTGGCATCGTACGCGGGCATTCCGCTGACCCATCGCGACTATGCACAATCCGTCGCCTTCGTTACCGGGCACCTGCGCGACAACACCTTCAACCTCAACTGGGAAGGCATCGCGCGCCACGACCAGACCATTGTCATCTACATGGGGCTGAAAGGCCTGCCATTGCTGTGCGAAGCGCTGATCAAGCATGGCCTGACCGCTGATACGCCTGCAGCCATCATCCAGCATGGCACGCTGCCGACGCAGCGCGTCATCACCGGCGACCTCACCACGCTGCCCGCGCTGGCAGAGCAGGCCGGACTCAAGGCGCCAACGCTCATCATCGTCGGCAACGTCGTCAAGCTGCGCAAAAAACTCGGCTGGTTCCAACCCGAAGCAAACAGCGAACAGGTGCACGCCACTCCGCTCGAAGTGCCGGATCACCTGCGCTGATCACGGCCGATGGCGAACGAAGGCCCGCAGTTGGAAAGCCTTTCGGATGTCGACAGGCAGGCGAAGGCAATGGCCGAATCGGGAAGCCATATCCGCTCGGTGCAGTGGCAGGGACAGCCTGCCTGGCTCAAGCTGAAGACGCCCCGCCCGCCCGCGTGGCGCTATCAGCTGCAATCCGGCATGGCCAGGCTGTTGCGACACCCGGCCATGCAGCCGGTGCGCCCCCACGGCGGCACCGCCGGCATCCGCAATGAAGCGGCCCGCCTGACGGCACTGGCGGCTGCGGGCCTGCGTGTTCCACAGGTGCTGGCGGCCAGCGACGACTGGCTGCTCATGTCGGACCTTGGAAACGTCACCCTGGAATCGCTGATGCGGCGAGCAGACGCCGAGGGTCAGCTGGACTTGTGGCAGCAGGGCGCGGCGTATATCCAGCAGGTCCACCGGGCCGGACACTATCTCAGCCAGCCGTTTGTCCGAAATCTAGTGCAATCGCCTGAACAGGGCCTGGGGGCGATCGATTTCGAAGACGACCCGCTCAGCGTTATGTCGTTGACCGAGGCGCAAATCCGCGACTGGATCCCGTATCTCTTCTCCACGGTCATGTTCTTCGGCGACCGCCTGCCGGTGTTGACGGCGGCGATCCAGCTCGTGCTGGCGGACGAGGATCGGGCTGTTCGAGAGGGGGTCTACCGTGCCCTGCGCCGTACCGCCTGGGTGAGGGCGCTGCGCTGGCTGCCGCAACGCATGCAGCGGCGTGACGTGCTCAACACGCACGCCTTCGGTGAACTGGCGCGGCAATGCTGCCAGGCCCGATTGGGCTGAAATCGATTTCGCACTGGCGCTTTTAAGAAGCGTGTCTAGAATACAGGACAGCTGTGTCCTGAAATTGTCCGTCTCGACCTGCATGCCAACCGGCAGGGCAGCGGAGCCGCTGCCTGCGATAGCCGGGCTCGACCGTAAAGGGGCGGCATCAGCCCCTCCACGTCGTTCTGGGAATGCGTCGATTGGGTAGATACGCGGACGCTGACGCGCGAGCGTCAAATCGGACCAGCTTAATCCCCAACGCATGCCGAAGCATCGAAATCCGGAGCCTGACATGATTGATTTTTCCACCGACTATCTCGGCCTCACGCTCAAGAATCCGCTGGTGCCTTCGGCCTCGCCGCTGTCGGCCAACCTGGATACGGCCTTGCGGCTGGAGGATGCCGGCGCCGCCGCGCTGGTGATACGTTCACTGTTTGAAGAAGAGTTGCATACCGAAGATGTGATGATGAATCACTTTCTGCAGCACGCCAGCCTGGGCCATGGCGAGGCAGACGGCTTGATGTTCGCTCAGGGCGAACGGCCGGCTGGCCTTGAGCGCTACCTCGAACACCTGCACCATCTGAAATCCCGGCTGGGCATCCCGGTGGTGGCGAGCCTCAATGGCGTTTCACCGTCCGGCTGGGTGGCACTCGGTCATGCGCTGCAACAGGCAGGCGCCGACGCAATCGAACTCAATGTCTATCATGTTGCCGCCGATGCGCGGCACTCGGGGGCATCGGTGGAAGCGCGCTACCTGAGCCTGCTCACCGAACTGCGCCAGGTGGTGAGCCTGCCGATTGTCATGAAACTGTCGCCGTTCTTTTCCTCGTTGCCGCATTTCGTGCGGCAGCTCGAACAGGCCGGTGCGCAGGGGGTTGCGCTGTTCAATCGCTTCTATCAGCCGGACATCGACCTGGACACGCTGTGCGTGGTGGATCGACTGCACTTGTCCAGCCCGGACGAAGCCGCGCTGCGCATCCGCTGGTTGTCCATCCTGCACGGCCGCACTTCCCTGACGCTTGCGGCCACCGGCGGGGTCGCCAGCCATGAAGAAGCCTTGAAACTGCTGCTGGTGGGCGCGGACGTGGTGCATCTCGCATCCTGCCTGATCGAGCATGGCCCGGCCCGGCTGACGCAGATCCTGCAGGGCATGGAACGCTGGATGAGCGAGCGGGAATATGCGTCGATTGCCCAGATCAAGGGCAGCTTGAGCCAGCAGCATCTGTCCGACCCGGCGGCCATGACGCGCGCCAGTTATCTGCGGGTTTTGGACAGCGTCTCGCCGCGGCCGGGGGGCGCCGAGACGGTCGGGCGCTTGCTAAGTCGTTGACGCCTGCGTGGCCATCCCGGCGATCTGCAGACCAAACGCCTCGACCTGCTGCCAGTCGGTGAACTCGATCACCAGCGTGGGGTCGGTCGGCCCCTTCGTCATCCACATGATCAGCCGGATCATCTGGCGGTCAAAGCATCCATATCGCGGGTAGTCCAGCTTGCCGGCAAAGACCGCCAGCGCCTTGGGATGCCAGGCAATCTGCTTGAGAAATTTCTGCAGGTAGGGATTGGTGTCCGGCTGGTTTTTTTCCGGCTTGCGGGCCACGATATTGACTGAGAAAAAGGCGTTGGGCTTGCTGTCCAGCAGCGCGCCATGCTGCGCGATGAAGTCGACCACCTGCGGGCTGTGCTTGCCATAGCGGATGCTGGCGCCGATCACGATCATGTCGGTCTCATGCAGCTGCGTCTGGTTCGCATCCCCGACTGAAATCAGTGTGGCTTGATGGCCAAGCGGCTCGACCACCTGCTGCAGCCGCTTGCAGATGGTGACGGTATGGCCATCGGTGGTGGAATAGACGATCAGGATATGGGCCATGGTCAGGCTACGGATGAGTGGGGCAGGCTCGGCAGTGCCGGCAGCCCGCATCTGATCCCGCGGTTCCTCGTTACAATGAGCCCCTTTATTATCCCACTCGCGTGCGCTTCAACAATCCGGGGGTGTCGCGTTCCCTTTTGTCCGGATTGAAACTGCCTCATGGTTGAACATGCTCTTGTGAGCCTCAGCGCCGTCTTCATCCTCGGCATCGCCGCCCAGTGGCTGGGCTGGCGCTTGCGCATTCCGTCGATTCTGGTGCTGCTGGTATTCGGCATTCTGGCGGGCCCGGTTGTTGGCTGGATCGACCCGGATGCCTTGTTGGGCGAACTGCTGTAACCCGTGGTGTCGCTCGCGGTCGCGATGATCCTGTTCGAAGGTGGCCTGAGCCTGTCGGTGAAAGAGTTTCGTGCCATCGGCAGCGTGATGGCCTGGCTGGTCACCCTGGGGGCCGCGATTACCTGGCTTATCGGCGCCCTCGCCGCGCACTGGATACTCGGGTTGGACTGGCCGCTGGCAATATTGCTGGGCGCGGTGCTGGTGGTCACCGGCCCCACCGTGATCGGCCCGATGCTGCGATTCATCCGCCCCACCGGCCGCACCGGCGCCATCCTCAAATGGGAAAGCATTGTCATCGACCCAATTGGCGCCATGCTTGCGGTGCTGGTGTTCCAGATCACCATCCAGTCCGGGACGCAGCCCGAATGGGTGGTTGCCACCACGGTGTTGAAAACCATCGTCATTGGCGCAGTCCTGGGGGCCCTGGGTACCTGGCTCATGGTCTTCTGCCTGAAGCGCGACCTGATCCCAGACTATCTGCAAAACCCCGTGGCGATCCTGTTCGTGGTCGCGGTCTTCACCGGTTCCAATCTGCTGCAATCCGAAGCCGGCCTGCTGGCGGTCACCCTCATGGGATTTGCCCTCGCCAATCAAAAGGCGGTATCGGTTCAACACATCGTCGAAATGAAGCCTCCCGCCGCTAAAGCCCGTTCGGTCTTGTAGCGGGGGTTTCCGGGGTCACAGACCAGAGCGCCTGGGTGTTTCCACCCAGGCGACTTACCGCGATCTCACCCGGCGTGGGCCGCGTTTCCGCAGCCGGTTCGGAGCCTTCCGCCCCTACCTTTTTCCTTGTAATTCCGCACCGCTTCTTT
>JAWOJD010000003.1:0-37926 GCA_046484355.1 Thiobacillus sp.
ACCGAATAGTCTGCACCGTGGAGTTTGTCGACCCCGTGGATGGTGATGACGTCGCTGCCTGCACCTTCGATGTTGGCACCCATCGCGATCAGGCAACGTGCCAGATCGACCACCTCGGGTTCGCGCGCGGCGTTCTCCAGCACGGTGGTGCCTTCGGCCAGCGCGGCGGCCATCATCAGGTTTTCGGTGCCGGTGACGGTCACCATGTCCATGACGATGCGTGCGCCCTGCAGGCGTTTGCAACGCGCATGGATGTAGCCGTGCTCGATCTGGATGTCGGCACCCATCGCCTGCAATCCCTTGATGTGGAGATCGACCGGGCGCGAGCCGATGGCGCAGCCGCCGGGCAACGACACCCGCGCTTCGCCGAAGCGCGCCAGCGTCGGCCCCAGCACCAGGATCGCGGCGCGCATGGTTTTCACCATTTCATAGGGCGCTTCCTTGTGCGGAATGGATTCGCCGCACAGGGTGACGTGGTTCTTGTCGTCGAGCGTGACGCGCACGCCCATATGGCCCAGCAGCGCCAGCATGGTGCTGATGTCCTTGAGGTGCGGCACATTGGCGAGTTGCAGGGGCTCGGCGGTTAGCAGGCTGGCAGTCAGGATCGGCAGCGCGGCATTCTTGGCGCCGGAGATGCGCACCTCACCGGCAAGCGGGTTGCCGCCCTGGATCAGCAGCGCATCCATTTAGCGGGCCGCCCAGTCTTCGGGCGTATAGGTTTTCATCGACAGTGCATGAATTTCCGCGTGCATGCGCGTGCCCAGCGCGTCGTACACCAGCCGGTGCTGCTGGATCATGTTCTTGCCGCTGAACGAGGGGCTGACGATCACCGCCTGAAAATGCTGGCCGTCGCCATCCAGTTCGATGTGGTCGCACGGCAGTTTCTCGGTGATCCAGCCTTTGATGTCGTCGGGGGTAACCATGCTTGTCTTGCCTCTTCAGAGTCTCAGTTTGTAACCACTGCGCAGCAGCGCCAGGGTGATCATGGATATTGCCACAAAGCAGGCACTGGCGACCAGCAGACCGAGCAAGGGATCCGTATCGGACTGCCCGATAAAGGCATAGCGAAAGCCATCGATCAGGTAAAAAAACGGGTTGGCGTGCGAGACAGCCTGCCAGAAGGCGGGCAGCGAATGAATCGAGTAAAACACGCCTGACAGAAAGGTCAGCGGCAAAATGAGGAAGTTCTGGAACGCCGCCAACTGGTCATATTTGTTCGCCCAGATGCCTGCCACGATGCCGAGTGCGCCCATGATTGCGCTTGCCAGGAGCGCATACGCCAGCAGCCAGCCCACGTGCGGCATCTGCCACGGTGCAAACCACAGCGTCACCGCCCACACGCCAAGTCCGACGGCCAGTCCGCGCACGATGGCCGCGCCCAGGTAGGCCAGAAAAAACTCAAGATACGACAGTGGCGACAACAGCACAAACACGATGTTGCCCTGCATCTTCGACTGAATGAGGCTGGACGAACTGTTGGCGAACGCATTCTGCAACAGGCTCATCATCACCAGGCCCGGCACCAGAAAACTGGTGTAGGAGACCCCAGGATAGACTTCGATATGGGCTTCCAGCACATGCGAAAAAATCAGCAGGTAGAGCAGCGATGTCACCACCGGGGCAACCACGGTCTGCACCACCACTTTCCAGAAACGCAGCAGTTCCTTGTACAGAAGGGCCGGCAATCCGCTCATGCGCGTTTCATGATGTCGGTAAAAACATCCTCCAGATCAGGTTCCTGCTGATGCAGCTCAAGCACGCGGATCCCAGCCGCGCTCAGGTCGGACAGCAGTGTCTGCAGTTCGGCATACTCGCTGAAATTGATCCGCCAGTTCCCTTCCGGGTCGCGTTGCAGGCGTTCCTGCCAGGCGACCGGCACGGTTTCGGCATCCAGCCGCATCTGCGCGCAATGCTCGTTGGTCAGCCGTAGCAGGTTGCGCGTGGCATCGAGCGCAACCACGCGCCCGGCCTTCAGCATGGCGATGCGCCCGCACAGGGTTTCGGCTTCTTCCAGATAGTGCGTGGTCAGCAGAATGGTGTGCCCCTCGCGGTTGAGGCCGCTGATGAATTCCCACAACGAACGCCGCAGGTCGACATCCACCCCCGCGGTCGGCTCGTCGAGTACGATGACAGGCGGTTTGTGCACCAGCGCCTGCCCCACCAGCAGACGACGTTTCATGCCGCCGGACAGGCTTTGCGTATTCTTGTCGGCATGTGCCGTGAGGCCCAGGTGATGGAGAATCTCGTCGATCCAGTCATCGTTGTGCCTGAGGCCGAAGTAGCCCGACTGGATGCGCAAGGTTTCGCGAACGTTGAAAAAAGGATCGTAGACCAGTTCCTGCGGCACCACACCCAGCGCGCGGCGCGCCTGACGGTACCCACGCACCACATCGTGGCCCATGATAGCGGCCGTGCCAGCGTCGGCACGGACGAGCCCGGCCAGAATGGAAATGAGTGTGGTCTTGCCGGCGCCATTGGGGCCCAGCAAACCGAAAAACTCGCCTTGCTGGATCTCGAGCGATACGCCGTCGAGTGCCTGGGTGTGACCGAACTGCTTGCGCAGGTCGCTGACGCGGATCGCCGGGCTACCCTGGCTCATGCGGGCAGCAGTTCGGAAACCCCGTAGAGTTCGGCGAGGGTGGTGAAGCTGGCAGGGAGGCCGGTACAAACTAGCGTTTGTCCGGCCTGCTGCGCCTGACGCATTGCGCTGAAGATGAGTGCAAGCGCGGCGGAGTCGGCAGCATCGACGCCACTGAAATCCAGTGTGGAAACACCTTGAGCAAGCTGCGGCTGCAACTCGCGCAGCAGGCTGCCCACGCTGTCCACCGTCACCGCACCCGCGATGCGACAGCAGGTGCCATCACATGTCATCACGAGCCCGAACGCGGCACCGGGCTTGCCGCGCCACGCTCCGACTGGGCGGCAAGCGTCTTGATCAGCCCATCAATTCCATCCTTGCGGATGGTGCTGGCAAATGACGCCCGATAATTGACCACCAGGCTGACGCCATCGATCGCCACATCGTAGACTTTCCAGCCAAAGGCCGTGCTATACATGCTGTAGTCGATCGGGATCGGCTGACCGCCCGGCTGGCGAATTTCGGACCGCACGGTCACGTCGGTGTCGGCCGGCTTCACCGCCAACGGCTTGAAATCGATGGTCTGGTTGGTAAACGCGGTCAGCGAACTGGAGTAGGTGCGCACCAGAAGATTGCGGAACTCCGTCACCAGTGCCTGTTTCTGCTGCGCAGTGGCACGCGGCCAATATTTTCCGACGGCAAGCTGGGTCATCCGGTTGAAGTCGAAATTGGGCAGGATCTTGGCCTCGACCAATTGATACACCTTGTTCAAATTGCCATTCTGAAGGTCCTTGTCCTTTTTGATAATGGCCAGGACTTCCTGCGTGGTGGTGCGTGCCAGCACGTCAGGGGGAATATCGGCAGCCAACGCCGCGCCGGTGTTGAATCCGAACACCAGTGCCAGCATGGCAATCAATGAGCGCAACATAATCAAATCATCCTGTAACAGTATTGGGGAGAGGTTGAACAGTAGACGCCAGCCGTTTACTTGAGTTCACCCGTCAGGCGCATTAGCTGCGCCACGTTCATGTTGTAGTCGTTCACCGTGCGCAGATATTCAGTCTGGGTCAGCACGTAGTTCTTGATGGCGTCGGCCACCTTGTCGGCGCTTTCCAGCCCTGCCGAAAAATCGGCCAGCGACGCCACCATCCAGCGCCGCGCCGCGGACGCGCCCTCGGCCAGATCGAGTTGCGCATCGTAGTTGGCCCGGGCATTGGCATAAGCTTCGCCCACTTCGAAGGGAATGCCCGACACGGCAAATGCCTTCTTGTGATTGAGTGCCTCCAGTTCAGCTTGCGCCTGGGTCACGCGGGCACTCGCCACCCCGAACACCGTGTCCCATTTCACGCCCACCACCGGCGTCAGGCCCCCGCCATTGAAAGGGTCGCTGACATAGGGATTGTCCAGACGGTCGCGTTGCGATGCGTAGTTGAACTGGCCGATCACACCTGCGTAGACATCCGGCATGCGGTCGGCCTTTTTCGCGGCCACCAGGGCCCGGCGGGCGCGCAGGCCGGCTTCGAGCTGATCCATCTCGGGGCGATCCTGCAGGGCACGGGACTGGAACTCGGCCAGGTCGACCAGCGGGAACGGCACCGGTTCGATGCGCTCATCGGCCACCGCGAGCGGGTTTTTCAGGCCGGTGCCCGTCAACACCTTCAAGCCGTCCAGGCTGATTGTCTCAATGGCACGAGACTGGTGGACATACTTGGAAAGAAGTCCCTTGGCTGTTTGAAGGGCATACAGGTCAGACTGCCTGGATTCGCCGGTCTCGTCCTTGAGGTTGCGTTCAACCGATTCGATGGCCTGATTCAGACGAATCTGCATATCCTCCAGGAACACGCGTGCATCACGTGCAGTGAGATAGCCGAAATAGGCGCGCTTGGTGTCGTATACCGTATCGGCACGCGTCTGCCGGAGCTCGCCTCGCTTGACGTCGACATTGCCCTGCGCCGCCTCGCCATAACGTTCGATCTTGCCAAACGTGTACAGCGGCTTGATCAACGCAAAATCGAGGTGCGTCCAGTCCGATAGGCGGTCCAGCTTATCGCCGTCGGTGCGTGGAGTGCATTGTGGCGCAGCGCATGAATACGCCCCCCCTTGATAAAACCCGCCTTCAACCCCCGGGGCCAGACCAACAAAAGCATTGGCATTGATCCGCCAGCCACTGTTGGCCTGCGCTTCCTGGAGCAGGCCACGCGCGGCTTCGATCACCTGCTCGCGCTCCTTGATGCGCGGATCAGCCGCCAGGCTCATTTCCACCGCCTGTTTCAGGGTGATGGTGTCGGCCTGACCTGGCAGTGCAGCCAGCAACACGCCGGCCGCCAGCAGCATTCGAATCAAACGATTCAAACTCATTCAGGCGCTCCTTCCTGGGCCTTGCCATACAAGAATTGTCCAATCAGGTTTTCCAGCACGACGGCGGACTGCGTGATGAGAACCCGATCCTTGTCCTTCAGTTTCACGCTGTCGCCACCCGCCTCCAGGCCAACATACTGCTCGCCCAGCAGGCCCGAGGTCATGATGGCCGCGGAAGTATCCTTTGGAAAAGCATAGCGCTTGTCCAGGCGCAGTTTGACAACTGCCTCGTAGGTTTCGTTGTCAAAATAAATGTCCGACACGCGGCCCACCACCACTCCGGCGCTTTTGACCGGGACGCGGGGCCGAAGACTGCCAATGTTGTCGAAACGGGCCACGATTTCATAGCTCTCCGAATCCTTGACGGAGTTCATGCTCCCCACCTTGAGCGCCAGAAACAGCAACGCGGCCAGGCCCGCAATGACAAACAATCCCACCCAGAGATCCAGTACGGTTCTGTTCATTATTTAGCCAAGCCCCCTGAACATGAATGCAGTCAACACAAAATCCAGCGCCAGCACAGCCAGGCTGGAGGTCACCACGGTGCGGGTTGTCGCACCCGACACGCCTTCAGCTGTGGGCGGCGCATCATAGCCCTCGAACAATGCGATGGTGGTGATGGCCACGCCAAACACCACGCTCTTGATCACGCCATTCAAAATATCCTGCTCAAAATCCACTGCGTTCTGCATTTGCGACCAGAACGAGCCTTCGTCCACGCCGATCAGCTGCACCCCCACCAGATAACCGCCAAAAATGCCCATGGCAGAAAACAGCGCGGCCAACAGTGGCATCGAGATCACGCCCGCCCAGAAGCGGGGCGCCACCACCCGCGCCAGCGGATCGACCGCCATCATTTCCATTGCTGACAGTTGCTCGGTCGCCTTCATCAGACCGATTTCCGCGGTGATCGCGCTGCCGGCACGGCTGGCGAACAGCAGGGCGGCCACCACCGGCCCCAGTTCGCGCACCAGCGACAGTGCCACCAGAATGCCAAGCGCCTCTTCCGACCCATAGGTCTGCAAGGTCTCGTAGCCCTGCAGGCCAAGCACCATGCCAACGAAGAGGCCCGATACCAGAATGATGATAAGCGACTGCACACCGGTAAAGTACAACTCGCGGATCGTCAGCCCAAACCTGCGAAATGCAGTCCCGGAATGCAGCAGAATCGCCACGAAGAAGCGGGTCGCAAACCCGATGCGCCAGACGCCTTGTATCGTGCGGCTGCCCAAGCGTTCAATGGCGTGTTTAAGCACTCATCTTCCCCAGACGCAAGTCGTCGTCGTAGGCCGGCGCCGGATAATGGAACGGCACCGGACCATCGGATTCGCCATGCACGAACTGGTGGACGTAGGGCAGTTCTGACGCGCGAATTTCATCCGCTGTGCCTTCTGCAACGATGACGCCCTCCGACACAAAATAGACATAGTCCACGATTTTCAGCGACTCCTGCACATCGTGAGTCACCACCAGCGACGTCAGCCCGAGGGTGTCGGTCAACCGGCGAATCAGGTTGCCGGTCACCCCCAGGGAGATGGGGTCAAGCCCCGCGAAAGGCTCGTCGTACAGCACCAGGTCGGGATCCAGCGCGATGGCACGTGCCAGCGCGACCCGCCGCGCCATCCCCCCCGACAACTCGGACGGCATCAGTTGCGCCGCGCCGCGCAGGCCCACCGCGTGCAGTTTCATCAGCACCAGGTCGCGAATTGCGTCCTCCGGCAGGTCGGTATGTTCACGCAGTTGGAAAGCGACGTTATCGAACACTGACATATCGGTGAACAACGCGCCAAACTGAAACAGCGTGCCCATTCTGCGACGCAAGCGATATAAACCCGTTTGATCAAGCTCGCCCACCGACTCGCCTGCCACACGCACCACGCCCTGGCCAGGTTTAACCTGACCGCCAATCAGTCGCAAAAGTGTGGTTTTGCCGCAACCGCTGCTGCCCATGATGGCTACCACCTGCCCCCGCCTGGCGGTCAGGTTGACGCCCTTTAAAACCGGCCGGGCACCGTAGCCAAATGCGACATCTTCGATTTCGACAAGCTTTTCGTGTTGCAAGTAATCGGGCCTGTGCTTTTGTTAGTCCGTGCCATTTTACCCAAGCACAGACAACTCATCGCCCTGTTATTGGCATTTTTGCCACAAATTCAGTAACCCATGACTTCCCGCAAACTGTTGACCTGGCCCAGCAAGGCCAGATTGCCGCTGCGGCTGAACACGAACAGGGGCGTGCCTGCAGCCACGTGCCGGGTCAACCGTTGGGCCAATGCGCGCATGTCGGGGGCCTCATCCAGCCACCAGACATGGTCTGCCAACCACGCTGGAGACGCGATCAATACACGCTCCGAAGCAGGCGGGGCACCCCCCGCGTCGTCTGGCTCAAGGACAAAACAGAACCCTTCCTGGGTATCGTTCAGCCATTGCACCCATGTCGCTGCGGAAGCTGCCGTCCAAACCGATGCCGGAAGGTAAACCGCCTGGAACTGGGTGTTGTAATAAGACAACATCCAGTCTTCGGGCAGGTCGTCAGGATAAAACCCGCTCCAACCCGTAGGATGGCGCCAGTTTACAGTTCCCACATAAACAATCGCACTGGCATTCATCGTGTCATGATCTCGTCAATCTGACGAGATTTCTATATTTGATATTGACAATATACTTATACAAATCATAATTTGACAAACACATCTTGATTGTGCGTTGTTTGTTTTTACTCTTACAAGGAGCCGTCCATGAAAGTGAAATCTCTCGTTATCGCCCTCAGCCTGCTCGCAGCCCCCGCCGCTTTTGCCAATGGCACCGAAGCCGCCCCGGCGGCCGCAGCAGCCACCCCTCAAACCAGCCAGCAGTGGCTGGAGCGCATGACCGACTTTACCCGCAATATGTCGGCTTACCGTGATCCGAAGGTGTTCGTGCCCTGGGCCAACGCCGTGACCGAGCCGGGTTTCTACTCTCAAATGGGCATCAGCATGATGGACCCGGCAAACTGGACTCGCATGATGGGCACCATGCTGGACCCCCGTATGATGACCAACTACATGGCGTTTGCCGAGCCTGACATGTACATGAAGTGGATGGCGGCTTCCATGGACCCCAACTTCTACACCGCACTGATGACCCAGCTGCTCGAGCCGGGCAAGATGATGCGCTGGATGATGTCGCCCCTGGACCCCAACACCCTCAACATGCTGATGCAGACCGCAAACCCCGGCATGTACCTGAAGTGGATGATGGCGCCGCTTGACCCGCGTTCCATGCAACTGATGACGGCACCGTTGAATCCCGCCATGTACACCAACTGGCTGGGCGCTTCGATGAATCCCGCCACCTACGGTTCGTGGGGTACCTGGATGAATCCGGCAACCTACACCGCTCCGCTGGCCGGCATGACGGCTCCGGTCGCTGGTTACGCTGCCCCGGTTGCAGGCGCACCTGCCGTCGCAAACCCGTTCGACCCGAACGTGTTGCTGCAGATGTTCAACCCGGCTGCGTTCCTGCCGGCACCCGCCCCCGCTGCTGCTCCCGCCCAGTAATCCAGGCAGGCAACACGAAAAAGGGACGGCTTGGCCGTCCCTTTTTTATGTCCGTCGTTCGCGGCCTCGGCCAGGTTTCAGGCCCGACGCCAGGTCGTCCCCCCCGCGCCGTCCTCCAGCACGATACCCGCCGCGGTCAATACCTCTCGTATCCGATCGGATTCGGCAAAATCCCGTTCCTTGCGTGCCGTCTGTCGTGCCGCGATCAAGGCTTCAATCTCGGTTTCCGGCATACCCTCGGCGTTTGCTCCGGCTTTCAGGAAATCGTCCGTTTGACGCTGCAGCAATCCGAGCACGCCACCCAGACTACGGAGCGCCTGCGCAGACGCCAGGTCGCCCCGGTTGGCTTCGGTGGCCAGTTCAAACAACACGGCGAGGGCTTCCGGGGTATTGAAGTCATCGTCCATCGCCGCACGGAAACGCTGCGCAGCCGGGTGTTCCCAGTCCGGACCGACCTCCGCCATCGGTGCATGTTTCAGCGCGGTATACAGGCGCGTCAGCGCGCCCCGAGCATCGTCCAGATGGGCATCCGAATAGTTCAAAGGGCTGCGGTAATGCGCGCGCAGGATAAAAAAGCGCACCACCTCGGCATCGTAGGTCTTCAGCACCTCGCGGATGGTGAAGAAGTTGCCCAGCGATTTGGACATTTTCTCGTTGTCCACCCGCACAAAGCCGTTGTGCATCCAGTAATTCACCGACTTGCAGCCATGCGCGCCCTCGGATTGGGCGATTTCGTTCTCGTGGTGAGGAAATTGGAGATCCTGTCCGCCGCCGTGAATGTCGAAATGCGTGCCCAGCAAATCGGCGCTCATCGCCGAACATTCAATGTGCCAGCCCGGTCGTCCGGGCCCCCATGGTGAGTCCCAGGCCGGTTCGCCCGGTTTGGCGGCTTTCCACAACACAAAATCCATCGGATCGCGCTTGCCGGGATCGATTTCCACCCGCTCGCCTGCGCGCATCTCGTCCAGGCTTTTGCCGGACAGGCGACCGTATGCAGGAAAAGCCCGCACGCTGTAATAGACGTCGCCGTTGGGCGCAGCATAGGCCAGTTCGCTGCGAACCAGTTGACCGATCATCCCGAGCATTTGCGCCACATACGCGGTCGCGCGCGGCTCATGGTCGGGCGGCAACACCCCCAGCGCGCGTTCGTCGGCATGCATTTCGGCAATGAACCGCTCGGTCAGCCTGGCCGGCGGCTCATCATTTTCTGCGGCACGCTTAATGATTTTGTCGTCGATGTCCGTAATATTCCTGACGTAGTCGACCTGGTAGCCGCTGGCGCGCAACCAGCGCGTGGCCATGTCGAACACGACGAAGACCCGCGCATGTCCAAGATGACACAAGTCGTACACCGTCATGCCGCATACATACATGCGAACGACGCCGGGAGTGATCGGGACAAAGACTTCCTTGGAACGCGTGAGGGTGTTGAAAATGTGCAGCATGGGGCGGGCAAACGAAGGGCAGATTGAGGACTTGCGGGAATCAAGCGGCAAAGCGGCTGTCTCAGCGGGGTCGATGTTGTTAGAATGCGTTCTTCCCAAGATGATCCGAGCATATCACATGGCTTACTCACGATTTTTCGCTGCATTACTCGCCGGCCTCGTCCTTGCCAGCGTGCCTGTTCTGGCCAACGAAATCCAGGAGATCAACCAGCAGTTCCGCAAAGGTAACCTGCCCGACGCCCTTGAGCGCGCCAACCGCTATCTCGCCAAGAATCCCAAGGATGCGCAGGGGCGTTTCCTGAAGGGACTGATTCTCGCCGACCAGGGCAAGACCACCGATGCGATCACCCTCTTCACCGGCCTGACAGAGGATTACCCGGAACTGCCCGAACCCTACAACAACCTGGCGGTCCTGTACGCCTCGCAAAGCAAATACGATGCGGCCAAGAACGCGCTGGAAATGGCGATCCGCACGCATCCCAGCTACGCCACCGCACATGAGAACCTGGGCGACATCTACGCCAAGATGGCTTCGATCGCCTACGACAAGGCGCTTTCGCTCGACAGCAAGAATGCCACTGCGCAAACCAAGCTCGCCCTGATCAAGGACATGATGGGCGGCAACCCCACGCGCAAACCTGCAGCTGCCAAGCCGGTTGTCACAGCGTCCAGGGTTGAAGCGGCCCCCGTCGTGGCCCGTCCTGTGGCCAGCAAGCCCGCCGCAGCGAATACCGGTATTGAAGCCGCCATCACCAACTGGGCCCAGGCCTGGTCCAATCGTGACGTCAATGCCTATCTGGCCGCCTATGCCGGTGACTTTGCCGCCAGCGGCATGTCGCGTTCAGCCTGGGAAGCCCAGCGCCGCGCCCGCGTCGGTGGCCCCAAGCACATTGACGTGCAGATCAGCGACTTGAAAGTCGACCAGCAGGGCGACACGGCCAAGGCCACTTTCCGCCAGGCTTACCGGTCCGACCGCCTCAGTTCCACCGTCACCAAAACGCTGGAGCTGGCGCTGAAGAATGGCGAATGGCGCATCGTCGGCGAGACCACCCGATAAGCCATGCGTCATCTCATCCTCAGTCTGTTGCTCGCCTCATCCGCGCTCCATGCAGCGGGCGAGGATGCCGACCGCCAGCTGGCAAACAGCCTGCTGGCAGTGTCGGAAAGCCGGATGCCGGATGCGCTGACGACGGTCGACCAGTTGACCCGGCAGCATCCGAATTTCCGGCTGGCCCAACTGGTCAAGGGCGATCTGCTGCTGGCGCGTGCGAAGCCGCTGGATACACTTGGCAATACCGGCCATGCGCGCAATCCCGAGGTCCAGCAGCTGCGTGACGAGGCACGACAGCGCGTGCGTGCCCTCACCGAGCAGCCCAACGACAAGGTGCCGGTCTATCTGCTGAACCTGGACGACAGCTATCGCCATGCGGTGGTCGTGGACGCGAGTCGTTCGCGGCTGTACGTCTACGAGAACCGCGCCGGCCTGCCGGTACGCGTTGCCGACTTCTACGCCACCATTGGCAAGGCCGGCGCCGGGAAGCAGAAGGAAGGCGACAATCGCACGCCCATCGGCATTTATACGATATCCGGCTTCAAGCCGGCGCGCGAACTGACCGACTTTTACGGCAGCGGCGCTTTCACCCTGTCCTACCCGAACGAATGGGACACTCGCCAGGGTCGCAACGGACACGGCATCTGGATCCACGGCAGTCCGAGCAACACCTACGCGCGCACGCCGCTTGCCAGCGAAGGTTGCGTGGTGCTGGCAAATGACGATCTGACCCGGCTAAGCCAGTACGTTCAGAATGGCAAAACGCCCGTCATCATCGCCGAAGCAGTCGAATGGGTTGCCTACCCCGCCCTGGATGCGCGCCGCAACGATCTGGCCGCGGCGCTTGACCGGTGGCGTCAGGACTGGGAAAGCCTCGACACCTCGCGTTTGCTCGACCACTACAGCACATCGTTCCGCACAGGCTCTCAGGATTTTCGCGCTTTTGGCGCCAGCAAGCATAAGATCAACGCCAGAAAATCATGGATCAAGGTTGGCCTCAGCAAGGTCAGCCTGATGCTCTACCCCGAGCGCCAGGATTTCGCGCTGATCAGCTTCGTCCAGGACTACCGGAGCAGCAATCTCAGCGATCAGACCGTTAAACGCCAGTTCTGGAGCCGCGAAAACGGCCACTGGAAAATCATTCACGAAACTTCTCTTTAAACACATCAAGGACATTCATGGTCAACCTGCACACCAACCACGGCGTGATCACGCTCGAACTCGATGCCGAAAAGGCACCGAAAACGGTGGAAAACTTCCTTCAGTACGTACGTGACGGTTTTTTCGACGGCACCATTTTTCACCGCGTCATTGACGGCTTCATGATCCAGGGGGGCGGCTTCGAGCCCGGCATGACACAGAAACCCACCCGCGCCACGATCGAGAATGAAGCTGCCAACGGTCTCAAGAACGAGGCCTACACCATCGCCATGGCACGCACGCCCGATCCCAATTCGGCGACCGCGCAGTTCTTCATCAACATTGCCAACAACAGCTTCCTCAACTTCACTGCCCCCACCCCACAGGGTTACGGCTATGCCGTATTCGGCAAGGTGGTCGAGGGCATGGACGTGGTCGACAAGATCAAGAAAGTGAAGACCGGCAGCCGTGCGGGGCACCAGGATGTTCCGCAGGAAGACGTCGTCATCACCAAAGCCGAAATCGTCTGACGGAATTGGCGAGTCTGAACACGACCGCGAAAACAGGCCGCACCTTTTTTGTAGCCGACCTGCACCTGACCGACGAACGCCCGGATTCCACCGGGCGTTTTTTTCGTTTTCTGGAAACGGAGGCAGTCGGTGCCGATGCACTCTATATCCTGGGCGACCTGTTCGAAGCCTGGATCGGAGACGATCATGACGAGCAGGTCGCTCACGATACCGCCCTCAGGCTAAAGTCCCTGGTTGCATCAGGGACACCTGTGTATTTCATGCATGGCAACCGGGATTTCATGCTGGCCCAACGCTATGCTGCACGGTCCGGCATGACCCTGTTATGCGATCCTGCGCGAGTCGATCTTTATGGCGTGGCGACGTTGCTGATGCACGGCGACACACTGTGTACCGATGACACGGCTTATCAAAGCTTTCGGCGCAGGGTACGGCATCCGATTACGATCATGCTCCTGCGTTACCTGCCCCGATCCTTGCGCCAGCGCATCGCACGCCAGGCACGCGCGGGCAGTCAGTCCGCCAAGGCAAGCAAACCAACCGACATCATGGATGTGAATGACAATGCCGTCGCCGATGCCCTACGCGATCAGCATGCGGACCGCCTGATTCACGGCCACACGCATCGACCTGCGCAGCATATTCATTCACTCGATGGACATGAGCATGAACGCTGGGTAGTGCCGGACTGGTATGCCCGCTGGGGCTATGTTGTATGCGACGCAGCCGGCTGCGCGCTGAGGGTGGAACCGTTATAGGGGGCCATGCGCCCCGGGATGGAGTGCCCCCCGATTTATCCCGCCAACCCGCGCGCCAGATCGGCCCGGATATCAGCCACCGATTCCAGCCCCACCGCGATGCGCACGAGACCGTCGCCGATGCCTGCCGCATCGCGCTGCTCCGGCGTCATCCGGCTGTGCGTAGTCGTGGCCGGGTGGGTGATCGTGGTGCGGGTATCGCCCAGGTTCGCGGTAATCGACAGCATGCGGGTCGCGTCGATCAGTTTCCATGCCGCATCCTTGCCCCCCTTGAGATCGAAGGCAACAATGCCGCCGCCGGTTTTCTGCTGCGCCATCGCCATCGCATGCTGCGGATGCGACGGCAAGCCGGGATAGAGCACGCGCGCAACCTGCGGCTGCGCTTCCAGCCATTGCGCCAGCGCCAATGCGTTGCGTGAATGCGCATCCATGCGTAACGACAACGTCTCCATGCCCTTCAGAATGATCCAGGCGTTAAACGCCGACAGCGTCGGCCCGGCAGTCCGCAGGAATGTGTAGACGCCTTCCATCAGGGCCTGGCTGCCCAGCACGGCCCCTCCCAGCACCCGGCCCTGCCCGTCCAGATACTTGGTAGCGGAATGGATCACGATATCGGCACCCAGATCCAGTGGCTTTTGCAGCGCCGGCGAACAGAAACAGTTGTCAACCGCGAGCCACACGTCCGACTCATGCGCAATCGCCGCCAGCGCACGAATGTCACTCACTTCGGTCAGCGGATTGGACGGCGATTCGACGAAGAAGAGCTTTGTATTGGGCTTGACTGCAGCGCGCCATTCCGCCGGGTCGGTCGGCGACACATAGGTCGTCTCGATGCCGAAACGGCCCAGGATGTTGCTGAATAATTGCACAGTCGAGCCGAAAATCGAGCGCGATGCGACGATGTGCTCACCTGCCTTCATCAGCCCCATCACCGTGGCCAGGATCGCCGCCATTCCGGAAGCAAACGCCACGCAGCGCTCGGCCCCTTCGAGAGCGGCCAGACGTTCTTCCATCATGTTGACGGTCGGGTTGGTGAAGCGCGCGTAGATCGGTCCGGGCTGCTCGCCCTTGAAACGCGCAGCGGCTTCCGCGGCGCTACCGAATATGAAACTGGAGGTGAGGAACATCGCCTCCGAGTGCTCGTTGAACTGGCTGCGAACGGTGCCTGCCCGCACAGCCAGCGTGTCGATGTCGTATTCGTCGTTCATGCTTTATTCCAGATCAGAATTCGGGATGGCTGGCACGCCCTGCGGTCAACGCTTCGTCGCTAGATTAAGATCGAGTTGCTGGGAGGACAATGCAGACGGCGGCGGAGTATCGCCGTTGCGCACGGCTTCAATATAGTTAAGGTATTCCGGCGTCACGTCGCCGGTGATGTAGCGCCCGTCAAAGCACGACGTGTCGAAATCCGGAATCGACGGATTACCCGCTCGAACCACGTCGACCATGGCGTCGATATCCTGGTAAATCAGGGCATCGCAGCCGATTTCAATCGCTATTTCCGAATCGGTTCGGCTGCTGGCGATCAGTTCATTGCGCGTCGGCATGTCGATACCGTACACGTTGGAGAAACGCACCGGCGGCGAGGCGGACGCAAAATAGACCTTTTCCGCGCCTGCATCACGCGCCATCTGCACGATCTCCCGGCTGGTCGTGCCCCGCACGATCGAATCGTCGACCAGCAACACGTTCTTGCCCTTGAACTCCTCGGAGACGGCATTGAGCTTCTGCCGCACCGACTTCTTGCGCAACGCCTGACCGGGCATGATGAAAGTCCGGCCGATATAGCGGTTCTTGATGAAGCCTTCCCGGTAGGGCACGTTGAGATGGTTCGCCAGTTGCAGTGCAGATGGCCGGCTGGTGTCGGGAATCGGGATCACCACGTCGATCTTGAGATGGGAAAACTCGCGGCGAATCTTTTCGGCCAGCGACACGCCCATGGCCAGGCGGGTACTGTAGACCGAGATGCCATCCATCACCGAGTCCGGACGAGCGAGATAGACGTATTCGAAAATGCAGGGGTTCAGAACGGCTTTTTCACTGCAAATCCGGCTATGCAACTGGCGCTGAAAATCGATGAACACTGCTTCACCAGGCGCCACGTCGCGCAGCAGGCGGAATCCCAGCGTGTCGATCGCCACGCTTTCCGATGCAACCATGTATTCGTGCGGGGTGACCTGGTCGTTGACACCGATCACCAGCGGGCGAATCCCGTGCGGGTCGCGAAAAGCCAGCAAGCCGTAGCCGGCGATGATCGCGGTCACCGCGTAGGCGCCCTTGCAGCGGGCATGCACGCCTGCCACCGCACCAAAAATCGTGTCCAGGCTCAACTGCCGCCCCGAAGCGCGTACCTGCAACTCATGTGCCAGCACGTTCAACAACACCTCGGAATCCGAGTTGGTGTTGACGTGACGCAAGTCGGCGCGGAACAGCGATTCCTGTAGCTCGTGGGTGTTGGTGAGGTTGCCGTTGTGTCCCAGCACGATGCCGTACGGGGAATTCACGTAAAACGGCTGCGATTCGGCCGACGACGATGCGCTGCCCGCGGTGGGATAGCGAACATGCGCGACCCCGATATTGCCCAGCAGGTTGCGCATGTCGCGGGTGCGGAACACGTCTCGCGCCAGACCCGGCTCCTTGTGCATGTGGAAACGGCTTTCTTCTGCCGTCACGATCCCGGCTGCATCCTGGCCGCGATGCTGCAATACCATCAGCCCATCATACAAAAGCTGATTTACTGCCGTATTGGCGACGACTCCGATTACCCCGCACATGCTGTGCACCCATTCCAAAAATTATTCAAAGCGAACGTATCTCGCCATATCTGCCGGGAGTAAAGGCAAGGCACGCTGCGCCATCGCCTGCAGGCTGCCCGACGTCGCAGCCTGCTGCCAGAACTCGGTTCTGGGCAATGAAGTCAATCCGGCGGCAACGGTCAGCCCCACCAGAATCACCACCCCCTTGGTCAACCCCATCACCCCACCCAGCAACTTGTCTGCACTACCCAGCCCGACTGCCTTGATTGCCGATGCCAACGCATGCCCCAACAACAGCACACCGATCAGCACGCCCAGAAAAATCACCACGAAGCCCGCAAAATATCGAATCGCGGGATTCTCGACGCCAATTGGCAACAGCGGCGCCACCAGGGAGGCACCCCACTTCCCCAGGAGGAATGCGAGTACCCAGGCAGCGAGCGAAAACAGCGTATCGACCATGCCGCGCATCAATCCGCGCACCACGGTCAGCACCAGCACCAGCAACACGATGATATCCAGCAAGCTCATTGCGACAGGACTTGGCTGGGCATACCTTTCGCGGCCAGTTTCACCGCGGCGGCCATCGCCGCCTCGCGCGTCGGGAAGGGTCCCACCCGCACGCGCGTCAGTTTTCCAGCCTTGTCGGTGTAAGCCGGCAACCCGAGTTGGGCGGCACGCGCCTTCAGTTCATCCGCCTTGGCTATGTTGGACAGAGCCGCCAATTGCACCACAAACGCTTCGCCAGCCTCAGCAGGCTTGGCTTCTTTTGCAGGAGGCGCGGGGAGTGGAGCAGGCTTGGCGACCGGCTTGGCAACCGGCTTGACCTCGGGTTTGGGTGCCGGTTTGGCAGGTTCAGGTTTGGGCGCCGGCTCAGCAACGACCGGCTTGGGCGGTTCGGTTTCGGGCGCGGGGTCCGGGACAGGCAGCGCCTCCGGCTCCGCCACCTCGGGCGCTGCGGACAACGCGGGCGCAACGGCCACGATAGGCTCATCCACGGGGGGCGGGGTCAGCATTTTAACTTCGAGCGAACTGCCCGGTGGAGGCTCGTCCTCCAGCAACAGCGGCAACACGATCACGGCCAGCAGGGTCAGCGCAACCGCACCAATCAGTCGGCGACGGGCGCGGCGTTTAAGATCATTTTCATTGCTGGGTAGCGGCATGGTCGAGTACGGCGGCAACGGTAAGGAACGAACCGAAGACAAGAATTCTATCACCATCGCGGGCTGTGCTTCGCGCCTCTGCAAGCGCAGCGTTCACATCCGGCTGCACCGTCACGGCCACGCTGCCCAGACTGGAACGCAAAATGTCCGCCAATGCCGATGCCGCGCGCGCGCGCGGCGAAACCGGGGTGCACGTCCACCACGCATCGATCTCATCAGACAAGGCGGCGAACACCGCCGACGCGTCCTTGTCGGCCAGCATCCCCACCACAGCCAGCGTCCTCCCTGCAACAGGCTGTTCCCGCAAGGTGGCCGCCAGCGCGCGGGCGGCTTCCGGATTGTGTGCCACGTCCAGGATGATGTCAGGCGATCGGGAAACCCGCTGGAATCGACCCGGCACCTGTGCTGCCACCAGTCCCTGCCGAACTGCCTTTTCATTCGCCGGCAGCCGCTCGGTCAGGGTCGCCAGCGCAGCCAGCGCGCCGGCTGCGTTGCGCAACTGGCATGAACCGGCCATGGTGGGGAGCGGTAACGCAGGCAAGAACGTGTCCTGCCCCCGAAAGGTCCACACGTCCCCTTCGCGCAGGATAGAAAACTCCCGGTCGATACAGTGCAGTCTGGCGCCAATTTTCCGGGCATGCTCGACCAGGCTGACGGGTGGCACTGGATCCGAGCAGATGGCAGGTCGGCCCGCACGGTAGATGCCGGCCTTTTCAAACCCGATTTTCTCGCGGGTGTCCCCCAGATAGTCCATGTGGTCGAGATCGACGCTGGTGACGATGGCAGCATCGGCGTCGAACACGTTGACGGCATCGAGCCGTCCGCCGAGGCCGACTTCGAGGATGGCCACATCGACTGCAGCCTCGATGAACTGCGCCATCGCGCCCAGCGTGCCGAATTCGAAATAGGTCAGCGACGTGTCGCCGCGCGCGGCATCGACGCGCTCAAACGCGTGGACCAGTTCGGCATCGGAAGCACTCCGACCGGCGATCCGCACGCGCTCGTTGTAATGCAGCAGGTGAGGCGAAGTGTAGAGACCGGTCCGGTAGCCGGCCGCGCCGAGAATCGCTTCCAGATACGCGCAGGTAGAGCCCTTGCCATTGGTACCGCCAACGATGATCAGCGGAAAGTCCGGTGCCAGCCCCATGGCGTCCTTGACCCGGCGCACCCGATCCAGCCCCAACTCGATGGCACTGGGATGCAGCCGCTCCAGCCGCGCCAGCCAGTCGGCCAGCGACAGGCTAGGCGGCAAGCGCAGGTCGCCCCATCATCATCGACAGGGTGGTGGCGAATTCATCCCGCATCTGGCGACGATCGATAATGCGGTCGACCGCGCCCTTGCCGAGCAGGAACTCGGACCGCTGAAATCCTTCCGGCAAGGTCTCCCGCACCGTCTGCTCGATCACCCTCGGGCCCGCAAAACCGATCAGGGCGTTCGGCTCCGCAATGATCAGGTCGCCCAGCATGGCAAAGCTCGCAGACACGCCCCCCATGGTGGGGTCGGTCAGCACCGAAATAAAAGGCAGGCGATTACGTGACAGCAGCGTCAACGCAGCCGAGGTCTTTGCCATTTGCATCAGCGAAAACAGGCCTTCCTGCATACGCGCGCCGCCGCTGGCGGAAAAGCAGACAAAGGCCGAATTCGACTCGATCGCCGCTTCCACCCCCTGGACAAACCGCTCGCCCACCACCGAGCCCATCGACCCGCCCATGAACTTGAATTCGAATGCTGCCACCACCACCGGCACGGCCTTGATGCTGCCGCTCACCACCACCAGCGCATCGGTTTCCGAGGTGGCGGCCTGGGCCTCTTTCAGACGATCGGGGTATTTTTTCCCATCCTTGAATTTCAAGGGGTCGAGTGGCGTCACCTGGGCACCGATCTCATGTTGTCCCTCTTGATCCAGCAGCATGGCAATCCGCCTGCGCGCGCCGACGCGATGATGGTGGCCGCATTTCGGGCACACGTCCTGATTGCTCTCCAGGTCGGCACGGTAGAGCACCTCGTTGCAGGCCGGACACTTCGCCCACAGCCCCTCGGGCATGGACTTTTTATCGGCCAGTGCACGCCGCTTGATTTTCGGCGGCAGGATTTTCTGGAACCAGCTCATTTTGTGTCTCCACTATGTGTCGCCGCATCCACACCCCGGCGCAGATCCGCTACCAGCGCCTTGACGCGATTAACCACTTCATTCCGGGGCGATGTTTCAATCTCGTTCACGATGCGGCTGCCCACCACCACTGCATCGGCAATGCGAGCCATCGCTTCGGCGGTCGCCGCGTCGCGAATGCCAAACCCCACGCCCACCGGCAGTTCACAGTGGCGGCGGATCATGGCGATGTTGCGCGCCACCTCGTCGGTGTCCAGGTTTGCCGAACCTGTCACCCCTTTGAGCGACACATAATAAATGAAACCACCTGCCGCAGCCGCCACCTGCTCCACCCGTGATTCGGGTGTCGTTGGGGACAGCAGGAAAATCGGATCAAGCCCGGCCGACTTGAACACATCGGCTACGCCGTGGGACTCCTCCGGCGGGATGTCCACCGTCAGCACCCCGTCCACCCCGGCTTCTTTTGCAGCCTGGGCAAACGTTTCGTATCCCATGTGCTCGACCGGATTGGCATACCCCATCAAGACCACCGGCGTAGTCGTATTGGTCTTGCGGAACTCCGCCGTCATCGCCAGCACGTCCCTGAGGCCAACCTGGTTTGCCAGCGCCCTTTCCGACGCCCGCTGAATCACCGGGCCATCGGCCATCGGGTCGGAAAACGGCACCCCCAGCTCGATAATATCCGCCCCGGCCTCCACCAGTCCGTGCATCAAAGGCACCGTCAGATCCTTTCCGGGATCGCCGGCGGTGATGAAAGGGATCAGGGCTTTTTGATTGTGCGCCTTCAGCGCGGTAAAAATCTGGCCGATTCGGCTCATGGCGTACTCAATCTAAAATCAGTCTTCTTCAAAATAATCCGTATCCAAGCGCTTCACCGTATAAACCTCTTTGGTGGAAACGCCCAGATCGTGGTCCATCATCAACTCTGCCAACATGGGGCCGTCGATCAGTACAACCCGGTGATTCACTTGCGACGCATAGTCCATCGCGCCTTTGGAAAACCCCGAGCTGGTGATGAAGACGCCTTTGCTGGCCTTGTTACCCGCCAGTGCGCCAACGAATTTCTGGATTTCAGGGCGACCGACATCGGCTTCCCAGCGCTTGGCCTGAATATAGATCACATCCAATCCCAACCTGTCTTCATTGATGATGCCGTCGATGCCGCCATCACCGCTTTTCCCAACTACGCGTCCCGCATCTTCCTGCGTGCCGCCATACCCCATTTTCAGCAGCAGTTCGACGACCAATTCTTCAAATCGGGAGGAACTGACCCTTTTGATTCGATCCAGCAACTCGATCGCCAGTGCCTCGCGTAATTGCTTGTAGCCACCGGCAATCAGTTCGTCTGGGGTTTCAGGACTGATCGAAGCCAACTCAACAAACTTATTCTCATCCTTGGGTCTGCCCGCATTGAAAACCACAAACTCTGGAAAGCGTTTCAGGTACCTCACATTCAAGGGCTGTGGATTCTCTTTCAAAACCTGCATTCCGCGATTTGTAATTCTGTAAACTCCGCGACGCAAGTTCTCGATCAACCCCCTCTGCTTAAGATAACTCGTTGCCCAGCCCACACGGTTATCGAACAATCTTGCCCCACCGCTTGCAATCTTGATTGAAAGCTCCGCCTCAGTCAGTCCAAACTGCTTAGCCAGCAACGGCAGAAGTTCCTGCTTGGTATGCTCCTGACCATCCGCGCAGGCTTTCAGAAGCGGCATGAAAACGCTTTGGAAATCGGGAATAGCCATCTTTACAGTGAAATCCCCGACACCTTCGCCACGGTGTCGATATCCTTGTCGCCACGTCCGGACAGGTTGACCAGAATGATCTGGTCCTTGCCCAGGGTCGGCGCGAGTTTTTTGGCATGGGCGACGGCGTGGCTGGATTCGAGCGCGGGGATGATCCCTTCGAGCCGGCACAGGTCATGGAAGGCGGCCATGGCTTCGTCGTCGTTGATGGCGACGTATTCGGCGCGGCCAGCGTCCTTGAGCCAGCTGTGCTCGGGGCCGACGCCGGGATAGTCGAGGCCGGCGGAAACCGAATGGGTTTCAATGATCTGGCCGTCTTCGTTCTGCATCAGATAGCTGCGGAAACCATGCAACACGCCTGGCGTGCCGGCTGACAGCGGTGCCGCGTGCTTGCCACTGGCGATGCCGGAGCCGCCCGCTTCGACGCCGATCAGGCGCACGCCGTCGAACGGAATGTAGGGATGGAATATCCCGATGGCATTCGATCCGCCGCCGACGCAGGCGATGATGGCATCTGGCTGGCGGCCAGCGAGTTCGTCCATCTGCACGATGGATTCGCGACCGATCACACACTGGAAGTCCCGCACCAGCATGGGATACGGATGCGGTCCGGCGGCGGTGCCGAGGATGTAGAAAGTCGATTCGACATTGGTGACCCAGTCGCGCATCGCTTCATTCAGCGCATCCTTCAAGGTTTTGGAGCCTGACGACACCGGCACCACGGTCGCGCCCAGCAGCTTCATGCGGAACACGTTGGGTGCCTGACGCTGGACATCCTCCGCGCCCATGTACACCACGCATTCCATGCCGTAGCGCGCGGCGACGGTGGCCGAGGCGACGCCATGCTGGCCCGCGCCGGTTTCGGCGATCACGCGCTTTTTACCCATGCGCCGCGCCAAAATCGCCTGGCCGATGGTGTTGTTGATCTTGTGCGCGCCGGTGTGATTGAGGTCTTCGCGCTTGAGGTAGATCTGCGCGCCGCCGTATTGTTCACTCAGGCGCTTGGCGTGATAAATGGGGCTGGGCCGGCCGACATAATGCTTCAGCTCATATTCGAATTCGGCCATGAAGTCAGGATCGTTGCGCGCGCGGTCGTATTCGACGCGAAGTTCTTCCAGCGCAGCCATCAGGGTTTCGGCGACAAAAATACCGCCATAAGGGCCGAAGTGGCCGTGTGAATCGGGGAGATCAGTCAGTTTCATGCTGCTTTCGCTTTCGCAATGAATTGCGCAACTTGGTGCGGGTCTTTGATGCCTTTGGAGGCCTCGACGCCAGAGGACACATCCACCGCCCAGGGTCGAACGCGCTGGACCGCCTCGGCAACATTGTCCGGCGCAAGCCCGCCGGACAACACGACAGGCTTGGGCAGGTTCGCCGGAATCAGGCGCCAGTCGAAGCGTTCCCCGGTGCCGCCCGGAACGCCTGGAACATAGGCGTCGAGCAGCAAGCCGCGCGCGGCATCAAAGTCAGCCGCGTATTTTAGCAAATCCGTGTCCGCCTTGACGCGCACCGCCTTGATGTAAGGTCTTCCGAACCGCATGCAGTCGGCGGAGGTTTCGTCGCCATGGAATTGCAGCAGGTCGAGCGGCACGTCCCGCAGGACGGCTTCAATCAACGCGGGCTCGGCGTTCACGAACAGGCCGACCGATTGCACAAAGGGGGGCAGCGCGCGTACCAACTCGGCCGCGGCCGCAATAGTCACGTGGCGCGGGCTTTTCTTATAAAACACAAAGCCCAGCGCATCCGCCCCAGCGTCGCAGGCAGCGTGCAGATCCTGTAATCGGGTGATGCCGCAGATTTTTACGCGAACAGCCATCGTTCTGAGGTTTCCGGCAAGCCAAAGTGCGCAGGATACCGGATGTGGGTGAGATACAGCCCTGCCGCGTCGAAGGTGGGCGCGCCGAGCGATCGATCACGGCTTTCAAGCATGTCATGCGCCCACGCAGGCGACTGGATGCCCGCGCCGACCTGAATCAGGCAGCCCATGAGGTTGCGCACCATGTGGTGCAGGAAGCCATCCGCCCGGAAATCGCACAACAGATAGTCGCCTCGGCGCTCGATCTGCGCCAGACGCAAGTCCTTGACCGGCGATTTGGCCTGGCATTCGGCTGCGCGAAATGCGGAAAAATCATGCCGCCCGATCAGATGCGCAGCTGCCGCATTCATCGCATCGGCATCGAGCGGACGGTGATGCCAGCCAACCAGGCCGTGGTTCAAGCCGGGGCGCACGGGATGATTCAGCAACACATAGCGGTAGCCGCGCTGGTTGGCGTCGAACCGCGAATGAAAATCGTCGCCGACTTGGCGCGCCCACTGAACTGCCACCCCCGGCGGCAGGTGGCTGTTGACGCCACGCACCCAGGCAGTCAGCGGTCGCTGGGTGGCGGTGTCAAAGTGTGCGACCTGGAATGCCGCATGTACGCCCGTATCGGTCCGGCCCGCCGCTGTCACGCGCGTTTTCGCGCCCGCGATCACCGACACCGCGGCCTCCAGCGCATCCTGCACACCACACCCCTGCAACTGCGACTGCCAGCCACAAAAGCCGACGCCGCAATATTCAAATCCCAGCACGATTCTCACTTCAGCCTGGCCTCATGTCAGAACGATCAACACCACCAGCAAGCCTGCAAGTATGACGGCACTGTCGCAGGCTTGCCAACGTTCGGCATGCAGGGCATGGGTGGCGGGGCCGGTGGCGGGCGGTGGCGCGCGCAGCGCATCCAGCCAGCGGGCAGGCCTGGGGGCGTTCTCGACATAATCCAGGGTCAACCCCAGGCGCACGACAAAAGCGCGACGATCAAAGCCGATCCAGGTCAGCGGCCAAACCAGAACGTAAAGACCATAGATCAGTCGGGAACGCGGCGTATAGGCCAGCAGAACAGCCAGTCCGACCAGCATCAGCACCAACCTTCCCACCCGCACCCCGCCCTGCTGAAGACCTTCCAGACTGGGGCTTGCCCATGCCAGCGATGGCCACAATGGGGTACCCGGCAGGGTCAGTGCATAGGTCAGGAGCAGCACCCCCATCAACCAGCGGGTGCGCCGCAACAGGCGCCAGCCTTCCTGGCGGGCCGGCACAAACAGAAAGGCCGTCGCGATGGCGACGGCCAGAAAAGCAAGCTGGGGAAGTGCGGCGCATTCCACCGCCACCGCCCATCCGCACCATAAAAGGATGCGGGCAGCAGGATGCGGGCATCCTGCCACGCCTTAGGCGAGCGAACTCAAAATGCCTTTTGCGTCGGATTTCTGCCTGTCGCTGCCTTCGGCCAACACTTCGTTGAGGATTTCACGCGCGCCTTCCTTGTCGCCCATTTCAACATAGGCGCGGGCAAGATCCAGCTTGGTTCCCACCTCGTCCATTTCCAGGTCATTGCCGCCAGCATCGCCCAAATCAAGATCCAGGCCGCTAAAATCAAACTTGCTGTCCGGACCATCGTCTTCTTCCAGACCGAGATCCAGGTTCAGCAGATCATCGGACGCGGGCAGATCAAGTTCGGGAAGTTCGAAATCAAGACTCTGATCCGCGCTATCTTCCAAAACTTCGGGCTTTTCGACGGCGGGTGGGGCGTCAAAATTAAGCACCTGCCCTGCCGACTCGAATTCCATCGTGGTGTTCACACTGACAGGATCGGGGTAGGCCATGCTGTCCTGCGCTGGCTCGGACGCCATTGCAGGTTCCGGCCCGGGTTCGGGCTGTTCGTCAAGCACAAGCTCGGGTGGCTCGTCCGCAAAACCAACCGCGCCTCCGGCGATTGCAGCCGTAGCGGCCACGGTCGCCGCTGCGTGTGCTGCGGGCGCGGGGCTCGCCTGCACGCCGCCATACAGCGGGTTGGTGGGGTCGATGCTGCGGCCCATCTCGCAGGCCTTGTCCCACAATGGGTCCGGTTTGCCTTCCAGCGCGGCTTGAAGATCCTTCGCAACGGACTCGAACGCTGTCGTGTTGCGCCGAGCCGCGTAAATCTCCAGCAACTTGACTCGAATTTCGTGGCGCTCGGGGTGCTTGCCGATCGCTTCCTTGAGGATTTCCTCGGCCTGGGCATCGCGCCCATAGGCCATGTAGACCTCGGCTTCGGCAATGGGGTCGACGTCGTGGGTATCGATCGTCCCCAGACCGGCCTGGCTGAAATCGGTCAGGAAAGATGTATCGCCGGTGTTGACGCTCCCGCCTGATGCAGCACCCATCACGGTGTTCGGACGCACGTCGCCGCCGCTCATGATGCTGTCATCCAGCACCGGACCTGCCGACTTGCGTCGACGGCCGCCGCCGGTCATCATCCACCACAGCACGCCGCCCAGACCCAGCGCAGCAAGGCCACCGCCCCAGTACATCGGGTTGGCGAGAAGCGGGTCGTACCAGTTTGTCGCGGGTTTGGGGACGACCGGAGGCGGCGTCACCGCCGGCGCAACCGGTGCGGGCGCGGGGACAGCAGGGGCAGGCACCTCGGCGCCGGCCTTTTCCTTTATTTCGACCAGTTTCTGCATGTCCTGAATCTGCTTTTCCAGCAGGGCCACGCGCTGGCCGGATTCCTGCAGCGCCTTTTCACGCGCAGTCGCATCTTCTTCCTGCACCCGCAGTTTGTCTTTCAGGGCGCGCGCCTCGTCCACCTTGGCTGGCGTGGGCGGCGTCACCTTGGACAGCTTCAGCACATCCTGCTGCGCTCCGGGAGCAGGCTTGGCCTGATCTTCAACCTTCGACGTAATCTTGCCGCTGCTGGCCTGGCCGGGTGCGGCCTCTGGCGCAGCCATGACGGCACCTGCCAGTTTCTGCCGATAGGCGCGCCAGTCGGCGGCCTGAAGCTTGATCTCGCGAACCGCCTCTTTTTGGGTAATGGCCGCCACGCGGTCGGCCATGGGTACGTCAAGCGTCTTGCCCGCCTTCAGGCGGTTCATGTTGCCATTGAACGCCTCCGCGTTCTCCCGGTACAAGCCCAGCAGCGTCTGCTCCAGGCTCACGCCTTGCGGCCGCACTTTCTGGGCAATCCCGATCAGGGTATCGCCCCGCTTGACCTTCACCCGATCCGGCGCAGCAGCCTTGGGAGCCGGGGCAGGTTTGCTCTTCGTTGCAACTTCCGGAGCCGGGGCAGGTTTGCTCTTCGTTGCAACTTCCGGGGCCTCCACAGGTGCAGGATCTTGAGCGGGAACAGGCTTGGCGGCGACCGTCTGGGCGGGCGTCACAGCAGCCACAGGCGCGACTGTTTGCGGCTGGACCATACCGGGTGGATCGAGCAGCATGGTGTACTCACGCACCAAACGCCCTGACGCCCAGTTCAGTTCGACCAGCATGTCGATGAAGGGATCGTTGACCGGACGGCTGGAAGTGACTTTCAGCACGGCCTTGCCGTTGGGCCGTTTTTCGACGGCAAACCGGATGGAAGACAAAACCGGCGTGTAATCGACGCGCGCATCGCGAAACGCCTGGTCGGAAGCGAGATTAGCCTGAAGGCTGTCGAGTTCGGCCTTGTCCGCCGCGAACAGCTCGATTTCCGCTGCCAGTGGCTGACCTAGCGCCGAGGTGACTGACAGCTTACCCAGTCCGGCAGCGTTCGCCATCAGCGGCGCGGCAATCAGACCAGCAGCCACCAGATGGATGGTGAAGCGCTTCAATTTCATCCCGTTTCTCCCTATTCGCCCCGTTTGACGAAGCTGTTGAATCCTTGACGTCTTTATTGACGGCCCAGCAGCCCCATATCTTTAATGCAACAATCGCACCAAGCCATACCCTGTGCAATCAATCCTTTTGCATTCAGGCTTCCAGCAGTATCCGCAGCATGCGGCGCAGCGGCTCGGCAGCACCCCACAGCAACTGGTCGCCCACCGTAAACGCAGTCAGGTATTGCGGCCCCATGTTGAGCTTGCGCATCCGGCCGATCGGCACGGTCAGCGTGCCGGTGACAGCGGCTGGCGTGAGTTCGCGCATGGTGATCTCGCGGTCGTTCGGTACCACTTTTACCCACTGGTTGTGCTCGGCGATCAGGCTGCCGATGTCGGCCAGCGGCACGTCTTTCGTCAGCTTGATGGTCAAGGCCTGCGAATGGCAGCGCATCGCGCCGACCCGCACGCACAGGCCGTCGATGGGGATCGGGTTGTCGCTGCGGCGCATGATCTTGTTGGCCTCGACCTGCGCTTTCCATTCTTCCTTCGACTGGCCGGATTCCAGCGCCACGTCGATCCACGGAATCAGGTTGCCGGCCAGCGGCACCGGCCAGGCGTCAGTCGGATAACGGTCGGAGCGAATGAAAGCCGCAACCTTGCGATCGATTTCCAGAATCGCCGAGGCCGGATCGCCAATCAGGTCCGCCACTTCGGTATGCACCGCGCCCATTTGTGAAATCAGCTCGCGCATATTGCGCGCACCCGCGCCCGACGCCGCCTGGTAGGTCATCGGCGACACCCACTCGACCAGGCCGGCGTCGAACAGCCCGCCCATCGCCATCAGCATCAGCGACACCGTGCAGTTGCCGCCGACGTAGGTTTTGACGCCGTTGGCGATGCCATCCTGAATGACGTTCTTGTTGACCGGGTCGAGAATGATGATGGCATCGTCCTTCATCCGCAGCGTTGAAGCGGCGTCGATCCAGTAACCCTTCCAGCCCGCGGCACGCAGCTTCGGGTAGATGTCCTTGGTGTAGTCACCGCCCTGGCAGGTGATGATGGTGTCGCACAGCTTCAGGTCGTCGATGCTGTTGGCATCCTTGAGCGGCGGCACGTCACGGCCAATGTCGGGGCCCTTGCCGCCCACATTCGACGTGGTGAAGAACACCGGATCGATGTGATCGAAGTCGCGCTCCTCCTTCATCCGCCCCATCAGCACGGAACCCACCATCCCGCGCCAGCCGATCAACCCTACTTTCATCATGTTCGTCTCCAAAAAAACCGTGTCCGCCAAGAACGCGAAGAACCGCGAAGCTATTTTCCCTTCGCTGTTCTTCGCGTTCTTCGTGGATAAAAAATCACATGGCTTTCACCACCGCGTCGCCCATTTCGCTGCACGACACCTTCTGCGTGCCCTCGGTCCAGATATCGCCGGTCCGCACGCCCTGCGAAATCACCTTTTTCACCGCGTTTTCGATGCGGTCGGACGTTTCAAGGTCGCCAAAGGTATAGCGATACATCATCGCCACCGACAGGATCGTCGCCAGCGGGTTCGCCAGGTTCTGGCCGGCAATGTCGGGCGCGGAGCCATGGATCGGCTCATACATGCCCTTGTTGCGCTCATCCAGCGAGGCCGACGGCAGCATGCCGATGGAACCGGACAGCATCGATGCCGCGTCCGACAGGATGTCGCCGAAGATGTTGCCGGTGACAATCGTGTCGAACTGCTTGGGCGCACGGATCAGCTGCATCGCCGCATTGTCCACATACATATGGGACAACGCGACATCGGGGTAATCCTTCGACACCTCGATCATCACCTCTTTCCACAGTTCCGAGCATTCCAGCACGTTGGCCTTTTCGACCGAGCACAGCTTTTTGCCGCGCTTCATTGCGATCTCGAACGCAACATGCGCGACGCGGCGCACTTCGGATTCGGAATACAGCATGGTATTGAAACCGACGCGCTCGCCATTTCGAATTTCAATGCCGCGCGGCTGGCCGAAATACACGTCGCCGGTCAGTTCGCGCACGATCATGATGTCGAGCCCGGACACCACCTCCGGCTTCAGCGAAGACGCCGAAGCAAGTTCGGGGTACAGCAGTGCCGGGCGCAGGTTGGCAAACAGGTTGAGTTCCTTGCGGATGCGCAACAGGCCGCGCTCCGGGCGCAACGGACGATCCAGTGCGTCGTATTGCAAACCGCCGACGGCGCCAAGCAAGACCGCATCGGCTTCCCGCGCGAGCTTCAAGGTCGCATCCGGCAGCGGGTCGCCCGCCGCGTCGAAGCCCGCGCCGCCAATCGGCGCGGCTTCCATTTCGATTTTCGCGCCGTCCGACTTGAGGACATCAAGTACCTTGACCGCTTGCGCGACGATTTCCGGGCCAATCCCGTCACCCGGCAAGACTGCAATTTTCATATTCTCTTAAACCTTTTGTCCGCGAAGAACGCGAAGGAATTCATTGTCGTCACGTTTTCTCTCCGCCTACGCGGATACACAATGGATCATGCAAACAACCACGGCGCGTCGACCTTGCGCTGTTCTTCGTACGTCTTGATCTTGTCGGCCTGCAACAGCGTCAGGCCGATGTCGTCCAGCCCGTTCAACAGGCGGTGCTTGCGTCCGCCGTCCACCGCGAACGCCAGCACTTCACCGCCGGGCGTGGTGACGGTCTGTTTATCGAGGTCGACGGTGAGGCGATACCCTTCCTCCGCCGCACACTCGCCAAACAGGCGATCAACCACCGCGGCATCAAGCACGATGGGCAGGATGCCATTCTTGAAGCAGTTGTTGTAGAAGATGTCAGCAAAGCTCGGCGCGATGATGGCGCGAATGCCGTAGTCTTCCAGCGCCCACGGCGCATGCTCACGGCTCGATCCGCAACCGAAATTGTCGCGCGCCAGCAGCACCGACGCGCCGGCAAACCGCGGGAAGTTCAACACGAATTCGGGATTCGGCTGGCGCGTGGCGGGATCCATGCCAGGCTCGCCGTGGTCGAGATACCGCCATTCGTCGAACAGGTTGGGGCCGAAACCGGCGCGCTTGATCGATTTCAGAAACTGCTTGGGAATGATGGCATCGGTATCGACGTTGGCACGGTCGAGCGGCACCACCAAACCATCGAGCGTGGTGAAAGCCTGCATTTACCGGCTTCCGGCACGCTCGATAGCGCCGCCGGCCTTCTCGATATCCTGTCCAATTCCCTGGATGGTGTTGCAGCCTGCCAGCGTCAGGGCGGCGGCCATCAAAAGGGCGATCATCGGTTTCATCGGGTGTTCTCCTTAAAAAGTGCGTACATCAACAAAATGTCCTGCGCAGGCAGCAGCGGCAGCCATCGCCGGGCTGACCAGATGGGTTCTGCCGCCCTGCCCCTGCCGCCCTTCAAAATTGCGGTTGGAAGTGGACGCGCAGCGCTCGCCCGGCTCCAGGCGGTCGGCATTCATCGCCAGGCACATCGAGCAGCCCGGCTCGCGCCATTCGAAGCCGGCTTCGATCAGGATCGCGTCCAGGCCCTCGGCCTCGGCCTGCTGTTTGACCAGGCCGGAGCCCGGCACCACCATCGCCAGCTTGACGTTGGGCGCAAGCTTGCGGCCACGGGCCACGCTGGCGGCTTCGCGAATGTCCTCGATCCGGGAATTGGTGCAGGAGCCGATGAACACCTTGTCCACCGCAATATCCGCAAGCGGGGTATTCGCCTTCAAGCCCATGTATTCGAGCGCGCGGGTCCAGTCGTGGCGCTTGACCTCGTTGGGCGCGTCCGCCGGGTTCGGCACGCGGCCATTGATCGTCGTCACCATTTCGGGCGACGTGCCCCAGGTAACCTGCGGCTCGACGGCCGCGGCATCGAGCTCGACCACGCGGTCGAAGACGGCATCGGCGTCCGAATGCAGGGTATTCCACCACGCGACAGCCTTGTCCCACGCCGCGCCCTTGGGCGAGTAGGGACGGTCCTTGACGTAATCGATCGTGGCCTGGTCGACCGCGACCATGCCCGCGCGCGCGCCGGCCTCGATCGCCATGTTGCACAGCGTCATGCGGCCTTCCATGGTCAGCGCGCGAATCGCCGAGCCGCCGAACTCCAGCGCATAGCCGGTGCCGCCCGCCGTGCCGATCTCGCCGATGATGGCGAGCGCGATATCCTTCGCCGTCACGCCGCGGCCGAGTTTGCCCTCGACCTTGACCAGCAGGGTTTTGGACGGCTTCTGCCACAGGCATTGGGTGGCCAGCACGTGCTCAACCTCGGACGTGCCAATGCCGAATGCCAGCGCGCCGAACGCCCCGTGGGTGGACGTGTGCGAATCGCCGCACACCACGGTCATGCCCGGCAAGGTCAGGCCCTCCTCGGGGCCGATGACGTGGACGATGCCCTGGCGGATGTCGTCCATCTTGAATTCGGTGATACCGAATTCAGCGCAGTTGGCGTCGAGCGTTTCAACCTGCAGGCGGGAAATCGGGTCGGCAATGCCGTGCGAGCGGTCGGTTGTCGGCACGTTATGGTCGGGCACCGCAATCGCTGCATCGACCCGGCGCGGCACGCGATGCGCGAGCTTCAGGCCTTCAAACGCCTGCGGGCTGGTGACTTCATGCACCAGATGACGGTCGATATATAGCAGCGTGGTGCCATCGTCCTCGACATGCACAACGTGGGTGTCCCACAACTTCTGGAATAAGGTCTGACCGGGCATACACACATACAAAAAGCGCGAAAGGCTAATTATTTCATAGCTTGCCGGGTGCAGGCACGGATTTTGTTTTGCCCCACACCGCGTACACCCCCCACGCCAGCGCCGCGCACATGGCCGCGAAGGTAAACGTCCAGGCCGGACCCGGGGTCTCCCAGGTCATGCCGCTGGCCAGCCCGCCGATGGTGCCGCCCACGCCGTAGGACAGGCTGGTGTAGAGCGCTTGCCCGCGCGCCTGATGGCGGCCACGGAAATGCTGGTGGATTAGCGCCACCGCCGCCGCGTGATAGGTGCCGAAGGTGAAGGCGTGCAAGGTCTGCGCGCCCCACACCACCCAAGCCGACTCCACGCCCCAGGCGATCAGCAGAAAGCGCAGTACCGCCAGCGCGAAGCTCGCCAGAATCAGGCGGCGCGGCGTCACCCGCGCAAAAATGCGCGGGACGATGAGGAAAATCCCGATTTCGCAGATCACGCCGAGCGCCCACAGCCAGCCGACGGTGGACTTGTCGTAGCCGTAGTCCACCAGATAGATCGAATAGAATATGTAATACGGCCCGTGCGTCACCGCCATCAATAAGCAGGCGGCAAGCAGCGAAGCCACCTCGGGCCGCTTCACGATGTCCCACACCGAATGCAGATCGGTGGGATGCGGCAGGATCTCGGCCTCGGGAATCAGCCGCGCAAACGTGGCGATTCCCAGCATCACCGCCAGGACGGCCCACGGCAGCCAGTCGATCGACACATGATCAAAGGCATACCCCAGCCCGACCACCATCAGGATGAAGCCGACCGAGCCCCACAGGCGGATGAGGCCATAAGTGTCGGTGCGCTCCCCCAGATGCGACAGCGTCATCGCCTCGACCAGCGGCAGCGATGCGCTCCAGAAAAAACTCAGTCCCGCCATCACTCCGAACAGCCACCAGAAACTGCTGTCGACGAACACTCCGGCAAACATCAACACGCTGCTGAACGCAGCAAGCTGCACAATCTCGGTACGGCGGCCGGTACGGTCGGCGATATGCCCCCAGATATTGGGCGAGAAAATCCGCATCACCTGCAGCAACGACATCAGCACGCCGATCTGGAAGGCGTTGAACGCCAGCGACTGCAGATACAGGCCCCAGAACGGGGCCATCGCGCCGACAAATGCGAAGTAAAAGAAATAGAAACCGGACAGACGCCAGTAGGGCACAGCATTCATACGGTCTGATTATCCTATGAGCCGACCTTGAATCCGCACCCACGGCGAACCCGATCCAACTTATTTCGCCTAACCCGCTGTCACAAACTGAAACGATCTGGAACACACCGCCATCGACCCGACATGGCCGGGACACAGCGCCCCCTCAAGATGTGAACACCGAATGCATCACCTGCATGTCGGATTTTGATATCCATACAGGAGTTATCCCATGAAGCAATATGCACACACCCTGGTTGTCGGTTCGCTTGCTGCCCTGTTTTCGATAACCGCGCTGGCGGACCACAACAGCGTCAATGAAGCCGGCTGGGCCAACATGCCGAACGACATCCACAATACCCGCATCGAGGATGACCTCAGCTCGACGGCATTCCGCGACTTTGTCTCCAAGGGTGAGGGTGCCGACTCGGTCAATCGCTATCTGGATAGCACCAGCACGCTATCAGGCGCAGGCAGCGCGACCACCGCGCGCGGCGGCAGCCGCCGCTAAACCATCCGGGGCGCTTGCGCCCCGTCAGCAGCGTCCAAGGCTGTGTCCCACCCGGGCCACAGCTTTTTTTCATGCGCGGACAACTCCCCGCATCGTGCCGAAGCCAACTCTCCGCTATCCTGACGTTTACTGTATTGATATTGATAGCGACAGGAGTCCCTTATGCCCCACACCCCATCCGTTGCCGCCACGACTTCGCACCCGCATGGCACCCTGCCCAGGCTTCTGGCGAGCCTGCTACTCGTTGCCTCCCTGTCACCCGGACTCGGCATGGCCGCCCCGGCAGACGCGCCGTGGGGACAAGCCAAGGCGGTTCATCAAACCTACGCCAAACAGAAGGTCGTGTACGACGTCACCGTCGGCACCGAAGACAAGATGCGCTCGGTCATCAGTCGCGCCATGCTGCTGGCCGACCTGAATGGGTCCGATCCGTTCGACAGCAAGGTCGTGATCCTGCTGCACGGCAACGAAATCCCCTTCTTTGCGATCAAAAATCTCGCGAAGCACCGCGAACTCATGCAGCGCGCCCAGAGCGCCACCCTGTCCGGCGTCATCGAATTCCGCATGTGCCGCCTGGCTGCGGAGTTTCACGGCTTCAAACCCGAAGACATCCATGGATTCATCACCCTGGTGCCGATGGCCGATGCCGAAATCGTGCGCCTGCAGCAGGAAGGCTATGCCTATATGCGCTGAGCAACCGGCCCCAACTTGCATCCCGGGGACCCTTGACCTAGGTTGAATAGCATCCAATGCATTCAAGGAGACACCCATGTTGCATACCTCAACCGACATCAATCAGCTGATCCGCGAGCCGGCAACCGACCCGGATTTCCCGCATGCCCCGATAGGCTGGACGCGTGACGAGGCAGTGGAAATCGCGCGCGAACAAAGCCTTGCCCTCACCGATGACCACTGGGAAGCGATCCGTTCCCTGCAGAGTTATTACGCGCACCATGAGGACGAGACCGCGATCAACCTTCGCAACCTGCACGACGCACTGGATGAGCATTTTCATGCGAGCGGCGGCCTCAAGTACCTCTACACCCTGTTTCCCGGCGGACCAATTTCGCAGAGTTGCCAACTCGCCGGGCTAAAGGCGCCTGCCATCGCGAGCGACCGCAGTTTCGGCAGCGTAGCCTGAATCACTGAATGATCATTCCAGCCCCCTCCATCCAGAGCTTACTGGATGGAGGGCGTTGCCTGCACCACCAAAGCTCACGCCCTCCTGACTTTGCGGGTCGTTTCCACAACGACCACGCACCCTTGATCAATGGCCCAAATGCCCACATACTCGACTCACGCGCAGTCGAGCGCCTTGAACTGAACCCAACCTGATTTCGAGTCGCCAGGCATTGAAACCCACCGCTTCTTCGTTGATTGATCTGCATGACCTGCGGTTGGACGACGTGAATGCGCTGTTGGCGCATGATGGCATCATCAGCCAGCGCCAGCCCGGCGAATCCCCTGCCCAGTACCTGCAACGCCTGATCGATGGCCTGAGCGAGCTTTCGCTCAAAGACCCCCTGACGGGTCTGGGCAATCGCCGCCACTTTTGCGCAGTACTCGGCCGATCGATCGAAGGCGTCGCACGCACCGGCGATTCGGTACTGCTACTGATGCTCGATATCGACCATTTCAAGGCTATCAACGACATTCACGGACACCTCGCCGGCGATCAGGTGTTGCAGGCCATTGCCAAGTGCGTGGCAGGCTGCGTCCGTCCGATGGACACGGTTACCCGCTATGGCGGCGAGGAATTTGCCGTCATCCTCCCCAACTGCCGGCCCCTGTTCGGGCACGTCGTTGCCGAACGTATTCGTGAATCCATTGCAGCCCTGTCGATCTCCGTCGCGCCGATGCAGTCCATCCAGGCCACGGTCAGCATCGGCGGGGCGTTTGCACCCGAATGGGTGCGTTCAACCGCCGACCTGTGGATCGAGCGGGCTGACAATCAGCTCTACCGGGCCAAGTCGGGCGGGCGCAACCAGGTCTGCCTGGATGAACCCCGGGAGCTCTCGGTCAGTGCGGAGGAAAAAGGCCTCTTGTTCAGCCACCTTCTCCTGGACGAGGCCAACGCTGACGAGAACACGCCGGACGACGCACCCCAGGATGCTCCTGGCAAAGCCACAAACCGAGTAAATGCATGAGCGAAACACTGACACCAAGCGCTGAAAGCTCGACCACCGACAAGCTACCATTGAAGCCGCTCGGCAAGGTATTCGCCGTCACCAGCGGAAAGGGTGGCGTGGGCAAGACCTTCGTAGCCGCCAACCTTGCCGCTGCACTGGCCAAACGCGGCCACAAGGTTCTGGTGCTCGACGCCGACCTCGGCCTCGCCAATCTCGACGTGGTGCTCAACCTCCAGCCCAAGATCACGCTGCACGATGTGTTCACGGGCAAGACCAAGCTCGAAGACGCCATCATCCAGGCCCCGGGAGGCTTCTCCGTCCTGCTGGCGGGTTCCGGCATGGTCGAGTATTCACGCCTGACGCCTGAAGTGCGCAACGAATTCCTGCGCATCATCAGTGGTCTGGTCCCGCGTTACGACGTTGTGCTGCTGGATACCGGCGCCGGCATTTCGGACGTCGTCCTGTTCGCGGTGTCGCTGGCGTCCGAAGTGTTGATGGTGGCCACCCCTGAGCCCACCTCGCTCACCGACGCCTATGCCACGATCAAGGTATTGGTCGGCCAGCAGCACCGCCAAGCCATTCGGGTGATCATCAACCAGGCCGCCCGCCAAGGCGCCGGGCAGGCGATCACCAACCAACTTCAGCAGGTGCTCAACCGATTTGTCGCGTCCGACCCGGACCACCCCATCCAGCTCATTCACATGGGCGACATCCCGGTCGATCCCGAGGTGCGCAATGCCGTGATGAAGCGCAAGCTGCTGATGCAGGCGCATCCTGATTGCCCTGCCGGCCTGGCGGTTGCCCAACTCGCGGCAAAACTCGAAGAAACCGTGATCCCCAGGCGCGGCTGACCCGTCTCTTGCACCTGGCCGCCCACACGCCGGCCAGGTGGTCCTGAAACTTCGGTGTCGTCCCCCGGTCCACACAGTGCGGCATCCATTTCCACAACGAGTTCTTTCATGCACGCCTCAAGCACCCGCCATCCCGCGTACTTCTTTGCCCTGTTCCTCGCATCCGCGACTGCCCTTTTGCTGGCGGCCACTCCCGCGCAGGCAGCCAGTGCAGCCAAGATCGACAAGCAGGTCGATCAGACGCTCGAAACATTCAAGCAAATGGAAGGGGCGAAACCTTTTCTCGGGATCGCCAAAGCGGTCCTGGTCTTTCCCAAGGTGTACAAGGCTGGCATTGGTGTTGGAGGTGAATACGGCGAAGGCGCCTTGCGAGTGAATGGCAAAACCGTCGATTACTACAGTACCGCCGCCGCTTCGTTCGGTTTTCAGCTGGGCGCGCAAGCCAAGAGCATCGTCGTCCTGTTTACCGATGAATCCGCGCTGAAATCCTTCCGCGAAAGCGACGGCTGGAATGTTGGCGTGGACGGATCCGTCGCCCTGGTCGACATCGGAATCGGCAAGAACCTGGACACGACCACCTTCAAGGATCCGGTGATCGGTTTCATCTTTGGCCAGAAAGGCCTGATGTACAACCTCACGCTGGAAGGCTCGAAATTCACCAAGCTGACCAAATAACGGCGTTTACGTCCTGACTCAGGGAGGCGGCGCGCCCACCAGCCGCCTCACGCTGTCCTCGTCCATCCGCAGCAGTTCGCCAATCCTCCGGAAATCATCCGGGAGGGCGGCATCGTGCCAGCCCTGGGCGGAATGCCGCGCCAGGCTGGCCGCCAGCTTGACCGTACGGACGCGAACGGACTCCGCCTGTGCTTCGTCCGACAGGCTCACCATTAATTCGGACAAGCCCCATTCGGTCGTCAACTGGCGCTGTAATTCAAGTCCGCCGAAGCCCAGCACCTGCTTCTGCACATCTTCACTGCGGAGCGACCTGTCGGCCGCCTGACGTTTCCGGATGTCGAGCATTTGAGCGGGATTGAAGCACCACATCAGCATCTCGGCGACGTGGGTCAGCAACGCAGCCGCCTGCACCTCCTCGGCGTGCAGGTCGTGCAGGCGCACCGCCCAGTCAAACGCGAGACGTGCTGCGCGCTGCGCGCGTCGAACCGTGTGCAGCAGTTGCACCAACGCGTCCAGATGCTCGCCCAGCATGCTTTCTGCGATCGGCGAGTCCGGCACCTCGTGGAAGAAGGTGTTCAGCCCCATCATGATCAGGGCCTGCTTGACGTCGACCAGTTCGTAAGTCTGGCTGCGATGTCTGCGCGCATGCAAATGGCGCAACAGCTTCACCGTCATCAGCGGATCGTCGGTCACGATATTGGCGATGCTGCGGGCGTTCATCAGGGATTCATCGGTGCGCACCCGGTGCAGTTCGCGCGCGGTGCTCTTCAACACGGGAATATCGGCCTGCCCCAGAAAGACGAGCCAATCGGCCAAGTTTGTTGGTTGCTGAGACATCCACCCTCCCTGATGGCCGGTGTGGCACGCAGGAAATGCCTGCGTCACCCGTTCGATACTAGAATTATCGGCGTCCTCCCTCTGAACTGAAGTCCGGCGCTGCCCGATCGGGATAGGGGCGGTCAGGATACCTGACCGAGCCCCTCCCACACCACCCGGCATGCGGGTCCGCACCGGGCGGTTGGAGTAGTCGAGGTCATCGGGTTTGTGTTGCACCCGGCCCGATGCCCAAGGTTGCATGATGCCGATTCGGCGACGCCGGTTCCTCGCTGCCGTGGCTCGTCGGGCTTCACCCT
>JAWOJD010000073.1:0-27019 GCA_046484355.1 Thiobacillus sp.
CGGTGTCTCGCGTGCTACAGGCACACCGGGTGCAGATGCCGGCGACGCACATGCGCGACCTGTCCGTCGCCGACCCGGCACGCGCCGAGCGGTTTTCGCTGCAGGTGGGCGATATGCTGCTGGACTACTCGAAGAACCGCATCACCGACGAGACCATGCGCCTGCTCATGCGGCTGGCCGATGAGGCCGATGTGCCCGGTTGGCGTGAGCGCATGTTCGGCGGCGAGAAAATCAATAACACGGAAAACCGCGCGGTGCTGCACGTGGCCTTGCGCAACCGCGGCAATCGTCCGGTCATGGTCGACGGCGAAGACGTCATGCCGAAGGTCAACGCGGTGATCGAAAAGATGGGCGCGTTTGCCGAGCGGGTGCGCAGCGGCGAATGGCGCGGCTACAGCGGCGAACGGATCACCGACGTGGTCAACATCGGCATCGGCGGTTCCGACCTGGGACCGCAGATGGCGGTCCAGGCGCTGGCGCCTTATCGCCACCCGCAGCTGAAGGTGCATTTCATCTCCAATATCGACGGCGCCCACGTGAAGGAGGCGCTGGAATCGCTGAATCCCGCAACCACGCTGTTCATCGTGGCGTCGAAAACCTTCACCACACAGGAAACCATGACCAATGCGCACTATGCGCGCACCTGGTTTCTGGCGCAGTCGCAGGAAGACCGCCACATTGCCAGGCACTTTGTCGCGGTGTCGACCAACCGCGAGGCGGTGACGGCATTCGGCATCGACCCCGCCAACATGTTCGAATTCTGGGACTGGGTGGGCGGGCGCTATTCGCTGTGGTCGGCGATCGGGCTGTCGATCATGCTGGCGGTGGGGGCGGAGCGCTTCATCGAAATGCTGGACGGCGCGCACGCGATGGACGCGCATTTTCGCCAGGCGCCGCTCGACCAGAACATGCCGGTGATCCTGGCGCTGCTGGGCGTCTGGTACAACAATTTTTTCGGCGCACAATCGCAGGTCATCCTGCCTTACGACCACGCCCTGCGCAGCCTGCCCGCCTATCTGCAGCAGGCCGACATGGAAAGCAACGGCAAGTCGGTCGACCGCGACGGCAAGGCGGTGACGTATTCCACCGGCGCGATCGTCTGGGGTGCCACCGGCATCAATGGCCAGCACGCGTTCTACCAGTTGCTGCACCAGGGCACCAAGATGGTCCCGGCCGATTTTATCGTATCGGTCGAGCCGCACACCGCGCTTGCGGCGAACCATGACATTCTGATGGCCAATTTCCTGGCGCAGACCGAGGCGCTGATGCGCGGCCGCACGCGCGAGGAGACCGAAGCGCAAACCAGCCAGTTCGTGCAGAGCAAGGTGTTCGACGGCAACCACCCGAGCAATGCGATCCTGCTGCACAAACTGACCCCGCACGCGCTGGGCATGCTGATCGCCTTGTATGAACACAAGATATTCGTGCAGGGGGTGATCTGGAATCTCAATTCCTACGATCAGTGGGGGGTGGAACTCGGCAAGCAACTGGCCAGCCGCATCTTGCCGGAGTTGCAGGCAGATGCGCCGGTGAGCGGGCATGATGCCTCGACCGAGACGCTGATCCACTATTACCGCAACCAGAGGGGCCCACGCACTTGAGCATGGAATGGATCGCGGGCGACATTGGCGGAACCAAGAGCTGGCTGGTCTGGGTAACGGACACGCCGGGCGCGGGGCCGCTTCTGCGGTTCGAGCGGGTCTATGAAAGTGCGGCGTTTGCCGCAGCAGAAGACCTGATTCGCAGGTTCATGTCGGATGCGCAGATGAAGGCTGTGCCGGACGGAATGCTTCTGGCGCTTCCAGGCCCGGTGGACGCGCAGCGCACCACACTCACCAACCTCCACTGGATCCTCGATGCGGAAGAGCTGCGGGCCAGGCTGGGAATCGGCAGCGTGCGATTCATCAACGATTTTCAGGCTGCCGCTGCCGGTGTGGCTACACTGACGGCAGCCGACGTGATCGCGCTCAACCCGCAGTCGCCCGAATTCGGGGGCGTGCGCGCCATCACCGGCGCGGGAACCGGACTGGGGCTGGCCTTCATGCTGCCGGATGCCGGCGGGCGCTACCGGAGTTACCCCACCGAGGGGGGGCATATCGACTTTGCACCGGCCAACGTCCAGCAGGCAAACTTGCTGACCCACCTGCAGGCTGTGTATGGTCATGTCTCGTGGGAACGGGTGGCGTCGGGTTCGGCCATGAACGATCTGTATCGGTTTTGCTGTCTGCAGCAACAGCGTCCGCTGCCGGATGCGCCGATGGATGGCGCGACCCTTGCGGCCGCCGCACAGTCTGGAGATGCGGCTGCCGAAGCCGCGCTGGAGCTGTTCATCGACCTGTATGGCGCCTGGGTGGGCAATGTGGCGCTGTTGTATCAACCCCGGGGTGGGCTGTACATCGCCGGCGGCGTGGCCACCCATATGCAGTCACGCATGCAGTCGCCGCGGTTCATGGCGGCGGCCACCGACAAGGGCAGGATGCGTAGCGTGGTCGAGCGCATTCCGGTTTTCCTGATTGGCAACAACCGGCTGGGGGTGCAGGGCGCCATTGCGAGCGCATGTGTTCAAGAACAACACGATGCATCGCCTTTTTCGAATTTCAACGCGGCAGTAAACAGGAGTGGGACATGACAATTTCACACGAAGAGCAGGCGCGGCTCTACCGTTATTACACCGAGCCGAAGATGGTGACCGATCTGACACGCAGAACCCTGGCACTGGTGCTGGCAGGCGGCGAAGGGTCGCGACTGAAGGACCTGACCGCCTGGCGCGCCAAGCCGGCGGTACCGATCGGCGGCAAGTACCGCATCATCGATTTTCCGCTGTCCAACTGCGTCAATTCGGGCATTCGCCGGATCGGCGTGCTCACCCAGTACAAGTCGCACTCGCTGATCCGTCATCTGCAGCGCGCCTGGGGTTTCATGCGCGCCGAGATCGGCGAGTTCGTGGAAATCCTGCCGGCGCAGCAGCGCACCCATAAAAAAGAGTGGTATCAGGGCACGGCCGATGCGTTGTTCCAGAACATCGACATCATGCAGCGCCATCATCCCGAATATGTGATGGTGCTGGGCGGCGACCATGTCTACACCATGGACTATTCGGAAATGCTGCTGCATCACGTGCAGACGGGCGCCGATTTCACCGTGGGCAGCATCGAGGTGCCCGTCGAGGAGGCGCGCGGTTTCGGTGTGATGTCGGTCGACGAGGAAATGCGCATCACCCACTTTACCGAAAAGCCCGACAACCCGGACAGCATTCCAGGCAAGCCCGGCATTGCGCTGGCCTCGACCGGGATCTACATTTTTTCCAAGGAGTTCCTCTACGAGACGCTGAGCGCGGATGCCTCCGATGCACTGTCCAGTCACGACTTCGGCAAGGACATCATCCCGGCCAGCATTGCCACCGCCCGCGGGATGGCCTTCCCCTTCCGCGATAGGGAAGGGCAGCCAGCCTACTGGCGCGACGTGGGCACGCTGTATTCCTATTGGCAGACCAACATGGAGCTGTGCTCGGTGGAACCAGAGCTCAACCTGTACAACCGCGACTGGCCGATCTGGACCTACCAGCCGCAATACCCGCCCGCCAAGTTCATATTCGACGACGAGGGGCGGCGCGGCGAGGCAATCGATTCACTGGTGGCCGGCGGCTGCATCCTGTCGGGCGCGCGGGTCAAGCGCTCGGTACTGTTCTTTGCCACCACGGTCGAAAACTACAGCCTGGTCAAGGACAGCGTGATCCTGCCCAAGGTCGGCATCGGCAGAAACTGCCGGATCAACCGTGCCATCATCGACAAGGGCTGCGTCATTCCCGACGGTACCGTCATTGGCGAAGATCCGGTCGAGGATGCGAAGCGTTTCCACGTCACCCCCGAAGGCATCGTGCTGGTCACCCCGGCAATGCTCGGACAGAACCTGTATGCAAGGCTGCAAAACGACTATGACAGCTAAGAAAACACGCGCAACGTCAATCAACGTGGTGCTGTGCTGGCATATGCACCAACCGTATTATCGTGAAGGCCTCAAGGGCGCCTATCACCTGCCCTGGGTGTATCTGCACGGCATCAAGGACTACAGTGACATGGCTGCGCATTTCGAGCGCTATCCGGCGATGCGTGCGGTGGTAAATTTCGCGCCGGTGCTGCTCGAGCAGATCGATGACTATGCGCATCAGCTCGATACGATGCTGAAGCACGGCAAACCGACCCAGGATCACATGCTGAACCTGCTGTCCGGCATTGAGCGTATTCCATCGGATGTCGCCAGCCGCAAGCGCATTGTCCAGGACTGCCAACGATGCCACGCGCCGCGCCTGATTCATCCGTACCCGGCTTTCCACCGCCTGTTGCACATGATCGGCGCCACCGACGAAGCCGGCGTCGGCAGCACCGGCTTGCAATGGCACCTGGGCTACCTGTCCGAGCAGTATTTTCTGGATTTGCTGACCTGGTATCACCTTGCCTGGCTGGGCAACTCGCTCAGGCAGTTGCCGGTCGTGCAGCGACTGATGGCACAGGAGAAGAGCTTTTGCGCAGCCGACCGTCATGAACTGTTGCATCTGATGCAGCAATGCATGGCCGGGTTGGTCCCGCGTTACCGTGCACTTGCCGAGCGCGGGCAGATCGAATTGTCGATGACGCCGTATGGCCACCCCATCGTGCCCCTGCTGAACGATTTCGCCAACCTGCGCGATGCGCTTCCCGACGTGCCGGTGCCGGAAGCGCCGGGCTATCCCGGCGGCAGCGATCGCGCACGCTGGCATCTGCAGCATGGCGTCGAGGTTTTCGAGCATTATTTTGGAGCCAAACCCGTGGGGGTCTGGCTGTCCGAGGGCGGGGTCAGCGAAGACGCATTGGCCCAGCTCGACGACATGGGGTTCGCGTGGACCGCGTCGGGCGAAGGCGTCTGGCGCAATAGTCGTGCCAAGTCGGGCTGCAGTCAGGACGAAACGGAGACCAAACACGCGTTGTTCGCACCTGCGCGCATCGATGGCTTCAATGCGCGGGTGTTTTTCCGCGATGACGGCCTGTCCGACCTGATCGGCTTCAAGTACAGCGACTGGCATGCCGCGGACGCGGTCGGCGATTTCGTTAAGCATCTGGAGAACATCGCTGGCTTCTATGGCAAGGACGCTGGTCAGCATGTGGTCTCGGTCATCCTCGACGGCGAGAACGCCTGGGAGTATTACCCCGACAACGGTCATCATTTCCTGGACCTGCTCTACGCGACCCTGTCCGCTCACCCGACGATCCAGGTCAGCACCTTTGCCGAGCAGGCCGCACGCGCCCCTGCCTTGCCCATGAACAAGCTGGCAGCCGGGAGCTGGGTCTACGGCAGCTTCTCAACCTGGATTGGATCCGAAGACAAGAACGCCGGGTGGGATTACCTGGTTGCAGCCAAGCTGGCCTTCGACAGCGTGGTAGCCGAGGGGACGCTCAGCGCCGATCAACTGGCGCTGGCCACCCGGCAGCTGGCGGTGTGCGAGGGGTCGGACTGGTTCTGGTGGTTTGGCGATTACAACCCATCGGGCAGCGTCAGCGACTTTGAGCAGCTGTATCGCACCCAGTTGCGCGAGCTCTATCGCATGCTGGATGTCGAGCCACCCGCGTTGCTCGACGTGCCGTTATCAAGTGGCGGCGGCCATGCGGAAAATGCCGGCACCATGCGGAGGAACGCATGATGAGAATAGCCAGATTGGTTTCCGCGAAGCGCGCGAAGGGACCGGACGTAAACCTGGGTATGCGCGCATGAGTCTGGGCGTCCGCCGCGCAGGCGTGTTGCTGCACCCCACGTCCTTGCCTTCCGGCACGCTGGCCGACGTTGAGCGCTGGCTGGATTTTCTGCAGGCATCCGGGGTCGGTGTGTGGCAGATGTTGCCGCTGGGCCTGCCTTTGGGCGGCCTGTCACCCTATCAATGCGCATCGGCATTCGCGGTCAACCCGTCGCTCTTTCCCTCCACCCCGGCAGACAGGCAGGCGTTTTCCGACTGGCATGACCGGCAGCGTCACTGGCTCGACGATTTCGCGCGGTTTATGGTGATCAAGCAGGAGCAGGCGGGGGCGCACTGGGTGGACTGGCCGGACGCGCTGCGCGACCGTGACGCGCAGGCGCTGGCTGCGTTTGATTCGGCCCATGCCGAGGCGTTGCAGGCGGTACGGGAGGAGCAGTATCGCGTGGCCTGGCACTGGCAAGCCATACGCGAAATGGGCGCGGCACGTGGGATCAGCCTGTTCGGCGACATGCCGATATTTGTCGCGCATGACAGTGCCGACGTATGGGCGCGTCGCGACCTTTTTCTACTCGACGCGCGTGGCCACCCCAACGTGGTGGCCGGCGTGCCGCCGGATTATTTTTCCGAGACGGGCCAGCGCTGGGGCAATCCGCATTACAACTGGGCTGCGATGCAATCCGACGGCTTTGCCTGGTGGCGGGCGCGGCTCGAAGCGCATTTTGAGTGGTTCGATCTGGTGCGGATCGACCATTTCCGGGGCTTGTGTGCGGCCTGGACCATCCCGGCCAGTGAGCCCACCGCCATTCATGGTCACTGGGAGGCTGCCCCCGGCGAGGCGCTGTTGCAGGCGATTGCCGACGAGATGGGCGCCTTGCCCCTGGTGGCCGAAGACCTCGGCGTCATCACCCCGGATGTCACCGCCCTGCGCCATCGCTTCGGGCTGCCCGGCATGTCTGTCCTGCAGTTTGCCTTCGACCATCATGCCGACAACCCGCACAAGCCCGAGAACGTGCACTTCGACACCGTTTTTTATACCGGCACGCACGATAACGACACCACCCTGGGCTGGTGGCACACTCTGCCAGCCGAGGTGCGATACCAGGTGACGCAGCAGCTGGGACTGAACGAAGCGGAGGCGGCTTCCGGGACGGAGGTGCTCGATGCGATGATGTCCACGGTGCTGGAAAGCCGCGCCGCCCTGGCGATGATCCCGATGCAGGATATCCTGCACCTGGGCTCGGAAGCGCGTATGAACACGCCGGGGACGAACACCGGCAACTGGACCTGGCAGTTTGAGTGGGAGGCCTTGCGCCCCGAGTTGGCCCCCCATTTGCTGCAACAATTACAGAAAGCCCATCGATGCGTGAGACAGCCCCACCCATGAAGTCCTCCAATAAATCAACGTCAGGTTCAAACCTGCCCGCCATCAGCGCGCCGATCATGCGCGTGCAGGCCGGTACGCATCATGACCCGTTCGAGGTGCTGGGGATGCATCCCCAGCCCGATGGGGGGACCGTGATCCGTTCTTTCATGCCGGCTGCCGAGGCGGTCGAGGTCGCAGGCGGCGCGATGGTACGGGTGACCGGCACCGATTGCTTCGAGCGGACCCTGCCCTCCGGGACGCCGGTCGAGCCGCATCCGCTGTTGCGCTGGCAGGACAAGGGCACAGGCGAATGGCATACCCGTCATTGCCCCTACAGTTTTGGCCCGCAGCTGGGCGACATGGACCTGTATCTGCTGGGCGAAGGGCGGCATCTCGAAGCCTGGAAGGTGCTTGGCGCGCGTCTTAAAGTCATCGATGGCGTCGAAGGGTGCCTGTTTGCCGTCTGGGCGCCCGCCGTGCAGCGCGTGAGCGTGGTCGGCGACTTCAACGACTGGGACGGGCGCCGTCATCCGATGCGCTGTCGCGGCACCTCGGGCATCTGGGAATTGTTCATCCCCGAACTGGTCGCAGGCCATGCCTACAAATATGAAATCCTTGGCAGCCACGGCCAGCTGGTGCGAAAAACCGACCCCTACGCGCGGCAAATGTTTCCGCGTCCCGAGACCACCAGCTGCGTGCCGGCGGAGATCGCACATGTCTGGCAGGATGCGGGCTGGATGGCCGACCGGGCCGGTTTTGACTGGCAGCACCAGCCGATCTGCATCTACGAGCTGCATCCGGGGTCGTGGCGCAGGCATGCCGATGGCCGCTTCTATTCCTGGGCCGAGCTGACAACCGAGCTGATCCCTTATGTACAGGACCTCGGCTATACCCATATCCAGCTGCTGCCGGTGGCCGAGCATCCACTCGATGCCTCGTGGGGCTATCAGGTGTCGGGCTATTACGCGCCCACCGCGCGCTTCGGCTCGCCGGACGATTTTCGCGCATTTGTCGATGCCTGCCACCAGGCCGGCATCGGCTTGCTGCTCGACTGGGTGCCTGCGCATTTTCCCAAGGACGACTGGGCGCTGGCACGCTTTACCGGCGAGCCGGTCTACGAACACGCCGACCCGCGTCGTGGCGAGCATCAGGACTGGGGCACGCTGATTTTCGACTACGGTCGCAACGAAGTGCGGAATTTCCTGGTGGCCAACGCGCTGTACTGGCTGGACGAGTTCCACATCGATGGCCTGCGGGTCGACGCGGTCGCCTCGATGCTGTATCTCGACTACTCGCGCAAGCAGGGCGAATGGCTGCCGAACCAGTACGGCGGACGCGAGAACATCGAAGCCATTCAATTCCTGCGTGAAATGAACACCGAGGTCCACGGCCGTTTCCCCGGCGTGCTCACGATCGCCGAGGAGTCGACCGCCTGGCCGGCGGTGTCGCGCCCGGTCGAACTCGGCGGGCTGGGGTTTTCGATGAAATGGAACATGGGCTGGATGAACGACAGCCTCGACTACATCGAGAAAGAACCGATCTACCGCAAGTACCAGCATAACCAGCTGACCTTCAGCCAGATGTACGCCTGGACGGAAAACTTCGTGCTGCCGCTGTCGCATGACGAAGTCGTGCACATGAAAAAAAGCCTGCTCGACAAGATGCCGGGCGACACCTGGCAGCGTTTCGCCAACCTGCGGTTGTTCTACGCCTGGCACTATGCGCATCCGGGCAAGAAGCTGCTGTTCATGGGCAGCGAATTCGGCCAGTGGACCGAGTGGAGCGAAGCCGGTCAGCTCGACTGGGTGCTGCTCCAGTTCCCCGCGCACGACAGCATCCGCACGCTGCTGCGCGACCTCAATCATCTTTACCGCAGCGAGCCGGCGCTGTACGAATACGACTTCGATCCGCGCGGATTCCGCTGGATCGACTGTCATGACGCCGACCAGTCGGTGCTGAGCTTCGTGCGTCAGGGACAGGATCCCTCGGCGCAGATGGTGGCGCTGTTCAACTTCACGCCGGTGCCGCGCCAGACGTATCGCATCGGGGTGCCGTCGGGTGCAGCCTGGTGCGAAGTGCTGAACACCGATTCGATGTTTTATGGGGGCAGCAACCTCGGCAATGGCCGGCCCCTGCAGCCGCAAAACCTGCCGTGGATGGGTTACTCGCATTCTGTCGAAGTGACGCTTCCGCCGCTGGGGGCAATCTTTCTCAAACCTTGCAGTTGATTCGGATACAGCAGGCAACACAGACCAAAAATAATGGAACGCGGAGAAATGAAATTACTGTTTGTCGCCAGCGAAGCTTTCCCGTTGGTGAAAACTGGCGGGCTGGGCGACGTGCTCAACAGCCTGCCGCACGCCCTGCATGATCGCGGGGCCGATATTCGCCTCGTGCTGCCGGGCTATCGCATGCTGTTGCGGCAGCTCGATCAGGTGCGCATGCTGGGCTGGCTTGATGTGCGCGGCGCCGAAGGCATCGTCAGTGCGCGTATTCTGGAAACCCGTCTGCCCGATTTCCCGTTTCCGCTCTGGATCGTCGACTGCCCGGCGCTGTTCGACCGCGAGGGCAATCCCTATGTCGACGCCGGCGGGCAGGACTGGCCGGACAATGCCGAGCGCTTCGCAGTCTTTGCACGGGTGACTGCGCTGCTGGCGCAGGATGCGCTGGACCTGGGTTGGCAAGCGGATGTGGTGCACGCACATGACTGGCAGACGGGGCTCGTGCCTGCGTTCCTGGCGAGCCAGCCGGTGCGCCCGAAAACGGTTTTCACCATCCACAACCTGGCCTATGGCGGCTATTTTCCGCACAGCGACTTTATTCGGCTGCAATTGCCCGGTCACTGGTGGTCGCCCGATGGTGCCGAGTTTCATGGCAGCTTCTCCATGCTGAAGGCGGGCATTGTCTATGCCGATGCCGTCACCACGGTCAGTCCCACTTATGCGGCCGAAATCTGTACGCCCGAATACGGCTATGGGCTCGACGGCCTGCTGCTTTCAAAACAGTACAAGCTGCATGGCATCCTGAACGGCATCGACACGGACATCTGGAATCCGTCCACCGATGTGCATCTGCCGGCACATTTTTCGGCGGCACGGATCAATCCGGGCAAGCGGCGCAACAAGCAGGCCTTGCTGGAACGCTTTGTGCCCCAGGTCGACGAGGCTGTCCTGCAGGCACCTCTGCTGGGACTGGTCGGGCGTCTGGTTGAGCAAAAAGGCATCGACTGGACGCTGGCCGCCATTCCGATTCTCATCGCCGAGACCGATGCGCGCTTTGTGGTGCTGGGCAGCGGGCAGGCCATGTACGAGAGCCGGTTGGTGCAACTGGCCAAGCAGCACCCGCAGCGGCTGTTTGTCCAGATTGGCTACGATGAGCCGCTGGCCCACCAGATCGAGGCAGGCGCGGACATGTTCATGATGCCGTCGCGCTTCGAGCCGTGCGGACTGAACCAGATGTACAGCCTGCGCTATGGCACGCCGCCCGTTGTTTACCGGACGGGCGGACTCGCCGATACCGTAGTCGATGCGACGCCTGCCCACCTCGAGGATGGCCGCGCCAACGGCTTTGTGTTCGATACGCCCGATCTGGAGGGCTTGCTTGACGCGACGCGCCGTGCCCTCGCGCTCTACCGGCAGCCCGCCAAGTGGCGGCGGCTGCGGTTGACCGGGATGCAACAATCCTTCGGCTGGGCGAACAGCGCCAACCATTATCTTTCGCTTTATTCCAACCATTAAACAGGGATACTCCATGCCAGCCAGGAAACCCAATGTCTACAGCTGCAAACCCGCGCCACTGGATCCGCTGCCAGCCACGTCCGATGCGCTCACCCAGGACTTCGAGCGTTACCAGTATTACCACCTGGGGCGGCTGAAAAGCTGCCCGCCGGTCTACACCTACCAGGCGCTGGCCTGGACCCTGCGCGATCGCCTCATGTCGGACTGGATGAATACCTATGTCGCGCGCGACAAGCCGGGCGAGCGGCGTGCGTATTACCTGTCGCTGGAATTCCTGATTGGCCGCGCCCTGTCCAACCACGTGCTGAATCTGGGCCTGGATGCCGAGACGCGGGACGCCATGCAGCGTTTCGGCCAGACGATGGAGGCGGTGGTCGATGAGGAGCCTGATGCCGGTCTGGGCAATGGCGGCCTCGGGCGGCTCGCGGCATGTTTCATGGACAGTTGCGCCACGCTGAATCTGCCGGTGATGGGATACGGCCTGCATTACGAGTACGGCATGTTTCGCCAGCGGATCGAAAACGGCTATCAAAAAGAAGACACTGACCACTGGCTGCGCGACGGCAATCCGTGGGAAGTCGAGCGCCCGGAATTTGCCTGCCGGGTGCCCTTTGGCGGGCGAACCGAACATTTTCACGACCAGGAAGGCCTGCACCACGCGCGCTGGGTGGAAACCAACGATGTGCTGGCGATTCCTTTCGATATGCCGATTTCGGGGTTCCGCAATCAGGTGGTCAACACCCTGCGCCTATGGAAATCGACAGCCACCGACGAATTCAATCTCGACGAATTCAATGCCGGCAGCTACACCGAGGCGGTGCAGGAAAAGAACCACGCCGAGCACATCTCGATGGTGCTGTATCCCAACGACAGCAGCGAAAACGGCAAGGAACTGAGGCTGCGCCAGCAGTACTTCCTGGCATCGGCCAGCCTGCAGGACGTGCTCCGGCAATGGCGCTCGGCGGGCAACGACGACCTGACGAAATTTGCCGAGCACAACGTGTTCCAGATGAACGACACCCACCCGACCATCGCGGTGGCCGAACTGATGCGTCTGCTGCTCGATGCGGAAAGACTGCCCTGGGATCAGGCCTGGGCGATCACTACGAACTGCATGGCCTACACTAACCATACCTTGTTGCCAGAAGCCCTGGAACGCTGGCCGGTGGGTTTGTTCGAGCGGTTGCTGCCGCGCCTGATGGAGATCATCTACGAAATCAATGCCCGCTTCCTGCGTGAGGTGTCGCTGAAATGGCCAGGCGATGTCGAGCGCCAGCGGCGTATGTCGATCATTGAAGAAGGGGGGGTGCAGCAGGTCCGCATGGCCTGGCTGGCCATCGTTGGCAGTTTCTCGGTCAACGGCGTGGCGGCGCTGCACTCGCAGTTGCTGAAGGAAGGCCTGTTCCGCGATTTCGTCGACCTGTGGCCGGACAAGTTCAACAACAAGACCAACGGCGTCACACCGCGCCGCTGGGTCGCGCACGCCAACCCCGGCATGAGCGCGCTCATCACCAGCAAGATTGGCGAGGGCTGGGTGGCCGACCTGGCGCAACTGGAGCAACTGAAACCGCTGGCGGACATCGGGAACCAGGCGTTCCATGCCGAGTGGCGCGCCATCCGACGTGCCAACAAGGTGCGTCTGGCCAACCTGGTCAAGGCCGAGTGCGAGGTGGAATTCAATCCGGACGCCCTGTTCGATGTTCAGGTGAAACGCATTCACGAATACAAGCGGCAACTGCTCAACGTGTTGCACGTGATTCATCTCTACAACCGGATCAAGCAGGGGCGGCTGGACGGCTGGGCTGATCGCTGCGTGCTGATCGGTGGCAAGGCTGCGCCCGGTTACAAGATGGCCAAGCGCATCATCAAGCTCATCAACAGCGTCGCCGAGGTGGTGAACAGCGATCCGGATGTGAATGGCCGGCTGAAGGTGGCCTTTCTGCCCAACTATCGCGTGACCAGCATGGAAGTCATCGCACCCGCGACCGATCTGTCGGAGCAGATATCGACTGCGGGCAAGGAAGCCTCCGGAACAGGCAACATGAAGTTCATGATGAACGGCGCCATCACCATCGGCACCTACGACGGTGCCAACATCGAAATCCTCGACGCGGTCGGCGAAGACAGTTTCTTCCTGTTCGGGTTGCGCGCTGAAGAAGTCGATTCCCTGCGTTCCAGCTACAACCCCCAGTCAATCGTTGAGAACGACGCCGAGTTGCGCGAGGTGATCGAACTTCTGGCCTCCGGCCACTTCAACCCGTGCGAACAGGGCATCTTCGACATGATCCTGGGCGCGCTTCTGAGCCCGCATGATCCCTGGATGGTGCTGGCGGACTTCCGTTCCTATGTGGACGCCCAGGAGCGGGTGGCGCAGGCCTGGCAGGACGAGGCCGCCTGGACGCGGATGAGCATTCTCAATACCGCGTCGAGTGGCTTCTTTTCAACCGACCGCACCATGCTGGAGTACAACCGCGACATCTGGAAACTGAACCCGGGCAAATGAAAAGGCGCGCCCCTTCCGGATGGCGGTGTCTCTAATTGACAACACTTTGTTGGGAAAAAGCCCGTCCAGCCCAAGGCAGGAAGAGGGGTCGGGCAGGCTTTGACATATAATCAAACCCTAATGTTTTGCGGCTGCATGGACTAAGTGTCCGGACGCCATTCCATGCTGACGGCCCGCCCTGCGCCCCGCAATCCCCGATTTCGTTTCTTTACACTTTGGAGTCTTTCATGCAAATCAAACAACTCGCACTCGCTGTTGCCGCCACCCTGGTCAGCGCACCGCTGTTCGCCCAGCAAGCAGTCCCCCAGGCAGCGATGCCGGGTACCTATGGCATGCAGCAGGAAGCTGAAGTCGCTCCGGCGAACCGTAACGCCGACCAGTGGATGGAGCGAATGGCCGATTTCACCAAGAACGCCCAGGCGTTCAAGGATCCCGCCGTGTTCGCACACTGGATGAACGCCATGACCGACCCCAGTATGGTGGGCGCAGTGGCCGATTCGATGATCGAGCCGGGCAACTGGCTGCACATGATGACCACCATGATGCAGCCGGCTGCAGTCAGCAATTATGCGCAGTTCATGATGGACCCCGCGATCGCCACCCGTTGGGGCGCCGCTGCGCTGAACCCGATGTTTTACACCAAGCTGACCACAGACATGATCAACCCGACCAAGATCATGGGCTGGATGATGTTGCCGATGGATCAGCGCCTGATGGCCACCAGCATGAAGATGCTGGACCCCAACCTCCCCATGAAATTCATGATGATGCCGTCCGATCCGCGTGGCATGTCGCTGATGTTTGCTCCCATGAATCCCCAACTTTACGGCAGCATGGTGGGCGGCCTGGTCAACCCGCAGCTGGTGGGCGGCGCCAACTCCACCTGGGGCAAGTTCATGTTCCCGACACAACCGGTGGTAGCCATGCAGCCCCGCGCGCCGCTCGAACTGCCGTTCAACCTGATGGACCCCAGCAGCTTTGGCAACGTGCTGAACATGCTTCCCGGCTTGCCCAGCCTGTCTTCATTGCCCGTCCCCGCTTTCCTGCAGGGCATGCCAGTTCCAAGTCTTCCCTTCGGTAACGTGAGCAATGCTGCCGCAGCTAAAGCCGGTGCAACTAAAGCAGCTGCGACCCAAGCAGCTGCACCAGCGGCCAAGCTTGCTGCCGCTGCCCCAGCTGCCAGCGCTTCCGCTACGGCTGCCGCTACCAACATGACCCTGAACCTGGGTGGCGACACCCTGTTCAAGACCGGCAAATCCTCGGTTCGTGACCTGACCCCCAAGGGTCGTGCCGACCTTGACGACCTGATCAGCCAGATCAAGGGTTTCAGCTCGATTGATGCCATCAAGGTCGTTGGTCACGCAGACAAGACCGGCAAGGCTTCGTCGAACCAGAAGCTGTCGCTGGCGCGCGCCAAGGCCGTGGCAAGCTATCTCAAGTCCAAGAAAGTGAAGGCCAAGTCCTTCACCACTGTGGGCATGGGCGACACCAAGCCGGTTGTCGATTGCGACATGAGCATGGCCAAGAGCGAGCTGAAGCAGTGCCTTGCCCCCAACCGTCGTGTTGAAATCGAAGTTAGCGGCGCAACGAAGTAAGCCCGTCTGACATGCGCACCCACCTGGGTGCGCCGCAATAAAAAAGGCCGGATGTCCGGCCTTTTTTATTGCGTGCGTGTTGTGGGATTACGCCGCTTGCACCGGAATGTCCTGGCGCGTGTCGATCACGCGGTTGTCGGCGTTGAGATACACCAGTTCGGGCGCATAGCGGGCCAGTTCCAGTTCGTTGTATACCGCATACGTTGCGATGATGACTAGGTCGCCCGGAGCAGCCTTGTGCGCGGCCGCGCCGTTCACCGAAATGATGCCCGAATCACGCGTCGCACGGATGGCATAGGTGGTGAAACGCGCACCATTGGTGACGTTGTAAATCTGGATCTGCTCGTACTCGTGGATATCGGCGGCATCCAGCAGCGCCTCGTCGATCGCGCACGAGCCTTCGTAGTGCAACTCGGCATGGGTGACGGTGGCCCGATGCAGCTTGGACTTGAGCATCGTTCTTTGCATGACGGTGCCCTCACAATAATTGGCTGGTTATTATAAAACTTCAAGACAAATTGCCCAAGCCAAAACCTTGTGCAAACTGCGGGCAATTGAAATCGATGTTGTCGATGAGCCGCGTCGAGCCCAGCCAGGCCGCGCCCAGTACCACCAGGCGGGTGCTGTCGGCAGCGGGGGGCTGCAGGGTCAGGGCATCGCGTAGCGCAACATAATCAACGCGCCAGCCAGCCATTTTCAGGTGGCGGCTGGCGGTGGTGCACAAGGCTGCGAAATCGCGGTCGCCTGCCTGGACAGCGGCGGCGATGGCGGCGAGTTCACGCTTCAGCTGGACCGCCTGAATGCGCTCGGCCGGGCCGAGATAGCCATTGCGCGAACTCATGGCGAGCCCATCGGCGTCGCGCATGGTTTCGCCCGCCACGATCTCGATCGGCAGGTTGAACTGCCGCACCAGTTCGCGAATGACGAACAGCTGCTGGAAATCCTTGCGGCCGAAGACCGCCACGCGCGGCCTCACCAGATTGAAGAGCTTCAGCACCACGGTGGCGACGCCGCTGAAATGACCGGGGCGAAATGCGCCGCACAAGTCGTTCGCCAGGCTGGCGGGCGGCTGAACCGTAAACGTCTGCGGCACCGGGTACATTTCTCTGACGTCGGGCGCGAACACGAGATCGCACCCGGCGATGGCGAGTTTGTCGCAGTCGGCCTTGAGGGTGCGCGGGTAGCGCTCGAAATCCTCGCCCGCACCGAACTGCAAGGGGTTGACGAAAATGCTCGCAACGACAGGATGGCCGTGCAGTTTTGCCCGGTCGATCAGCGACATATGCCCTGCGTGCAGGTTGCCCATGGTGGGCACGAAGGTGGGGGCGGGCTGACCGGCCAGTGCGGCATGCAGTTCGGCGGCAGTGTGAAAAACCTGCATTGTCAGAATGCGTGGTCGGCGGTGGGAAAGCTACCGTCCTTGACGGCGGCAACGTAGGCGCGCACGGCGGCCTCGATGCCATCGGCGCCGGCGAGGAAGTTTTTCGAGAATTTGGGCGCGCGCGGATAAATCCCCAGCAGGTCATACAGCACCAGCACCTGGCCGGAGCAGTCGGCGCCTGCGCCGATGCCGATGGTTGGAATGCTCAGGCTTTCGGTGACCGCCCGGGCCAGCGTGGCGGGCACCATTTCCAGCACGATCAGGCCGGCGCCAGCGGCTTCCAGCGCGCGCGCATCGGCGATCAGTTGCGCGGCGGCGGCGTCATCCCGCCCCTGAACCCTATAGCCGCCAAGCTGGTTGACCGACTGCGGCAGCAGGCCCAGATGCGCGCATACTGGAATGCCGCGCCGGGTCAGAAAGGCGACGGTGTCGGCCATCACCGCGCCGCCTTCCAGCTTGACCATGTGCGCCCCCGCTGCCATCAGCCGCGCGCTGGCCGCAAACGCCCGCTCGGGCGACGGCTGGTAGCTGCCAAACGGCAGATCGGCGACGATGAACGACCGCTCGGTGCCGGCGGCCACGCAGCGTGTGTGATACGCCATTTCGGCAAGCCTGACCGGCAGGGTCGATGTGTGACCCTGGATCACCATGCCGAGCGAGTCGCCGACCAGAATCACGTCGACACCCGCGGCATCGAGTACGCGCGCCAGACTGGCGTCGTAGCAGGTGAGCACGGCGATCTTGTCGCCGTGATCGCGCAGGGTTTTGAGCGCGGTCAGGGTGACGGTTTTATTCATGCCGCCAGGCTGAAAAACTCGCGCGGCCCGCGCATTTTGTCCATCCGCTCAAGCAGCAGTTCGAAGTCGGCTTCGCTGTCGGCAAAGTTGAGATGGCTGGTGTTGACGATGAGCAGAGGCGAGGCGTCGTACCGGTGGAAGAACTCACTGTAGCTGTTCGCCAGATTCTGCAGATAAGCCGCATCCATGCCGCGCTCGAACTCCACGCCGCGGCGGTTGACGCGTTCCTGCAGGGCGTCGATCGGCGCCTGCAGATAAATCACCAGGTCGGGCGCCGGCGCTTGCGGCGCGAGGTCTGCGTACACTTTCTGATACAGGTCGAACTCGTCGTCGTCCAAGTTTAGGCGCGCAAACAGCATGTCCTTGTCGATCAGAAAATCGGACACGGTGCAGCTGCGAAACAGGTCGCCCTGGGTCAGCTCGCGCAACTGGCGCGAACGGTCGAACAAAAAGTGCAACTGAGTCGGCAGCGCGTAGCGTTTGGGTTCCTGATAAAAACGCGGCAGGAACGGGTTGTCATTGGCGTTTTCCAGCAGGGTATCGGCGCCCAGGTGCTCGGCCAGTTTGCTGGTGAGGCTGGTCTTGCCGGCGCCGATCGGGCCTTCGACAACGATATAACGGTAACGGGAAGAATTCATGCGTTGACGGCGACAGCGTGAGGAGGAAGAGCGGATATGTTCTGATCGCCGCATCCGGCGAGCCAGTCTGCGGCGCGGCCGTGGCCGGGAATCCGGGTGTCCGCTGCGATCTCAAGCAGCGGCAGCAGCACGAATCCACGCTCGGTCATGCGCGGGTGCGGCAGCGTCAGGCCGTCTTCGTGGAAGTGCGCGTTGCCGTACAGCAGCAGGTCGAGGTCGAGCGTGCGCGGTGCGTTGCGAAAACTGCGCTCGCGTCCGTGACGGTGTTCGATGTCCAGCAGGGCGGCAAGCAGGGCGCGCGGCGCAAGGGCGGTTTCCACTTGCGCCACGGCGTTGATGAAATCGGGTTGGTCGACGTAGCCGACCGGTGCCGAGGCGTACAGGCTGGAGTGCGCCAGCAGCCGGGTATGGGGCAGGCGGTCGATTTCAGCCAGCGCGTATTCCACTTGTGCCGCCGGGTCGTTGAGATTGGCGCCCAGCCCGATCGTCGCGATCACATTCATGCCTGCGGCGTCTCGCTGGTGTCGGCATTGGACTTCTTGCGCTTGCGGCGGCGCGGCTTGGGCGAACTGTCGGCCTGCAGCATGCTGGCGCGCTCGTCTTCGCCCGCGTCCTGGAAACGCGTCCACCAGTCGCCCAGCTCGGTCTCCACCTCGCCGGATTCGGCGCGCAGCAGCAGAAAGTCGTAGGCGGCACGAAAACGCGGATGCTCCAGCAGACGGTGCGGCCGTTGCCCGCCGCGCTGCAGAAAGCGTGGCTGCAGCCCCCAGATTTCCTTCATCATCCCGTCGTAGCGACGCGGGATGGCGAGTTGGCCGCGTTGCGTATCGAGCACTTCGTCCATTGCCTGAAACAGGGCGGGCTGCGGCTTCTCGCCGGCCGCTTCGAGCGCGCCCCAGCGCTGCACCACCTGCGGCCAGAGCAGGGTGCCGAACAGGAAAGCGGGTGACGACGGCCGGTCGGACTGGATTCGCGCATCGGTGCTTTTGAGTGCAGCCGTGATGAACCGCTCGCCCGTGGGGTCGTCCAGGATCGTGTCGAGCAGCGGCAGCATGCCGTGGTGCAGGCCTTCGGCGCGCAACTGGTGGACGCCGCGCAGGGCATGGCCCGACAGCAGCAGTTTCAGCGCTTCGTCGAAAATCCGCGCGCGTGGAATGTTGGCCAGCAGCGGTGCCAGCGTGGCGACCGGCTTGCGCGTGGCGGGGTCGATATGAAAGTCGAGCTTGGCGGCAAAACGCGCGGCACGCAGCATCCGCACCGGGTCTTCGCGGAAACGTGTTTCAGGGTCGCCGATCATGCGCAGCACACGCTTCTTGCAGTCGGCCACGCCGCCGAAATAATCGTGCACTTCCTCGCGCGCCGGGTCGAAGTACAGCGCGTTGATGGTGAAGTCGCGGCGCGCAGCATCGTCCGCCATGTTGCCGAATACATTGTCCGTCAACAGGCGGCCATGCTCGTCGGTCGGCCGTTCGTCTTCGTCGTCGGCATCCTTCTGGCCATTGTCGCGGAAGGTGGTGACCTCGATGGTCTCGCGCCCGCACATCACATGCACGATCTTGAAGCGGCGCCCGATGATGCGCGAACGGCGGAACAGCCGGCGGACTTCTTCCGGGGTGGCGTCGGTCGCGACGTCGAAATCCTTGGGGGTGAGTCCCAGTAGCAAATCGCGCACGGCGCCGCCCACGAGATAGCCCTTGAACCCGGCATGGGCCAGGGTTTCGCAGGTTTTCAGCGCGCAGTCGTCGAGTTGGTTGCGGCGGATGCCGTGTGCAGCAAGCGGCAAAATCTGCGCGCCGGAATCGGAGGCACGGGATTTGCGGCCAAATACTTTGCTGATGAAGCGGCGGATCATTGGATAGCTGTCGGCGAAATAGACCGCGATTATACAGGCTGGCGTCCATCAGGCTGCCGCCACAAGGCTGCCGTCCCGGCACCGTAAAGTGCCTCCAGCGAGTCAGGCGTCAGCATCCCGGCCGGGTCGCCCAGCCGCCAGCGGCCATCGCCTTGCAGAAACAGCAGCCGGTCGCACTGGCCGGCTGCCCAGTTGGGATCGTGCAGCGTCAGCACGACCGTGTTGCCGGCGCCGGCTTCAGCACGTGCCCAGGCCAGCAGCCGGACCTGGTGCGCGGGGTCGAGATGCGTCAGGGGTTCGTCCAGCAGCGCGATGCGTGGCTGCTGCACGGCCAGTTGCGCCAGCCGCGCGCGCTGACGTTCGCCGCCCGACAGCGTGTCGAGCCGCCGGGGGGCCAGATCGGTCAGTTCCCAGTGCGCCAGATGCAGCGCGAAGTTAAAGTCGGCGGCCCCGAATGGATGCCGCCCCAGCATGACAAAGTCGAGCACGCTGCCCCAGTAGCCGCCATCGTCACCCTGCGTCAGCAGGCCAATGTGCTGCGCGCGGGTGAGCGGGGGGAGCGCATCCAAGGCGCTGCCGTCGAGCGTGACGTGACCGGACGCGGGCCGTTCGAGTCCGGCCAGCACCGACAGCAGCGTCGATTTGCCGGCGCCGTTGGCGCCGAGAATGCCCAGCACCTTGCCTGCTTCGAGCGCGAGGTCGAGCGACTCGACCAGTGTGCGGTCTCCGGCGCGAAGGCTCAACTGACGTGCGACGAGGCTCATGGCTTGCGTAACAGCCACAGCATCAGCGGCACACCCAACAAGGCAGTGAGCACGCCCACCGGCAGTTCGCGCGGTTCGATTACGGTGCGCGCCAGCGCGTCAGCCAGCACCAGTAGGCTGCCGCCGGCCAGGGCGCAGGCGGGGAGCAGGGCGCGATGACCGGCAAAGCCCAGTTTGCGGAGCGCGTGCGGCACCATCAGGCCGACGAAGCCGATGCTGCCGGCCTGCGCGACGACCAGCGAGGTGCAGGCGCCGGCCATCGCAAACAGCATCCAGCGCGTGGGGGCGACGGCGACGCCGAGCGAGGCGGCTTTAAGGGGGGCGAGCTGCAACACGTCGAGGCGTTTTGCCATCGCCAGCGAAACGGACACAGCCAGCAGCAGCGCGACCCACAGCAACTGGGGCTGGCTGGTCCACGCCAGGTCGCCCATCAGGAAATACAGCATGCCCGGCAGGCGCTCGGCGGGGGTGACGCTCAAGACCAGCGCGATCAGCGCGCCGAAACCCGCTGCCAGCATCACCCCGGCGAGCAACAGCGGGGTGTGGTCGCGCGCCAGCAGTCGACCGCCGATTGCGGCTGCAAGCGCCAGTGCCAGCAGACTGCCGGCAAAGGCCAGAGCCGATACCCACGGCCACGCGAGTCCAGCCGCCATGCCTAGCAGCGCGAGCAGGCCCGCGCCGCCCGACACGCCAAGCAGATAAGGCTCGGCCAGCGGGTTACGAAATAGCGTCTGCATCAGCGCGCCTGCCAGCGCCAGCAGGCCGCCGCAGGCAAACGCAGCCGCAACGCGCGGCCCGCGCAACTCGGCAAGAATCTGCATCGCCAGTTCACGGTCGTCCGGCAGCGTGCCGGCCAGCAGGCCGAGCGCAATGGCCAGCGGCGCGGTCAGCCCGAGCAGCAGCAGTTTGCTGGTGGAAGGCAGATTGATTGTCCGGTCAGGGCAGCACGGTCACGCGCTGCATCACGACCGGCTCGACCGGAACGTCACCGTGCGGGCCGCGATTGCCGCGCGGCACCGCGACGATGTCGTCGACCACGTCCATGCCGTCGACCACCTTGCCGAACACGGCATAGCCCCAGCCTTCGAAACTTTTGCCACGATGGTTGAGGAAGGAACTGTCGACCACATTGATGAAGAACTGCGAGGTCGCCGAGTGCGGTTCGCCGGTGCGCGCCATCGCCAGCGTGCCGCGCAGGTTCTTCAGGCCGTTGTCGGCCTCGTTCTGAATCGGCGCGTTGTTCGGTTTCTCGGTCATGTCGGGCGTCATGCCACCGCCCTGGACCATGAAGCCGGGAATGACGCGATGGAAGATCAGGCCGTCGTAAAACCCGGTTTTGACGTAGTTGATGAAATTCCCTGCCGACTGCGGTGCCTGGCCGGGGAAGACTTCTACCGTGATGTTGCCCTTGCTGGTTTCGATCAGCACGTGCGGATTGGCGGGCTGGTTGGCAGCCGGGGCGGTGGAAACGGTTTGCTTGCCGGGCTCGCTGGCCCCGCAGCCGGATATGCCGAACAGGAGCGCACCCAGAAACAGCGTGCTGGAAAACAGGGAAGAACGGGTCATCAAAATTGCTCCGGTTGAATAGGTGGATGGATTTTACGGCGGAGGGGGCGCTTGCAAAAATGATTCAAACAGACGGGCTGCATTGTCGTGCAGCAGATTGGTTCGGAGCGGCTGCGGCAAGGGGGCGACCCAGTGGCGGATCTGTGTCGTCACGGCTTCGTACTGCTGCCAGCGGTTGACACTGAACGTGTCGACCGCGACGACGAAGCGCTCGGGAAATCGCTCGAACAGCGCGCGCCAGGACGGCAGCAGCACGCCGTTTGGCGCGATCCGTTCGTCGCGCACCGATGTGTCGATCCATAGCGCGTCGGGATGCCGCGCCAGCATCGCCGCAATCAAGTCGGGCTGCGGCTCGGTGCCGAGGTGCGCCCACAGCACCCGCACGTCGGGCGCGATGGCGAACGCCTGCTTGATCACCTCGGCGTCGCCGTGAATCAACATGACACGTTTGTATCGGGCGGCCAGCCGGACCAGTTGCGCGAACACCGGCTGGTGCGCGTCCCGCGCAAACAGATGCAGCTCGCCGATGCCCGCCCACACGCCGTTTTGCAGTTGCGCTTCCACCCGCGCAGGCAGGTCGGTGTCGTGCACCCAGTGGGCCTTGTGCAGGTCGGATCCGTAGACACCGAGCAGGGGAATCACGCGATCGGGCAGATGTCGGTAGAGCTGCTGGACCCGTTCGGGTGGCGAGCTTGTCGCGACCAGCCGCGTCACCCCGGCGGCATCAAGTTTGGCGCGCACGGCCTCGGGCGGGAACGCCGCCGCATCGGGCGCGGAATAATGCGCATGGGCGTCGATCATCGCGGGCAGTGGGCCGGATGCAGTCGCGGTGGCCGAGACCAACGCTGCCAGCAGGGCGATGAAGTGGCGGACAGTCCGGATCATGGGGGCAGGCAGGCGTCGATCGCCGCACGCACGGTATCGAGCGGCAGGCAACCGTTGCAGACCGGGTGCAGGTGCGCATCCTGCTGCACGATCAGCGTAGGAAACCCTCGCACCCCGGCCTGACGCGCCTGTTTGAAATGCGCCTGCGTGTTGGCGCGGGCCGCATCGCTGTCGAATCCCTGGATGAAGGCGTCGGCGTCGATGCCGAGTTCCGCCGTCAGTTCGGCCAGCACGGCGGGCTGCGTCACATCGCGTCCCTCGGCATAAAACGCAGTCTGGATCGCCTTGAACAGGTCGAAGATGCGGGCCGGGTCGATTCCGCCCAGCGTCACCACGGCACGGCAGGCGGGTTCGGTGTCGTATACAAAGCCTTCCGGCAGCGCATCTTCAAAGCGGAACGGCTGCCCGGTACGGGCATGCACGGCCTGCCAGTGATGCAGGATGTCCGCGCGGGCGGCAGGCGTCATCGGCGCGGTTTCGCCGGGCCGCAGGCCGCCCAGCACCAGCGCGATCTTCATGCGCTCGCGATAGGCTTTGCGCACTGCTTCGATGACCGGCGAGAAGCCCCAGCACCACGAACACATCGGGTCGGCGAAGTACCAGAGAATGGGCGCGCTCATGGTGTAACCCCCCGGGGTGGCAGACAGGCGACAGGATACGCGATTGCCGGAGCGGGCGCGCTCAGTCGGGCTTGGGCGTGTCCTTGGGGTTGGACGGCGTGTCGTCATCCATGAGGATGCTGTGCGCCGGGCCTTCGAGGTCGTCGAACTGACCGCTCCTCGCCGCCCACAGCATGACCCACGCAATCACGCCGACGAGGACGAGACTCAGGGGAATGAGCAGAATGAGGATGTCCATGTTTATCGGCTGGAGGCAAGCGAAGGGCGCGTTTCGGGGGGGGCGGGCGGCGGGCCGTGCTTGAAGTCCGACAGCCGCAGCGCATTCAGCACCACCAGCAGCGAGCTGGCCGACATGCCGATGCCGGCGATCCACGGCGTGACATGGCCCAGCGCGGCGGCCGGGATGGCGATGAGATTGTAGCCGAGCGCCCAGCCCAGGTTCTGGCGGATGATCTGCTGGGTTTTGCGGGCCAGCGCAACGCCATCGGCGAGCGTGGACAGGCGGCCGCCGAGCATCACCATGTCGGCTGCCGCCTGGGCCACGTCGGCGCCCTCGCCCATGGCGATGGAGACCTGCGCGCCCGCCAGAACCGGCGCATCGTTGATGCCGTCGCCCACCATGGCGACGATGCGACCTTCTTTCTGCAATGCGTTGACGTAGGCAAGCTTGTCCTCCGGCAACGCGCCGGCGTGCCAGTCGGCAATGCCGAGTTGCTGCGCCGTGGCCTTCACCACGGCCTCGCCGTCCCCTGACAGCAGGTGCAGGCGCAGCCCCTGTTGCTGCAGCGCGGCAAGCGATGCGGCGGCGTCGGGGCGCGGCGCATCGGCGAGGGCGAACCAGGCGATCAGGCCGGACTCATCGGCCAGCGCCACCCAGCTCTCGTGCCCGTTTCTTGGGTATTCGTGCCCGTTCTCCGGGTGCTCGTTTTCATGGGCTTGCCTGGGCGGCGTGGGCGCCTGGTCGGTTTGTGCGGCAAAGCGCGGTGAACCGATGCGGTAGGTGTGGCCGTCGATCATGCCTTCGACGCCGCGCCCCGGTGTGTTGCGAATCTCGCTTGCGCTGAGCGTCGAGCCATCCTTCACGCGCAATGCGCGTGCGATCGGGTGTTCGGATCCCGCTTCAAGGGCCGTAGCGAGTGCGCGGACGTCGCTTTCGCTGCGGCCGCCCAGGGTCACCACGCGGCGCAAACTCAGGTGCCCGTGGGTGAGCGTACCGGTTTTGTCGAAGACCAGGTCGGTGGCACGCGCCAGCGTTTCCAGCGCATGGCCGCGGGTGGTCAGCAAGCCGAGCCGCGTCAGCCGGCCGGTGGCGGTGGTAAGCGCGGCGGGGGTGGCCAGGCCGAGCGCACAGGGGCAGGTGACGACCAGAACCGACACCACGATCCACAGCACTTTCGACGGGTCGATGGCATACCAGACGAGACCGATCACAACCGTAATCACCAACAGCAGACCGACGAACCAGGCGGCGGCACGGTCGGCCAGCTGGCCGATACGCGGCTTTTCACTTTGCGCGCGGTCGAGCAGGCGCACGATCGAGGCGATGCGCGTATCGGCACCGAGCCGGTCGACCTGCACGACCAGCGGGCTGGCCTGATTGAGGCTGCCGCCGACCACCCGCGACTGCACGGCTTTGGACAGCGGCAGCGACTCGCCGGTCAGCATCGCCTCGCTCACCGCGCTGTCGCCGTCAACCACCACGCCGTCGGCAGGCAGGGTTTCGCCGGGGCGCACCAGCACATGGTCGCCGACGGTGAGCCGGGCCACCGGCACCTGCTCTTCGTCGCGCGCGGGCCAGTGCGGCAGCCGCGTGGTGACGGCAGGCAGCAGCTTGACCAGTTCTTCCACGGCCGCGCCCGCCCGTCGGCGCGCGTTCATTTCAAGAAAGCGCCCGGTCAGCAGCAGAAAGACGAACATGGTGACTGAGTCGTAATACGCTTCGCCTTCGCCGGAAAACGTGCTGTAGACGCTGGCGACGAAGGCGGTGCCCACGCCCAGCGCCACCGGCACGTCCATCCCCAGAGCGCGCCGCTTGAGATCGCGCCAGGCGCCGATGAAAAACGGCCACGCCGAGTACAACACCACCGGAATGGTGAGCACCAGGCTCGCCCAGCTCATCAACATGCGGATGTCGAGCGTCATGTCGGTGGCGGTGTAGGTCGGCAGCGCATACATCATCACCTGCATCATGCCGAGGCCGGCGATGGCGAGCCGCTTGATCGCGGTGTTGCGCTCGCGTTTGAAGATGTCGTCGGAACGGCCGGGATCGAACGGATGGGCGATGTAGCCGATGTCCGACACCGCTTTCAGGATGGCCGATAGCTGGATCCGGCTGTTGTCCCAGCGCACCCGCGCGCGGCGCGTGGCGTAGTTGATTTCCACTGACAACACGCCCGGCAGCTGCGCAATGTGACGTTCGTTCAGCCAGATGCACGCGGCACAGACGATGTTTTCCAGAATCAGCGCGGCCTCGCGGATGTTTTCCGCCTCGACCCGCACAAAACTTTCCTGAATCTCGGGCAGATCGTACAGGCCCATTTGTGCGAGTTCGGCCTCGGCCTCGCGCGGGGTGGCGGGCAGCACGGTGCGGTGGGTGTAATACGCGCCCTGGCCGGAATCGATGATGGTTTGCGCCACCGCCTGGCAGCCGCGACAACACGCCTGCCGGGTTTGTTCATTGAACTGGATGGGGTAGTGCGCACCGTCCGGAACGGGCAGGCCGCAGTGGAAGCAGCCCAAAAAAGACGGGGCGTCCATGAGTCCTGGCGTGCCGCTCATGATCCGCCCCACAGGATGACGCTAGAACGCAGCAAGTCCGGGAGAGAGGTCGGACCGGCCACTGGCGTCGGATACAACTCTTTTGCATCCCCCGCATCGGCAACCCCGGAGCCTCGCGTGGAGGGCCAGGTCGATCCGGTGGGTGTTGACGTCGTGTTCGGTATAGCCATTCTTCCTACTGCGTTGTGTCCCCGGCTTGAACAAACCCCGAGAGGTGTATTCCGGCGACGAGAGGGTAATCGCGCATTATACGAAGCGCCGTGGATTGCCGCCTCGTGTATCCGCCAACCGCGCCGAAAAGAGAACAAAGCAGTATTGAAGATGGCCATATCATAATATAGATGTTGCCCGGAATGCAAGGCGCTTCGAATCCGCTACCATGCCGGCATGAACGACGGTCTCTTTGATGCCACTTCCTTCCCCCCGGTCGACACCGCGCTTGACGAGCCGAACGGCCTGCTGGTAAAGGGCGGCGACCTGTCGCCCGGACGGCTGCTGGACGCCTATCGCCACGGCATTTTCCCCTGGTTCAATCCCGGCGACCCGATTCTGTGGTGGAGCCCGGACCCGCGCATGGTGCTGGTGCCGGACGAGGTGCGCGTCACCCGGTCACTGGCCAAGCGCATCCGCAACGGCGGCTTCGACATCCGCGTCGACACCGCATTTTCCGACGTGATGCGCGCCTGTGCCGCCCCGCGTGAAGACGAAAGCGGCACCTGGATTTCGCCGGCGATGGTTGCCGCATACACGCGCCTGTTCGACATGGGTTATGCGCATTCGGTCGAAGCCTGGTTCGGCGGCGAACTGGTCGGCGG
>JAWOJD010000097.1:0-4882 GCA_046484355.1 Thiobacillus sp.
CGGATTTGCTCCGGCTGCGCTTGTCTGATAAGCGTTGTTTGGACTGAGTTGCGCGCTGTAGCTGATGTCGGCAGCCGTGAGCGACACCGCCGCATTCTGAAATCCCACCCGGTTCCGCAGGGGTGCTGGTAGGCCTGCGGAACCGGGTGGGATTTCAGAATGCGGCGGTGTCGCTCACGGCTGCCGACATCAGCTACAGCGCGCAACTCAGTCCAAACAACGCTTATCAGACAAGCGCAGCCGGAGCAAATCCGGCCACATCCAGATTCGCCATGTGCAGCGTTGAGCGCACCGACATCGGCATGTGGTTCATGGGGGTGCGCGGATTTGGCGATCAGGCTGTCAGGGCCTATGCGGTGGCCACCCTTGCGCCTGCACAAACTAGCTGTACATTACCTATAGGCTTTTGCCGTAACGAAGGAGCGCCTCTCTCCGGCTGTGAGGATCCCGATGAATATGGGTTATGCGTTGGCGATTGGAGAGATGGCAGGTTTGAAGCTGGTGGTAGCGTTTTCGGCGCTTTCAACTGGATCGACTTCACTGGCAAGGGGGGTGGCGCGGCTGAACTAAAGGATTTATTGATTACAGGGATGTGTGATATCCAAGATGACTCAACAGTTGAGAAACGGGAAGATGCGAAACCGGGTTTAGTTGAGGCGGCTTCCATAGCTTGGAATACTCGATTTGGTCTTTATAAAAATGGTCAAGGCCACCCCACTCCAACCAGTGCGCCACCAGCGCTGCCGGATTTTACAGGGTTCGGCTACACCCCCGCGACTTGGCCTGGTCCACGAAACGCTTTCGCGGATTTTCTTGCCCGTCGAGTCGCCAACGATCCCTATCAAGACAAGATTCCCGGGTTTATAACTAGCGGCAAGCCTCAGCACATAGGAGGTGCGGACCGGCGGATTGTGCCGGTACCAATGGTTAAATGTTCTGATTGGGTAGCAAAGAAAACAATAAAAATTGACGCATGGGCTTGCGTGTTAATGCTACATCCCATAGACAAGCCAACCGACCCCATTTACATGGAGTATTTGGGTTTGGCAAGTGAACCCGGCACTCCGTGTTCATCATACGGTCTTGGTGGTGGGACAATTGGTCCGCTGGTGCCGGTGCTGGTGCAATGACGATGTCTGCCATGTCTCCAAGAAATCATCAACGGGGCGTCGCGGCGGTCGAGTTCGGCATTCTCATCATTCCACTCACGTTGATGCTGTTTGGCCTGACCGAGTATGGCCGCGCCATCTACCAGTACAACACCCTAGTCAAGGCGACCCGTGACGCCACCCGCTATCTGACAACCGTGGCTTCGGGCAACGGCTGGGCCGAGGCGCGTTGTCTTGCGCGATATGGCAATACAGCGTGTACTGGGCCTTTGCTGGCGCCGGGTTTGACCGCTGACAAGGTTCTCATCTGCGATGCGTCTATTCCGGCATGCGCTGCAACCCATGCATCGGTGCCCACTGGGAGTGGGGCAATCAATCTGGTGACGGTTTCCGTCAGCGGCTTCCAGTTTCAGTCCTTGATTAATTTCCCCATGGGTGGCCTGAGTATCGGCGCCCCAGACATCACTTTTGACAACATCAGCAACACCATGAGGCAGGCGATATGAATCGCCGGGCTGATTCCGTCCTGTTGATGAAGCGTCAGCGCGGTGCGGCGGCCGTTGAGTTTGCACTGGTAGCGATAGTTTTCTTCATGCTGCTAATCGGCATCGTGGAAATGGGTCGCGTGCTGTTTACCTGGAATGCGGCGGTAGAGGCAACCCGGTATGGTGCGCGTGTGGCGGTGGTGTGCGGTCTCAACGATGCGGCCATTCTAAGCCGCATGCAGAAAATCATGCCAAGCCTGACTACGGCTAATGTGGTTGTCAGTTATACGCCGGGTGGCTGCACGGTTGACACCTGTCAACAGGTAAGCGTCGAGACCCAGAATGTGGCGGTAACCACCCTAATCCCCATTTCCGGCACGGTACTTGCTGTTCCTCCCTTTACCACAACCCTGCCGAGGGAAAGCATGCTGAATTCGATTGATGGGCATGACAACCCAATGTGTTCATGAGAGGTATGTTCCTTGCTTTGTTGAAGGAAGGTCTGGTTGATGAAACGTGATGATATTGATTTGAAGGGGAGCAGGATCTTGAAGGTGGCATTGCTGAGCTACAGCCCGGAAAACCTGGAGACGCTGCGCCGAATGGTGTCGTCGTGGGACGGCGCCGTGGCCATTACGGGCACCGAGGGCGAGCCCGAGATTGCGGGGCCGCTTGCCGAACAGGAGCGCCCCGATGTGCTGGTGGTGGACAGCCGCTGCGAGAATGTCTCGGCGATGGGTTCACTGGAAACGACCACGGCGCGCTTTCCGGCGATGACGGTGGTTTTGCTGTGTCCTGAAACAAGCGCGGACTTGATGCGCGAGGCGATGCGGATCGGGGTGCGCGAGATGCTGCCTTCGCCACCCGACCCGCAAGCCCTGCTGACGGCTCTGGAACGGGTGCGCCAGCGCCTGGACCTGAGCAAGGCCCCCCGCAAGGCGGGGCGGATCATGTCGTGGATCGGCTGCAAGGGTGGCAGTGGCGCGACGTTTCTGGCCAGCAATTTTGCCTATGCCCTGGCGGCTTCGGGCAGCAAGCGGGTGGCGATGATCGATCTGAACCTGCAGTTTGGCGATGCCGCGCTGTTTCTATCCGACCAACCGCCCCAGACCACCCTGGCCGACGTGGTCAAGCAGATCCGCCGGCTGGATGGCGCCCTGCTGGCGGCCAGCATGATCCATGTGACGCCCAATTGCCATGTGCTGGCAGCGCCGGAAAACCTGGAGGAGGCGGGCCTGGTCAAGCCGGAGCAACTGGATATGCTGCTGTCGGTGGCGGCCAGTCACTATGACTACGTCATTCTGGATCTGGGGCGTTCGCTGGATGCCCTGAGCCTGCGGGCGCTGGACAAGTCCGACGCGATATTTCTGGCGATCCAGCTCACGCTGCCGTTCATCCGCGATTGCAAGCGCCTGATCCACGCGCTGACTTCGCTGGGATATGGCCAGGACAAGCTGAGCCTGGTGGTCAACCGCCATGAAAAGGGCGGGGATATTACGGTGCAGGATGCCGAGCGGGTGCTCGGGCAGAAAATTACCAAGATTATTCCCAACAGTTACCGGGCCGTGGCCGCCTCGGTGAACCAGGGGGTTCCATTGTTGAAGCTTGCGCCACGCGACCCGGTCGGCAAGACGCTGGCCGAACTGGCCGCGACCATTGAGGTGCCGGCTAAATCAACCGGCTGGCTGCGGGATATTTTCAAGGGATGATTGCAGATGAGTGAGGCGGTAACGGAACAGGGAAAAGGCGAAGGGTCTTCATTACGGAATCGCCTGGAACAGATACGCCACTCCACACCTGAACCGGTGCTGTTGAACGCACCGCCGGAAGAGCATGGCGCGGCGGATTACTATGATCTGAAGGTCGCCATTCACGGCAAGCTGCTCGACCGGATCGACCTTGCGGCGCTGGAATCGATACCCGAGGAGCGCCTGCGGGAGGAGTTGCGGCAGTTGGTGGAACGGCTGCTGGTGGAAGATGGCGTGGCGCTGAATGATGCCGAGCGCAAGCGCATCGTGGTGGACATCCAGAATGAGGTGCTGGGCCTGGGTCCGCTGGAACCCTTGCTGGCGGATGCGACCATCTCCGACATTCTGGTCAACACTTACAAGCAGGTGTACGTGGAGCGCTTTGGCAAGCTGCACCTGACCGATGTGCGCTTTGGCAGCAATGCGCACCTGATGAAGATCATCGACCGCATCGTGTCGCGCATCGGCCGCCGGGTGGATGAATCCAGCCCGATGGTGGATGCGCGTCTGCCGGATGGCTCGCGGGTCAATGCCATTATTCCACCGCTGGCGCTGGATGGTCCGCTGCTGTCGATCCGCCGGTTTGCGGTGGTGCCGCTGAAAGTGGATGACCTGATCAATCTCAAGACCCTGACGCCGCAGATGGCCGAAATCCTGGCCGGGCTGGTGAAGGCCAAGGTCAATATATTGATTTCGGGGGGCACCGGTTCCGGCAAGACCACGCTGCTGAATGTTCTGTCTGCGAATATTCCAGCCGGGGAGCGGGTGGTGACCATCGAGGATGCGGCGGAACTGCAGATGCAGCAGCCGCACGTGGTGCGGCTGGAAACGCGCCCGCCCAACATCGAGGGCAATGGCGAGATCACGCAGCGCGCGCTGGTAAAGAACAGTTTGCGCATGCGCCCGGACCGGATTGTGATCGGCGAGGTGCGCGGCGCTGAAGTGCTCGACATGCTGCAGGCCATGAACACCGGCCATGACGGCTCGATGACCACCGTCCACGCGAATTCGCCGCGCGATGCGCTGACCCGGATGGAAAACATGATCGGCATGGGCGGGCTCACGCTGCCGCCCAAGGCGATGCGCCAGCAGATCAGTTCGGCCATTACCGTCGTGGTCCAGGTATCGCGCATGCCCGATGGCAAGCGCAAGGTGGTGAGCCTGCAGGAACTGACTGGCATGGAAGGCGACATCATCACCATGCAGGAAGTCTTTGCCTACGAAAAAACCGGGATGGCACCGGACGGCACGGTACTGGGGCATTTCCGGGCCACCGGTATCCGTCCCAAGTTTGTTCAGCGCCTGAAGGTGTTCGGCATTGATGTGCCGGACGAGATATTCGATCCGACACGCACCTACGAATAAGGGCGGACATGGACTATCTGTTTCTGATTTTTCTGGTGAGCGCCTTCTTTGCGGTGGTGCTGTTGCTGGAAGCGGGATACACGGCATGGAACACCACCATGGGGCCGGAAGCCAAGCGCATCCAGCATCGCCTGCAGGCCATGTCCGCAGGCGGCCGGGTGAGCGCCGAATCCAG
>JAWOJD010000105.1:0-20057 GCA_046484355.1 Thiobacillus sp.
AAAGAAGCGGTGCGGAATTACAAGGAAAAAGGTAGGGGCGGAAGGCTCCGAACCGGCTGCGGAAACGCGGCCCACGCCGGGTGAGATCGCGGTAAGTCGCCTGGGTGGAAACACCCAGGCGCTCTGGTCTGTGACCCCGGAAACCCCCGCTACAAGACCGAACGGGCTTTAGCGGCGGGAGGCTTCATGAACTGCAATTCCACCTGCCTCAACGGCCAGCCGATGCAAAACGACCTCGAGCGCGCGCTGGCGCGCGATGTGCGGCTCGCCAACGATGCCAACTGCCTGGCCCTGTCCGAAGCCACCGATGGCGCAGCTGCGGGCGCGACAACGGTCTTCGGCGTCATTCTGGGGACGGGGGTCGGTGGCGGCATCGTCGTCAGGGAACAGGTGCTCAACGGCGCCAACGCGATTGCCGGCGAATGGGGGCACTCGCCGTTGCCCTTCTTCCAGTTCGCCCACGCCCAGGCCGACCGCGCCTCCACCGGGCTTCATCCCGCTACCGGCGAGGCGCTGCTACACCCTTGGCCAAGTCCCCGCGAACTCGACGCCGCGCCGGCCTGCTACTGCGGCAAGAAAGGCTGCATCGAAACCTGGCTGTCCGGCCCCGCGCTGGCGGCCGACCACGTCCGCTACGGCGGCGAAGACCTGCCCGCACACGAAATTGCGCAACTCGCGCAGGCGGGCTACGGTCCCTGCAGCGCCACCCTGGCGCGCTACGAAGAACGACTGGCGCGCGCGCTGGCCGGGGTCATCAACCTGCTTGATCCCGACGTGATCGTGCTGGGCGGCGGGCTGTCCAACATCGCCCGGCTGGTCGACACCGTCCCCAGATTGTGGCCGCGCTATGTATTTTCCGACCGCATCGACACCCGGCTGGTGCCTCCGGCGCACGGCGACTCCAGCGGTGTACGCGGCGCAGCGTGGCTGTGGAACGATGTTCCCGGTCAGGCTGGCTGACAGTGTTTAACATTCGGTACGATCGAAGCCGTTAGAATTCCCGTCACCACGCACTCAGGAACCGACATGACCGACCCCTTGCTCATCGCCCGCAACGCCACCACCGACCTTTCACTGCTGCCGCAGATGGCCAACCGCCATGGCCTGATCACCGGCGCCACCGGCACCGGCAAGACGGTCACGCTGCAAACGCTGGCCGAGCATTTCTCCAGCATCGGCGTGCCGTGTTTCATGTCGGATGTGAAGGGCGATCTGTCGGGCGTATCGCAGCCCGGCGGCGGCAACGCCAAGGTGGCCGAACGGGTCGAGACGCTCAAGCTCGAAGGCTTTTCCTATCAGGGCTACCCGGTCACACTGTGGGACCCGTTTGGGACCAGCGGGCACCCCGTGCGCGCCACGGTTTCCGATATGGGGCCGCTGCTGCTGGGCCGCATGCTGGACCTCAACGACACCCAGAATGGCGTGCTCAACCTGGTGTTCAAGGTGGCCGACGACAACGGCATGCTGCTGCTGGACCTGAAGGACCTGCGCGCGATGCTCGCCTACGTCGGCGAGAACGCCAAGCAGTTCACCACCGATTACGGCAACGTGTCGCCCGCTTCAATCGGCGCCATCCAGCGCGGCCTGCTGACGCTGGAATCGCAGGGCGGTGAACAGATTTTCGGCGAGCCCATGCTCAATATCGCCGACCTGATCCAGACCGACCGCGGGCGCGGCGTCATCAACATCCTGTCGGCCGACCAACTCATGCAGTCGCCCAAAATGTACGCCGCGCTGTTGCTGTGGCTACTGGCCGAACTATTCGAGAACCTGCCCGAGGCGGGCGACCTCGACAAGCCCAAGCTGGTGTTCTTCTTCGACGAAGCCCACCTGCTGTTCGCCGACGCGCCCGACGCGCTGGTGGAGAAAATCGAACAGGTGGTACGGCTGATCCGCTCGAAAGGCGTTGGCGTGTTTTTCGTCACCCAGAACCCGGCCGACGTGCCGGACAAGGTGCTGTCGCAGCTCGGCAACCGGGTGCAGCATGCACTGCGCGCGTTTTCCCCGCGCGACCAGAAGGCGGTCAAGGCCGCCGCTGAAACCATGCGCGACAACCCGACGCTGGACGAGGCCGCCGTGATTACCGAACTCGGCGTGGGCGAGGCGCTGGTCTCCCTGCTGGATGCGAAAGGCCGCCCCGGCGTGGTCGAGCGCGCCTTCATTCTGCCGCCGCAGGGACAGCTGGGCCCCATCACCGCCGCACAGCGCCAACAGCTGATGCAGACCTCGCTGGTGGCGGGTGTCTACGACAAGACGGTCGACCGCGAGTCTGCTTACGAAACGCTGAAGGCACGCGCCGAACAGGCCGCCGACGCGGCAGCGGCAGAGACCCAGGCAGCGCAGCAGGCCAAAACCGCCGCCCAGCCTGCAGCAGGCGGTGGCGGTCTCGGTGGAGTGCTGGGCGGCATTCTGAACGGCGACGGGCGCCGTCAGGGTGTAGCGGAAGCGCTGGCAAAATCGGCCGCACGTGCCATCGGCAGCCAGGTTGGCCGCTCCATCATCCGCGGTGTGCTGGGCAGCCTGTTTGGCGGGAAGAAATAAAGCCTTCGGCCTGCTGCGCCGCCAGCCGGATTAAGCGGCGAACAGCCGCGCGAGTTCGGCACCGGGATCGGCCGCGCGCATGAACGCTTCGCCGACCAGAAAGCTGTTGACCTGATGACTGCGCATCCGCGTGACATCCGCCGGCGCCAGAATCCCGGATTCGGTAATGACGATACGGTCGCTGCCGATGCGGGGCAACAATTCCAGCGTCGTGTCGAGGCTCACCTCGAAGGTGCGCAGGTTGCGGTTGTTGATGCCCTGCAGGGGCGTGGACAGCGTCAGGGCCGCGTCGAGTTCTTCGGCGTTATGCGACTCCACCAGCACTGCCATCCCCAGCGCATGCGCCAGCGCTTCCAGCGCCTGCATCAGCGGCAGTTCCAGCGCAGCGACGATCAGCAGAATGCAGTCCGCCCCCATCGCGCGCGCCTCATAGACCTGATACGGGTCGATGATGAAATCCTTGCGCAGCACTGGCAGCGCACACGCGGCGCGCGCCTCGATCAGATAGTCGGCGCTGCCCTGAAAATAATCGCGGTCGGTCAGGATCGACAAACACGCCGCGCCGCCTGCTTCGTAGCTGGCGGCAATGTCGGCTGGCTTGAAATCCGGCCGGATCACGCCCTTGGACGGGCTGGCCTTCTTGATTTCGGCAATGACCGCCGGCTTGCCGGCGGCCAGCCTGGTGCGCAGGGCGCCGACAAAGTCGCGCGTCGGCGCAGCCGCAGCGGCACGTTCCTGCATGATCTCCAACGGCACGTCTGCCATGCCCGCAGCGATTTCGGCCCGCTTGGTGGCGAGAATTTTTTCGAGGATGTCGCTCATGACTGGCTGAAGCGGCGATAACGGTCGAGCGTATCGAGCGCGGCGCGGCTGGCGATGGCCTGCTGCGCCTGCGCCACGCCGTCCATCAGGCTGGCGGCACGGCCCGACACATAAATCGCCGCACCCGCATTGAGTGCGACGATGGCAGCGGCGCCGGCATGACGCTCTTCCAGCGCGGCCACGAACATCTCAACCGCCTCGTCCTTACCGTTGACCACCAGGTCGCGCGCGGCCACCTGTGGCAAGCCGAACAGCCCGGGTTCGAGTTCGTATTCGGACACGTGGCCATCTTTCAGTTCGGCCACAACCGTGGGCGACGCCAGGCTGATTTCGTCCAGCCCCTCTTCGGCATGAACGACCAGCACGTGGCGGCTGCCCAGCGTGTGCAACACCCGCGCCAGAGTGCCGGTGAGCTCGCGATTAAACACGCCCATCACCTGATTCGGCGCGCCCGCCGGGTTGGTCAGCGGCCCCAGCATATTGAACAGCGTCCGCACGCCGAGTTCGCGCCGCACCGGTGCGGCATGCTTCATCGCGCTGTGGTGATTGGGCGCGAACATGAAGCCGACGCCTATCGTTTTCACTGCTTCGGCCACCTTTTCCGGGGCCAGGTTGACGTTCACGCCCAAGGCTTCGAGCACGTCGGCGCTGCCTGAAGTGGACGACACCGAACGCCCGCCGTGCTTGGCCACGCGCGCGCCGCACGCTGCCGCGACAAACGCCGCCGCAGTCGAAATGTTGAACGTGTGCGCGCCATCGCCACCGGTACCGCAGGTGTCGACCAGATGGTCCACACCGGCGAGCGGCACCTTGGTCGATAGTTCGCGCATCACGTCGGCAGCAGCAGCCACCTCGGTCACGGTCTCGCCCTTCATCCGCAGCGCCACCAGGAATCCGGCAATCTGCGCCGGCGTGTATTCGCCCCCCATCAGTGCGCGCATCGCGGTCAGCATGGTGTCGCGCGGCAGGTCCTGACGATCGAGCAGCAGTGTCAGCAAGTCCTTGTACTGCATCACATCCGCTCCTTCAGAAAGTTGGCCAGCATCGCGTGGCCGTGTTCGGTGAGAATGGATTCCGGATGGAACTGCACCCCCTCGACGATCAGCGTCTTGTGGCGCACCCCCATGATCTCGCCGTCGTCGGTCCACGCGGTGATGTCGAGGCAATCCGGCAGCGTGTCGCGCTCGATCACAAGCGAGTGATACCGCGTGGCGCGGAACGGATTTGGCAAGCCGTTGAACACGCCGACGTCGGTGTGATGGATCATCGAGGTCTTGCCGTGCATCAGTTCCTGTGCGCGCACGATCTTGCCGCCGAAGGCCTGGCCGATGCTCTGGTGACCGAGACAGACACCGAGAATTGGAATCTTTCCGGAAAAAGCCTTGATCAGCGGCACCGATACGCCTGCCTCGTTCGGCGTGCAGGGGCCAGGGGATACGACAATGTGATCGGGCTTGAGCGCCGCAATGCCGGCAAGGTCGATTTCGTCGTTTCGGATAACGCGCACGTCTTCGCCCAACTCGCCGAAATACTGCACGAGGTTGTAGGTGAAGCTGTCGTAATTATCGATCATTAAAAGCATGGGATGTCCTTCGGCTTCGCGGCACACAGGGCTGTGTAGCCTGCGCCAAGAGCATCGGATTATAAGCCGGGCAGTCCCATCCGGAGGTACAAAAAAGTGCTGGCGGGGGCGCATTCATCAACAGCAATCGAGCACCAGCGTATCCGCGCCCCGCAACAAGGTCGCATTTGCACTGGGCATGACCGAACGCACGCTTGATCGAAAACGCAAACGATATGGGCTGAACGGATTTGCCTGGTTTGGTCAGACCACGGTGAATTTTTCGCTGGACTCGTTGTAGCGGACCAGCAGATACCACAGCAACAGGAAGGCGCCGATGACCAGATAAGTCCAGCTCCAGCCATCGAACATCACCGGGAAAAAGGCCTGAATGCCGAGCGGACTTTCTTCCAGAAGGTCGAGGTTCATCTCTGAGACGGTCCAGCCGACCTTGTTAAACAGGCTACTGGCGATCGAGCCGATCCAGGCGAAGAAGAATACCGCCACCCACAACTTGAGGTGCCCCTCCCCCACGCGCCACAGCGATCCGCTGCCGCAGCCGCCCGCAAAAACCATTCCGCTCCCGAATACCACCCCTCCAATCAATGATCCGAGCCAGAAACGGGGAGGGATGCCCACATACGGATCGATCAGATTGGCCTGAAAAATCAGCGAGGCGACCGGAATGCCAAGCGCCAAGGCCAGGATTACCGCCTTCGTCATATCGCCTTCCGCCGTCATGAAGGGCTCGCGAATGGCGCGGGCCACACAGAAGCGCGAACGGTGCATGATGAAACCAATGGCAAAACCCGCCACCACGATGATGGCGCGTGAAGCGATTTTCGTATCGTCAGAGGCATACCACTGCGTGGCCCACCATCCGATACCCAATACGACCATCAAGCCAAGCCATGGATAGAGCCTCAACGTGCGCGGTGACAATGGTTTTACGGGCGGCGCCTGCATACCCCAAGTAATGTGATCCAGCGACCACATCAGCAGTTTCAATCCAATCACCGCACCGACCATCAATCCCACCAGCATGACCAAACCAGACGGCGAAGCATGCAGGGTGGGGACGAAGAAGCCGCCAACGGTGCAACCACCGGCGAAGACTGCGCCGATGCCCATCAGGCTGCCGCCCAGCGCCCCCCACACGAATTCAAGGACGGGCGGACGATTGAAACGGAACTGGCGCGACAGCAAGGCTGCGGTGAACGCCCCCAGCACCAGAGTGATGTTGGTGAGCGAGATACGGTGCATCAAGGGTGAATCGAGATCGTGCAAACCGAGCACACCGCCGAGGCCTATCGCCTGATTGAACCAGTCGCCCCATAGCTTGATACCACCGAACACGCCCCAGAACAGTCCCGAGAGCATCAGCGCAAAGATCGCCAGCAACAGCAGCAAGGCGCCGACAAAGGGTGACCACGGTTCGACCAGAATGGCCTCATAGTCGGCCTTGAGTCCGCTCGATTCAAACAGCGATGGCTTCATGGCTTCTACCCTCTGGACACCCTGGAATGGTTGAACTGGCCGTGTCCCGCCTTGAAGCTAGCGGCACCCTGTCGGCGCATCGCCATCCCTGGCGCTGCGTGCAACGAAGGCCCGAACATCTTCATAAAGCTCCTGTTCGGGCACGTCGATAAACGTTGCCGCTGCCTTGTTGCTGACTGCAATGCTGGCGCGGAAGGGCTTGCTGAGATAGACCTTGAGGCTGTCCTTGCCCTTGGCGTGCTTGTCTGCCTGCATGTAAGCTGCCCACTCCGCACGTGCCATAAGCGGCACGCCGAGCAGGCAGGCCGCAAGACCCAGAAGCAGGGTTTTTTGCATTTCAGCTCTGCAGCATTTCAGCCGCACACACGATTGCACGCGCCTTGTTCTGCGTTTCGGTCCATTCATTATCGGGCACCGAATCGGCCACGATGCCGGCGCCTGCCTGCACGAACAGCGTGCCATCCTTGACCACAGCGGTGCGAATGGCGATGGCCAGGTCCATGTCGCCGTTGAAACCGAGATAGCCCACCGCGCCGGCATAGATGCCGCGCTTGCTGGGCTCCAGTTCGTCGATGATTTCCATCGCCCGCACCTTGGGCGCGCCGGACACGGTGCCCGCCGGGAAGCTCGCGCGCAGCACGTCGAGCGCGCTCAACCCGGGTTTCAGCTTGCCCTCAACGTTGGAGACAATATGCATGACGTGCGAATAACGCTCGATCTGCATGTTTTCGGTGACCTTGACGCTGCCGGTGACGGCGACGCGGCCGGTGTCGTTGCGGCCCAGATCGAGCAGTTGCAGATGCTCGGCGCACTCCTTGGGGTCGGCCAGCAGTTCGTCGGCCAGGCGCTGATCGTCTTCGCGCGTGAGTCCGCGCGGACGGGTGCCAGCGATGGGTCGCAGGGTGACGGTGTCGCCTTCCAGCCGCACCAGGATCTCGGGCGACGAGCCGACGATGTGGAATCCGCCGAGGTCGTAATAAAACATGTAGGGCGAGGGGTTGAGGCTGCGGAGCGCGCGATAAAGCGACAGCGGCGAAGCGGCAAACGGCCGCGACATGCGCTGCGACAGCACCACCTGCATGACATCGCCCGCCGCGATGTAGTCCTTGGCTTTTTGCACGGCTGCCTTGAACTCGGCTTCGCCAAACTCGGAAGTCGGTTCGTTGGTTTCGACGACCGCCTCGACCGGGAGCGAAACCGGAGCACGCAACTGTTCGGCCAGCGCCGCCAGGCGAAGGTGGCCCTGCGCATAGGCATTGGGCTGCATCGGGTCGGCGTGGGTGATGAGATAGAGCTTGCCGGCCAGGTTGTCGAACACCGCCAGTTCTTCGGTCAGCATCAGCAGGATGTCCGGCGTGTGCAGCACGTCATCCTTGTGTTGCAGCTTCTTGTTGAATTCCGGCGCCAGCCGCTTTTCGATGTGGCGAATCGTGTCGTAGCCGAAATAGCCCGCGAGCCCGCCGGTAAACCGGGGCAGTCCTGCCAAAGGCGCAGCCTTGAAACGCGCCTGAAACTCGGCAATGAACGCCAGCGGATCGGGCAGGCTGCATTCCTCGACCACCTGGCCGTCGGTTTCCACCATCAGCAAATGCGCGCGAACCCGGATCACGGTGCGCGCAGGCAGGCCGATGAAGGAATAGCGTCCGAAACGCTCGCCGCCGACCACCGACTCGAGCAGATAGGTGTAGGGCGCGTTGGCAAGCTTGAGATAGACCGAGAGCGGTGTTTCCAGATCGCCGGGCAGTTCGCGCACCAGCGGGATGCGGTTGAATCCCTGGCGGGCGAGGTCGAAGAATTCTTGTTCAGTCATGGGTCAGTAAGGCATAAATGATGAGAGGTAGGCGCCGAGCACATCGTGACGTCGCCATCGCGCCCTCGCGCAGGCACGGCCCCTCCCGCCTGTCGCCTCATGCCTCACCGATTCAGCCCTTCACCACCATCTTTGCCGCTTCAGCCAGACTTGGCACCACCGCATCCAGGTCGAGTTCGCTCACCGGACGGCCGCGGTTGTAACCGTAGGGCACGCAGAACACCGGGCTGCCTGCCGCACGCGCCGCTTGCGTGTCGTTGAGCGAATCACCGATCAGCAGCAGTTCGGCTGGCTTCACTTTGAACACCTCGCAGGCATGCAGCAGCGGCAGGGGGTCGGGCTTGCGCTTCGGAAGAGAATCGCCAGACAGGATCAGTTCAAAATAATCGAACAGGCCGGTGTCTTTCAGCAGAGGATAAGTGAATGCTTCGGCCTTGTTGGTGATGCAGGCCATGCGCAGCCCCATCGACTTGAAAGCCTCCAGCCCTTCGACCACTCCGGGAAAGGGACGCGAATGCAGCGACACATGCGCGCCGTAATGTTTTTGATACAGAGCAATGGCCTGACTGAACAGTTTGGCATCCGGCTCGGCATCCATTTCGCCAGTGAGCACGCGCTTGACCAGCCGCGACACGCCATTTCCGATGTAGCTGGAAATCGTTTCCAGCGTTGGGCAGGGACGCCCCAGGTCGGCCATCATCAACTCGGCGGCGTGGGCCAGATCGGGCGCGGTGTCGAGCAGGGTGCCGTCGAGGTCGATGACGACGGCCTTGATTGGGAGGGGGAAATTTTTCATGTTTGTTTTATCCGCGAAGGACGCGAAGAGGCGCGAAAAGGAGCTTCAATTCGCGTGCCTTCGCGTGCCTTCGCGGAGGAAAATCAGACCTTGGCGAGTTCGGCGCGCATGGCGGCGATGATGGAGTTGTAGCGCTGCGGGTCGCTGTCCTTGGCGGCGCCAAACACGGCTGATCCGGCAACAAAGGTGTCGACGCCTGCACGCGCCACGTCGGCGATGTTGGCCGGACCGACGCCGCCGTCGATCTCGATGTTCACCTTGAGGCCGCGATCGTCGATCATCTTGCGCACGGCGCGGGCTTTATCCAGCACGTAGGGGATGAACTTCTGGCCGCCAAAGCCGGGGTTCACCGACATCAACAGCACCATGTCGATCTTGTCCAGCGTGTACTCCAGCACGTCGAGCGGGGTGGCCGGGTTGAACACCAGACCGGCCTTGCAGCCGTTTTCCTTGATCAGGCCGATGGTGCGATCAATATGCTCGCTGGCTTCCGGGTGGAAGGTGATGTAGGTCGCGCCCGCCTTGGCAAAGTCGGGAATGATGCGGTCGACCGGCTTCACCATCAGGTGCACGTCGATCGGTGCGGTCACACCATGCTTGCGCAGCGCCTCGCACACCAGCGGGCCGATGGTGAGGTTGGGGACATAGTGGTTGTCCATGACGTCGAAGTGAACGATGTCGGCGCCAGCGGCGAGCACGTTGTCGACTTCCTCGCCCAGCTTGGCGAAGTCTGCGGACAGGATGGACGGGGCGATGCGGTAGGTCATGGGAAGCTCCGGGGTTTGGAAAACCTTGCTATTTTAGCAGCCCGCCACGTCATTGCGTTACACTCACCGCATTCCATTCCATTGAGCAAACCCGTGGCCGAAGGCACCAAATACCACATCAGCATCAACGTCGATACGGCCTACCTCTCCGAACAGAGCGACCCGGCTGCCGATCGTTACGTGTTCTCCTACACCATCACCATCACCAACACCGGCACGGTGGCAGCACAGTTGATCTCGCGCCACTGGATCATCACCGACGCGGAAAATGTCACCCAGGAGGTCAAGGGCCTCGGCGTGGTTGGCGAGCAGCCCTTGCTGCAGCCGGGCGAAAGCTTTGAGTACACCAGCGGCACTGCGATGGCGACGCCGGTGGGCACCATGCACGGCAGCTATCAGATGGTGGCGGACGACGGCAACAAGTTCGACGCCGAGATTCCGGCGTTCACGCTGTCGATGCCCCGGGTGCTGCACTAGGAACACCAGGAACAGCGACGCAGCTCAACAACGCCTGCGCCTACTTCCTCATCGTCCACCAGACGATAAACACAAACAGCCCCAGCGCAATCCCGGCTTCCAGTATCAGCCAGCCCAACCCCTGTGTTTCCATTAAGCGTGGCGCTCCATTGCTATACTCGGTGCGTGTTTTTGATGTGAGCCATCTTCACCCGTGATGCTATTCCGCGCAAGCCCGTGGCTGTTTGTTTTGCTGTTGCCCGCCTGTGCGGTGCGGCCCCCTGCGGGGCCAACCGTGCCGCCCGCCACGCCGACTCCCGTGCCGCAGCAACCGGCCCCCGTGATCACGTCAACGCCGGCGCCCATGCCGCCGCAAGTCGCGCCGCCTGCCGCCACACCGCCCGCACTCATTCCCACCCCGGCTGCCGCCTACCCCTTGCTCAAGCCGGTGAGCTGGACCGCGGTGCCCTCGTGGCAAAGCGATGCGCTCAGCGAAGCCTGGGGCGCACTCCTGCAGAGCTGTTCCACCCTCGGCAAGCGAGTGGAATGGCAGGCCGTCTGCGCCGAAGCCGCGAGCATGGCCGCGCCAGACGATGCCACTGTACGCGCCTACTTCGAGCGCGCGTTCCAGCCATATCAGGCCACAGCGGAAGATGGCAGCGTCGAGGGACTGGTGACCGGCTATTACGGACCGCTGCTGAAAGGCGACCGCGTACGCACCGCGCGTGCGCGATTCCCGCTCTACGCACCCCCCGGCGATCTCATCACGGTCGACCTGGCAAGCCTCTACCCTGAACTGAAAAACCTGCGCCTGCGGGGGAAACTGGTCGGCAACAAGCTGGTGCCCTATCCCGCACGCACGGAGATCGAAGCGGCCGCCAGCGGCAATGGCTTCCTGGGGAAACCCATCGCCTGGGCCGACGATCCGGTAGAACTGTTCTTCCTGCAAATACAGGGATCGGGCCGCATTGAACTGCCCGATGGCTCACACCTGCGGGTAGGCTATGCGGACCACAACGGCCATCCCTACCAATCGATCGGCAAGCTGCTGGTCGAGCGTGGCGAGTTGAAGCTCGAACAGGCGTCGATGCAGGGCATCAAGCGCTGGGGCGAGAAAAACCCCGACAAGTTGCCCGAACTCCTCGCCAGCAACCCCAGCTTCGTCTTCTTCCGCGAACTGCCGGGCGACCTGACCGGTCCGCTCGGCGCGCTTGGCGTGCCGCTCACCGCCGGCCGATCGATTGCCGTCGATCCCCGTTTCATTCCGCTGGGTGCGCCGGTTTTTCTCGCCACCACCCAGCCCAACTCGCCGCAACCGCTGAACAAACTGATGATGGCGCAGGACACCGGTGGCGCCATCAAGGGCGGCGTGCGGGCCGATTTCTTCTGGGGCTTTGGCAACGCGGCAGGCGAACTTGCCGGACGCATGAAACAACGCGGCCGCATGTGGGTACTGTTGCCGAAGAACTTTCCGCTGACCACCGCCCGGCGCTGAACGACCCAGCGGGCATGCCGTGACCTCCCCTTCCGCCTCCTCTTCTCTCGCCGTCGCCATCGAAGGCATGACGTGCGCAAGTTGCTCGGCGCGGCTGGAGAAAGTCCTGAAACAAATCGATGGCGTAACCGACGCCACGGTGAATCTCGCAACCGAAACCGCGACGATCACGGGACTTGCCGATGTGGCAACACTTCAGCGCGCTATCGAAAAAGCCGGCTTCAGCATGCCGACCGAGTCCTTCACCCTGGCCATCACCGGCATGACCTGCGCGAGTTGCTCGGCGCGGGCTGAAAAGGCGCTCAACAAGGTGGCTGGCGTGCTCGACGCCACCATCAATCTGGCGACCGAGCAGGCGACGGTCACAGTGGCGCGAGGCACGTCGGTGGCGGCGCTGATTGCTGCGGTGGAGCGCACCGGCTTCGGCGCCCAACTGCCTCAATCCGCCGGCGGGACACCCGTTCCACCGCGACACGCGCTGCCCGACTGGTGGCCAGTCGGGCTGGCGATCCTGCTCTCGCTGCCGCTCGCCGCACCGATGCTCGGCAGTCTGTTTGGCATGCACTGGATGCTGCCGGGTTGGCTGCAGATGGCGCTGGCCACACCGGTGCAGTTCTGGCTGGGCGCGCGTTTTTATCGCGCCGGCTGGAAGGCGCTGGTCGCCGGCAGCGGCAACATGGATCTGCTGGTCGCGGTCGGCACCAGCGCGGCGTATGGCCTGTCCGTCTACCTGCTGCTGACCCGCGCCGATGCCATGCACCTGTATTTCGAAGCGTCGGCGGTGGTGATCAGCCTGGTGCTGCTCGGCAAGTGGCTCGAAGCGCGTGCCAAACGCCAGACCACCGAGGCGATCCGCGCCCTGCAGGCACTGCGCCCCGCCACCGCGCGGGTGCGGGTCGACGGCGTCGACCGCGACCTGCCGATCGACGCGATCCGCGTCGGCGACTGGGTGGTGATCCGCCCCGGCGAGAGGGTGCCGGTGGACGGCGAAATCATCGACGGCAGCAGCCAGATCGACGAATCCATGCTCACCGGCGAAAGCCTTCCGGTCGACAAGCAGGCGGGCGACGCGGTGACCGGCGGTGCGATCAACGCGCACGGCACCCTGATTGCGCGCACCACGGCGGTCGGCGCGGAAACCACGCTGGCACGCATCATCCGCCTGGTGGAAAACGCGCAGGCCGCCAAGGCGCCGATTCAACGGCTGGTGGACAAGGTCAGCGCGGTGTTCGTGCCAGTGGTGATGGGGATCGCCCTGTTGACCTTTGTCGGCTGGTGGGTGCTCGGTGGCAATGCCGAAGTCGCTATCCTCAACGCGGTGGCGGTGCTGGTGATCGCCTGCCCGTGCGCGCTCGGTCTGGCCACTCCCACCGCGATCATGGCGGGCACCGGGGTCGCCGCGCGTCACGGCATCCTGATCAAGGACGCAGAGGCGCTGGAACTGGCGCACCGGATTACCACGGTGGTGTTCGACAAGACCGGGACGCTCACCGATGGCACCCCGCACGTGACAACGTGTGTGGCGGCAGACGGCAGCGACACACATACAGTCCTGGCAATTGCCGCCGGCCTGCAGGCAGGCAGCGAACACCCGCTGGCGCGTGCCGTGCTGGCGGAAGCGGCGAAGCTGTCTGTCGCACCGTTGCCAGCACGGGCGCAGCAGGCGCTGCCAGGACGCGGCATGGTCGGCGAGATCGACGGCGCGACCTATTGGCTGGGCAATCGCCGGCTGATGCAGGACGAGCAGGTCGACACCACCGCGCTCGATGCGGCCGCAGCCGAACAGGAAGCCGATGGCCGCACCGTCTCGTGGCTGGCACGCGCAAGCGACCGCCGCGTGCTCGGGCTACTGGCATTTGGCGACGCCATCAAGGCCGGTGCCGCCGCCAGCGTGGCCAACCTCAAGGCGCAAGGCATCACCACCGTGATGCTCACCGGCGACAACCCCGGCGCCGCCCGCGCCGCAGCGGCCGCGCTGGGCATCGACAGCGTGCTGGCCGAGGTATTGCCGGCCGACAAGGCCGCCCACGTGAGCCAGCTCAAAGCCTCGGGCAAAACAGTCGCGATGGTCGGCGACGGCATCAATGACGCCCCCGCGCTGGCCGCTGCCGACGTCGGCATCGCCATGAGCAGTGGCAGCGACGTCGCCATGCACACCGCCGGCATCACCCTGATGCGCGGCGATCCGGCGTTGGTGGCCGACGCGATCGATATCTCCCGCCGCACCTACGCCAAAATCCGCCAGAACCTGTTCTGGGCATTCATTTATAACGTGGTGGGGATTCCGCTCGCCGCCGCGGGCCTGCTGAACCCGGTAATCGCCGGCGCGGCGATGGCGTTTTCCAGCGTCAGTGTGGTCAGCAATGCCTTGCTGCTGCGGCGCTGGCGGCCGGCCAAAGCGGCGCAGCAGACCTTGAAAACCTAGCGTGTCTGCCCTTCCCAGTCGTACACCACCTCGATCACGACCAGCGCGCGCACCGGACGGCCCTGCCTTTGCGCGGGGGCAAAGCGTGCGCTGCGAAACGCCTTGATCGAGGCGTCCTCGAACATGCCGAGCGGAACGGCGCTCACGACGTCGACATCGCTGACCCGGCCATCGGCTTCCAGCTTGACCTGCAAACGCACCTTGCCGGACAGCCGCTGGCGGTCGGCCGCGTAGGGATATTCGGGCTCGATCTTGTTCAAGGCGCGTGGATGCACGTCAACTTCGCGTGCGCTGTAGTAGGTGAGATCGACCGAGCTGGTGATCGTCGCAGCCGGTGAGGGCGCAGGGGCTTGCGATGGGGCCGCGGCGGTGGCCGGTGCGGGCGCAGCCGGCTGCGGTGGAGCGGCGACGGTCGCAGGTGGTACTGGTGCGGGCGGGGCCGGGGGCGCTGGAGGCGCGGGCGGCGGGGTTTCCGGCCTGGCGACGGGCATCGGCTCGGCTGTCTTGCTGGGCGCCAGCAGCGGCACCTGTTCCGGCTGGGGGGCGGGAACGGCTTCGGGCACGACCGCTTCAGGCACCGGCGGCGGCACGACCTCGGCGGGTGGCGCCACCTGCGTCGACACCAGCCGCGCCTCGATCACCGGCTCGCCCAGGCTTACCGACGCAGGCGGCGCCACCTGAATCAGGGCAATCAACGCCCCATGCAGTCCCAGCGACACCCATGCTGCCGCCAGCGGACGGCGTATTCGGGGAGGGATGGCGGGCTCTTCAAACCTAATGCTCACAATTGCGCGCGCCTATTTTGCCACTCGGGCGGGGCGGGGTACATTTTGACTGCACAGGAAGCCGGGCACACTGGCCTAGAATAAGAACCAGAAAAATCAAAGGAGAGACGCATGAAAAGACGTGTCATTGCGGGCGCCATCTTAGCATCGGCCCTGGCCTTGCCGGGGCTTGCCCAGGCAGTCGAACTGACCAAGACCACGATCCAGGCCGCCGACGGGTCCGAGGTGCCGGTCGAAGTCGCCACCCCTGCCGGCACCGGCCCGTTTCCACCGCTGCTGTTCATTCACGCCAAGCGCGGCTACGAGGGCGACGAGCGCGCGCATGTACGTGAACTGGCTGAACAGGGCTTCCTTGTTGTCGCCCCCGACTGGCAGAGCGGCCGCTTCATCGAGCGCTGGCCTTCGGCACACAATCCGGAGACCGAACTCGACGTCGAGGCCGGGCTGGACTACCTGAAGTCGCTGCCGAATGCCTGCAAACAGCCGGTCGGCATCGTCGGCCTGTCCCGCGGCCCGTACTACGCCATCCGCCTCGCCGCCAAGCGCGGCCAGGACATCGCCACCATCGTCAGCTATTACGGCCACATGCAGAACCCCAACGCACCCGAGCCGGATCAACTGTTCCGCTTTGCGCCCGAGATCATGGAACTCACCACGCCCATGCTGTTCCTGATCGGCGAGCAGGATTACGAAATGCGCCGGATGAACGGCGGCCGGGCGTTTTACGCGCTGTGGGAACGCGGCGTACCGGTGGAATACCAGGTCTACCCGATGGCACGGCGCGCGTTCGACTTCCGCCCCGACCAGACGCCGGAAGAAAAGATTGCCAAGCGCCACGCGCGCGAACGGGCGCAGAAATGGCTGATGTGGTGGATGAAACTGACGCCGGAAATGCGGTGCCAGTGAGCGCCTGAGCGGGCGGGCTTCGGCTGCTGGCTTGCGCCAGCTCGATGACTCGATAATGTCATGTTGTATGGTGCAAACTGGTCGGGTTTGATTCGCAAGCTAGAATGCTTTTTGCTTGAAATTCGTCAGGAGCGCCCATGACACCTCCCCCGAAAATCCTATCGTCCCGTTTGCCTTGGCTGGCCTTGCTATGGATGTGCCTGTTGCTGCCGGCAGCAGCCCAGGCAGTTGACGGCGCGCAGGAGGAACCTGCCCTGCTGAACGCCCTGATCAAGGACAGCACCATCGATCAGGCAACCGAACGGATCACTCAGGCGATCAGCAGCAACAACCACACCTTCGTCCGCCAGCAGCAGATCGATAACCGCCTGGTCCCCGCCGAATGGGAAGCCAAATCGGTTCGGATCGTGTACTTCTGCAACTTCGACACCATGAGCCGGGCGCTGGCGCTGGATACGCGGGCGTCGGAGTTTCTGCCCTGCCGCATCACGCTGATCGAAACCGAAAAAGGGGTGGAGTTGATGGCAGTGAATCCGGCCTGGGTCTCGCTGCGGCTGGGCAATTACCGCCTGCATGAATACTGTCTGAAGCTGAAGGTGGATTATCAGGCCATCATGAACGAGGCCGCCCTGTGAAAAAGCTGCTCTGCGCTTTTTTGGTGCTGGCGTGCATGCCGTTTGCCCATGCCGCGCCACTAACCGCCACTCGCGAAACCTACATGCGGGATGCGATTGATCGCGTGACCATCGCCGCCGAAAACAACGACTACCACCTGGTCAAGATTCAGCGCATCGACAGCGCACTGGTCAAGCGTGGCTACGACGACCCCGGCGTGAGCATCCTGTTCATCGGCCAGCACGCGGCAATGGAGCAGGCGCAGGCCGACTACCCTCCGCTCCTGAGCATGCTGCCCTTCAAGCTGGTACTGGTCGTTCGCGGCAAGGACATTGTGGTGATCAGCGACGACCTCGATGCCTGGAAAGAGATGTTTCCCGATCCGGCCGCGCATCGCCTGATCGAAAGGTGGCGCAGCGAAATCATACTGATATTGAAGGATTTCTCAGCAGACTGACGCCCCGGTCGATCGAGCAAACCGCACTCATTCTGCGGCCTCTACGGAGGCCGTTTTTTTGGCGTGTCAAAACACAAAAGTGAACGTCATGGCCGGCCTGCACGCTTTAGGGGACGTATCAGAGAAAACCGCACCACTGTCGTGCATCCCGTTCAATCGACCACAGCCACCCCAGCCACAAACATCTATAAATCAATCAGTTAATAACATGGCACGGTAAGTGCTTTAGCTTGCTTGGACCGATCTCCCTTTCAGCAATGTGCACTGGATGGTCGAGACCGACAACAAGACCACAGTGAATTTTTGATAGGGATGGAGAACCACGATGAACAGAAGACAAGTCGTTAAGGGCCTTTTGCTGACCCCGCTGGCATTGGCATTGACCCTGGCTGGTTGCGGCAAGGAGGCCCCGACGCAGGCAACCCCCGCTACCGAATCGGCCGCACCTGCCAGCGCCGGCACGATCGGCCCGGCGGAAAAACCGGACCTGAAATTCGGCTTCATCAAGCTCACCGACATGGCGCCGCTCGCAGTCGCGTATGAAAAGCGCTTTTTTGAGGACGAAGGCCTGTACGTCACCCTCGAAGCGCAGGCCAACTGGAAAGTGTTGCTCGACCGCGTGATCGACGGCCAACTTGACGGTGCGCACATGCTGGCCGGCCAGCCGCTCGGCGCCACCATCGGCTACGGCACCAAGGCCGACATCATCACCGCTTTCTCGATGGATCTGAACGGCAACGCCATCACCGTTTCCAATGCGGTCTGGGATCAAATGAAGAAGCACATCCCGACGGGCCCGGATGGCAAGCCGGTGCACCCGATCAAGGCGGATTACCTGAAGCCGGTGGTCGAGGCGTACAAAAAAGCTGGCAAACCCTTCAACATGGGCATGGTGTTCCCGGTGTCCACCCACAACTACGAGCTGCGCTACTGGCTCGCCGCAGGCGGCCTCCACCCGGGCTACTACGCGCCCGACAAGGGCGACACCAGTGGCCAGATCAAGGCCGACGTGCTGCTCTCGGTCACCCCGCCGCCGCAGATGCCGGCCACCCTGGAAGCCGGCACCATCGACGGCTACTGCGTGGGCGAGCCGTGGAACCAGCAGGCGGTGTTCAAGGGCATCGGCGTGCCGGTCATCACCGACTACGAGATTTGGAAGAACAATCCGGAGAAGGTGTTCGGCGTCTCCAAGGCCTGGGCCGAGAAAAACCCCAACACCCACATCCGCGTGGTCAAGGCGATGATCCGCGCCGCCAAGTGGCTGGACGAGAACAACAACGCCAACCGCCCCGAGGCGGTGAAGATCCTGTCCAAGCCCAACTACGTGGGCGCCGACGAGGCCGTCATCGCCAACAGCATGACCGGGACCTTCGAGTACGAAAAGGGCGACAAGCGCGAAGTCCCCGACTTCAACGTGTTCTTCCGCCACAACGCCACCTATCCCTACTACTCGGATGCGGTGTGGTACCTCTCACAGATGCGGCGCTGGGGGCAGATCGCCGAGGCCAAGCCGGACAGCTGGTACATGGACATGGCGAAGCAGGTCTACCGTCCCGACATCTATGCCCTGGCTGCGAAAGAGTTGATCGCCGAAGGCAAGATGAGTGCCGCTGACTTCCCCAACTTCACATCTGAAACCGGTTTCAAACCGCCGCAGAGTGAATTCATCGACGGCATCACCTTTGACGGCAGCAAGCCCAACGCCTATCTAGAGCAGTTCAAGATCGGCCTGAAAGGCAGCGCGAAACCGTAACGTGGGTTAGCCTTCCCGCTCCGAAACGGGGCGGGAAGACACGATCCAGACCGCCCCCAAGCAACAAAAGGAATCACCATGAAAACCCTGACTCTTTCGAGCATCAGTCAAAACACAGGGAACCTGCGGCCCACACCGGCGCAACTCGCCAGGCTGGGGCGTGCCCTGCTGCTGCCATTCATTGCCACCGCCCTGTTCCTGTTTCTCTGGTTCAACGCGGCCAAGATGATCGACACCTCGCTCGGCCAGTTTCCGGGCCCGGTCGAAGTATGGGAACAAAGCGGCAATCTGATCACCGAACATCAGAATGAACGTCAGCGCGAAGTCGCCTTCATCGAACGCCAGGAAGTGCGCAACGCACAGATCCTGGCCACCAACCCGCAAGCGAATGTGGAGATCCGGCCCTATACCGGCAAACCCACGTTTGTCGACCAGATCGGCACCAGCCTGATCACGGTCTTGTCCGGATTTTTCCTGGCCTCGCTGATCGCGATTCCGCTCGGCATCCTGATCGGCCTCAACGAATCGGTCTATACCGCCGTCAACCCGCTGATCCAGCTGTTCAAGCCGGTGTCGCCGCTGGCCTGGCTGCCGCTGGTGACCATGGTGGTGAGCGCGGTGTACGTTAGCCAGGACCCGGCCTTTTCCAAGTCCTTCATCACCTCCATGCTGACGGTGCTGCTGTGCTGTCTGTGGCCGACGGTCATCAACACCGCAGTCGGCGTATCCAACGTCAGCAAGGACCTGCTCAACGTCAGCCAGGTGTTGCGCCTGCCGGTACTGACCCACGTATTCAAGATCATCGTCCCCGCCTCGCTGCCGCTGATGTTCACCGGCCTGCGCCTGTCGCTGGGCATTGCCTGGATGGTGCTGATCGCCGCCGAGATGCTGGCGCAGAGCCCCGGCCTCGGCAAATTCGTGTGGGACGAATTTCAGAACGGCAGCTCCAACTCGCTCGGCCGCATCATGGTGGCGGTGCTGATGATCGGCTTCATCGGATTCCTGCTCGACCGCTCCATGCTGTTCCTGCAGCGCAGCGTGAGCTGGGACAAGAGTGCTGTCCTGCGTTAATCGAATCGAGGAAACCCACGCCATGAAAAGCTATCTGCAACTCTCCGAAGTCAGCATCGACTTCCCCACCCCCAACGGCCCTTTTCGCGCGCTGGACAAGGTCAACCTAAACATCGCTCAGGGCGAGTTCGTCAGCCTGATCGGCCACTCCGGCTGCGGCAAATCGACGGTGCTCAACATCGTTGCCGGCCTGCACCAGGCCACCGAGGGCGGCGTGCTGCTCGAGGATCGCGAAGTGAACGCCCCCGGCCCCGAGCGCGCGGTGGTGTTCCAGAACCATTCGCTGCTGCCCTGGCTCAC
>JAWOJD010000106.1:0-3490 GCA_046484355.1 Thiobacillus sp.
TGTTCTGGCACCGTGCGTATTACGTCGGCAGCGTCGGCGGTGCCACGCTTGATACGGTTCGAGCTTATGTCGACGCGCAAGGGACAGAAGAACACGCGCGCAAGAAGCACCCAAAAATCAGACCGCCCGCTTGACCCGCCTGCTGGCTCGAAACTCGCCTAGCAGGGGGAATGCGCGGGCATTTGTTCAAATGACCGGTATCAGGCAAGGCTGAATAACCGCTCCTGGCAGCTATCAGCCTAAACCTGGATCAGCAGGCTTAACTAGATCATCCCCCTCTTCGCCTGATCTGCTGACCCGCCTGCTGACGGCCCATGCCTGCATGTCTTCAACGGGATAGGGCTTGATCAAGGATTGCGCATCAGCCGGCTCGCCGGTTAACCACTGTTCATAGTTCTCTGGTGACACAATCACCGGCATCCGGTCATGCACGGGCAGCATGATTTCGTTTGGCTCGGTTGTGATCAGGCAGCAGGTTCTGAGGACGTCCCCGTTTGGCGCACGCCAGGATTCCCATACGCCACCCAGCGCAAAGGGTGCGCCATCTTTCATGCTGAAGTAATAAGGCTGCTTAAGCTTGCCTTCAGCTTTCCATTCGTAGAAACCATCGGCCGGCACCAGGCAGCGGCGACGTTTGAATGCATCGCGGAATGAGGGCTTTTCGGCGACGGTTTCGCCGCGTGCGTTGCTGAGTTTGTTGCTGATGCTTGGATCTTTGGCCCAATGCGGCACCAGCCCCCAGCGCAACAGGTGCATGACCCGCTTGCCCTCGGGCGAGTGACGGATGGTTGGAATGTCAGTGCCAGGTGCGATGTTGTAGCGCGGGGCGACCTCAACCGCTTCGTCCAGCTTGAAGTGACTGGCGAGTTGGCTGGCCGGGGTTTTGAGGGCAAAGCGTCCACACATCTCAGGTCACCCTCGGCAGTTCATCCCAGCGCGTGGTGTAGGCCGGCGTCATCCGTTCACGTTTCATCTGCCACGGTTTTTTTACGCCTTCGGCCGCAAGTTTGAGGGTGCCGCCACCCCAGCGGGCATTGGCGCGGTCGATCACCTCCATCAGCGCCGGGCGCGCCGGTGCCACGGTTGCAAACAGCACTTCCTGCACTTGGTCTTCGCTATGCAGGTCCATCAGCATGACGCCGGCCTTCTGGTAGGCGAAGCCGGGCCGGTAAATGTGTTTGAGGCCCCACAACGCCGCGCGCGTCAGGCGGATGGTGTCGCTGGTTGCCTGTGTCAGCGGCACGGTGATGCCGCGCTGGTATTGCGGCTGCTGTTCGCTAAAGGGATTGGTACGGATATAGACCTGCACCGCATTGGCCAGTGAACGCTGCCGCCGTAGTTTCTCGGCAGCACGAGCTATGTAGGTAGACACGGCCTGCTCCAGATCGGTGAGTTCGTAGACGTACTCGCCAAACGAGCGCGACGACATAATTTGCTGCTTCTTCGGCGCCACGTCTTCCAGCGCAAGGCACGACACCCCGCGCAGCTCGCGTACGGTGCGCTCCAGCACCACCGAGACTTCTCGCCGGATCTGGGCCGGGTCGGCGTCACGCAGCGCGCGCACCGTGGTGATGCCCATGCCAGCCAGTCTCTCGGTCAGGCGGCGGCCTACGCCCCATACCTCATTGACCTCGATGCGATCGAACAGCGCGGTCAGTTCGTCTGCACTGAGTTGGCCGAAGTCACACACCCCATCGGCCCCAGCCAGGTTCTTCTTGGCGCAGTGATTAGCCAGCTTGGTGAGGGTCTTGGTTGCGGCAATGCCGACGCATACCGGTATCCCGACCCACTGCCGAACCTGTCGGCGCATGCGCTGGCCCATGGCGGCTAGATCCTTGGCGGGAAAGCCATCCAGCCCCAGGAAGCATTCGTCGATGCTGTAGATTTCCTGCTCGGGTGAGTAGCGACCCAGCACCCCCATCATGCGGTTACTCATGTCAGCATAGAGCGTGTAGTTGCTCGACAGCGCTAGGATGTTGTGGCGGACGGCTAGTTCCTTCAACTGGAACCACGGAACCCCCATTTTCACCCCCAGCGCCTTCACCTCGGCACTGCGTGCCACCACACACCCGTCGTTGTTGGAGAGCACCACCATGGGCCGGCCTTCCAGCTTGGGGTTGAACACCCGCTCACAGGAAACATAGAAGTTATTGCCATCAACCAGGGCGAACGTCATCGCTTGAACCGCTGGATTACGCTGGTGACCACGCCCCAGATCGTCAATTCCTGTCCATCCTGGAACTCGATTGGTTCATAGGCCGGGTTCTCGGCTAGCAGCCGAATTCGCCCACGCCGCTTGTCCAGCCGTTTCACCGTCATCTCGCCATCTACCACGGCGATCACAATGTCACGGTGCTTGGCCTCCAGTACCCGATCTACCACCAGTAGATTGCCTTCCTGAATACCCGCACCCGTCATCGAGTCGCCCGCGGCCTGGACAAAGAAAGTCGCGTCCTTGTTCTCGACCAGGTGTTCGTTGAGATCGAGCCATGCTTCGACGTAGTCATCAGCTGGTGAGGGAAAGCCTGCGCGCACCTTGTGCCCGAACAGGGGCAGCGACAGGTGCGTGGCATCGGGATGCGGCATACGCGTGCCGGGTGGGGCCTCGATCAGGGCCTGCACGACTGGGGCGAGCCGGACTGGCAGGCGGATGACCTTGGTCGGCTCGCCTTTGGGGCGACCGCCTCCGGGGCGGGGGCCACCATGGCTGAATTTAGTGGGTTCATTCATTCTTGGATTATGTTACATAAACCAAGAAAGGCGAACTGGTAAGGTCTGATTTTCTATCGGTCCGCAGGCAGATCAGGTGCCACAACGCCTGCCAGACAAGGCTTGGCTTCACGAAATTGATTGTCAGCGGGCTGTGTATTCACAATAATCTGAATCGGACATTTCCACACAAACAAAAGAGACTTCAAACATGAACAGAAAAGAACTTGTCGACGCACTGGCAGCCAAGACTGAATCCACCAAGGCTGATGCCGAGCGCAACATCGGTGCACTGATCGACATCATCTCGGGCACCCTGAAAAAAGGCGACTCCCTCACGCTGGTTGGTTTTGGCACATTCGAGGTGCGCAAGCGCGCAGCACGCACCGGCCGCAATCCCAAGACGGGCGAGGCACTGAAGATCAAGGCTGCCAAGGTACCCGCGTTCAAGGCAGGCGCAACGCTGAAAGCAACGGTGAACGGCGCCAAGGCCAAGAAGTAATCAAGTACCGCTTCCCGCTGAGGCGGGAAGCTAGTGGCTGATGCTTCTCAGTAGTTTTTGTTCAGCATCACCCTTAACCATACTTATCTATATGAAGCCTCCCGCCGCTAAAGCCCGTTCGGTCTTGTAGCGGGGGTTTCCGGGGTCACAGACCAGAGCGCCTGGGTGTTTCCACCCAGGCGACTTACCGCGATCTCACCCGGCGTGGGCCGCGTTTCCGCAGCCGGTTCGGAGCCTTCCGCCCCTACCTTTTTCCTTGTAATTCCGCACCGCTTCTTT
>JAWOJD010000036.1:0-46013 GCA_046484355.1 Thiobacillus sp.
GCTGTTCTGGCACCGAGCGTATTACGTCGGCAGCGTCGGCGGTGCCACGCTTGATACGGTTCGAGCTTATGTCGACGCGCAAGGGACAGAAGAACACGCGCGCAAGAAGCACCCAAAAATCAGACCGCCCGCTTGACCCGCCTGCTGGCTCGAAACTCGCCTAGCAGGGGGAATGCGCGGGCATTTGTTCAGTCATTACCGCTCTTAGCCCTGACCCCGACCCGGCCCATCGTCCCGACCCCGACCCGGATCCCGCGGCTGATAGCGCTCCTGATACTGTTTCTGCACGACGGGGGCACGTGGCTGGTAACGATAGCGCTCCTGATTAAGTTCACGCTGTTGCTCCATTTGCCGAGGATACTGATCCCTTGGATAGTTTTGCTGGTCGCTGGGCAGCGGGGCCAGGGCCGGGGCCGCGCGACGGTCCCATTTGTCCCAGCCGCTGCGTTGCTGTTCCCACTCACGGCCCCAGTGAGTGTCCCAGCGTGGCGGCGCTTCCGGCCGCCACGAACGGTAATATGAAGGCGGGCTGCGGTAGTAGCGCACGGGAACACGCAGGACGTAACCGGGACGGCATACAGCTCGACAAACCACCAGGGGCCGTTGTACCAGGAAGTGGCGTACCAGTTATCGCCCTGGAAAACCCAGTACAGGCCGTCTTAGAAGAGGTAGTTCGCATTGACCTGCGGTGCGAAGTAGACCGGGTAACCCGGCACGGCGACCAGCCGCGGGTAGACTGGCAGGTTGATCCCGATGCTGACGTGAGGTGACCCGATCGCGATACTGACCTGTGCAGCGGCAGGCGCCATCGGGGACATCAGTACCCCCACCAGAATGAGTGCGTTGCGAGTTTTCAGCATCTTGACCTCCAGATTGATACGCAAAATCGCAATCGGGATTGACCGCTTTAACTGGACGGCAGCGAACTCGACCACCTGTCCACCAGCGGTCCGAGATCAGGTGAAGCCACTCAGCGACGAATGAACCGAAGCAGGATCACTACGACCGCTATGACCAGAAGGATGTGAATAAAACCACCCATGGTGTATGAGGTCACCAGACCCAGCAACCACAGGATGATCAGGATGACGGCAATTGTCTCAAGCATGTTTACGCTCCCTAAAAGTGTTTGTCGACCGCTCCACTGGCTTATCAACTCGCCGAAAACCGGGACCATTGCCCCGGGACGTATTGGTCATGTTGGCCGGTTCACGCCCCCCGGAGCGGAATGCTGCGAACCGGCAGGCAGGGAACCGTTCCAGGTCACTTGATCCGTATATCATTCTTGACTGAAGTCACGCCCTTCACGCCGCGTGCTAACGCGACCGCCTTGTTCACCTCAGCTTGCGTAGCCACGAAGCCACTCAGCTGAACCACGCCCTTGAAGGTCTCGACATTGATCTGATAAGCCTTGGTCAGGGGATCCTCGAACAAGGCGGCTTTCACCTTTGTGGTGATCCACGCGTCATCGAAGTACTCGCCGGTTCCCTCCTGTGTGGGTGTCGATGCACATCCGACAAAGGATCCCGCTGATACAGCCAGAAAAACTGCGGTAAGAATAGTGTTGAGTTGTTTCATGGTGACACTCCAAAGATCAGGTTGAAATAGCTGCATCAATCGACGGTGCAGCGGGAAAAGCACGCAGGTTAGGGTTTGTCCCCTACCCTGCATGCTTGAAACGAGTACAAAAAAACGATCACACCAGCACGGGTCTTGCCTGCACACCTTTCACAGCGGATCCCCGATCCCCGTCTTCCCCGACGCCTCGTTCAACGGGCCACACAGCGGACAACCCAGTTGATAGACATGGGTTATGGCAGCGCGCCGATCAATTCGCTAACCCATCATCCGGGCGTAGGTCGCCCTGTCGGCTTCGTAACATCCACAGGACGCGGCTTCCAGGCCCTTGCGGTCGAGAACCGTGATATCGCCGCGGCGATAGCTGATCAGTTTGCGTTTTTGCAGCGACGTGGCCGCCTTGGTGACGCCGACGCGGCGCACGCCGAGCATGTAGGCGAGGAATACGTGCGTGACATGAAACACGTCCGAGTGCGCCCGGTCCTGCGTCATCAGGAGCCAGCGGGCGAGCCGCGCCTCCACCACATGGAACCGGGTGCACGCCGTTGTTTGCGCGAGCTGGCCCATCACCGCATAAAGGTAGCGCTTCAGCACCCGTTGCAGCGCGGGGCTGTGCCCGAGTTCACGCAGAAACGGCGCAGCATTCATCCGCAGCGCCGGGCCGGCTCCCTGCACCACGGCGTGCAGCGGCGAGACATTCACGTCAAGGATGAGGGCAAGTCCGAGCATGCCTTCATCGCCGACCATTCCCACTTCCAGGCGTTCGCTCCCCCCGGTCGGTGACAGCAGGGAAATGAAGCTTTCCGTGGGAAAGTACACGTGATGAATGCGCTCGCCGGGTTCGGCCAGGATCTCGGCAAACACCAGGTCGACCGGCTTGCATGTTGCCAGAAAGCGCTGGCGTTCCTTGCGCGGCAAGGCCTCGATCAGCCGATTGGTGGCAGGGACAGACTGGATGCGCGGCACAGGGACACTCCTGGTGGTGAGCAATCCGGAACGGGGGAGACGCGATCCCGATTCCGGTTGCGAACCCGGGGCAAGGATCAACCTCAGGATGGATGGTTCGGAGCTTGACGTGATACGAGTGGATTGTCTGGGCGCTAGCGCACAAAGCAAATCTGCCCGAGCGTGCGAACGCGCCATGGGTTCGGGTGCGAACGCGCCCGCGCAACCGGTTTACAGATGGGGCGGGTAGGGGAGCAGGCGATCGAACTCCTGTTTGACCACCGCGTAGCACTCGCAGGACCGTGCTTCCAGACCCGGCCGGTCGAGCAGGGTGATGTGGCCTCGATGGTACTGGATCAAGCCGGCCCGCTGTACGCTTCCCGCGGCCTCGGTCACCCCCTCGCGGCGCACCCCGAGCATGTTGGCGATCAGTTCCTGCGTCATGATTAGTTCATTGGAAGGCAGGCGGTCAAAGCTCAGCAGCAGCCAGCGGCAGAACTGCTGGTCCAGGGTGTGGTGGCGGTTGCACACTGCCGTCTGCGCCATTTGCGTCAGCAGGGCCTGGGTGTAGTGCAGCAACAAATCATGAAATACGCCGGCACGGCGCCCGCCAATACGAGCGAATTCATCCTTCAGCAGCTGGCCCTTGAGCCGGTAGGCGTGGCCGGGGCTTTGCACGATGGCCCGGCTGGGAGTGGTTTGGCCGCCCATGAAGAGGGAGACGCCCACCAGACCTTCATTGCCGACCACGGCGATTTCGGCCGATGCGCCGTCTTCCATCACATACAGCAGGGAGACGATCGAATCGGTGGGGAAATACACGTAGCGCATCTGCTCGCCCGATTCGTAGAGCACCTGCCCGAGCGGCATCGGGATCGGTTCCAGATTGGGAAGCAGGCGCGCGTATTCGTATTCCGGCAAGGCGGCGAGAAGGCAATTCTGGCGGGGTTCATGTAGGGCGTTCAAACGCGATCTCCGAGTGAATTTCCAGACCGAACCATCGCCCGGATGGCGGGGTCGAAGGCTTTACATCCCCAGTATAGTACCCCCGCTTTATCTATGTGCGTCAGCAGACAGACGCTGGAATCGATTCCCTTTACCCTTCAAGCATCGAACCAACATGCGTGCAATGTCTGCACCGTGGCAAAGCGAACCGCCTGAAGCAGCGCGCTCTTGGCAAAGAAAAGCAAAGGAATATCAGTGAACACACCCAACATCCATGCGATCGCCCTTGCGGTCAGTCTCACGTTCAGCGCCGGCGCCATGGCGCAGAACGAATCGAAAGACGATTACCTGGCCGTCAAGGACAAGATCGCGGCCGACTACAAGCTGGCCAAGGCGAGTTGCGATTCGCTGTCCGGCAACCCGAACGACATCTGCATGGCAGGCGCCAAAGGCAACGAGAAGGTTGCGCTGGCCGAGCTTGAAGCCGGCTACAAACCCATCCCGGAAACCCGCTACCAGGCGGCCGTCATCAGGGCGGATGCCGAGTATGAGCTGGCCAAGGAACGCTGCGACGACAGGGCAGGCAACACCAAGGATGTCTGCATGAAGGAGGCGAAGTCCGCAGAGACTGCCGCCAAGGCCGACGCCAGGGCCCGGATGAAGACCGCAGAGGCAAATGCCGTCGCCAGCGAGCAGTCGGCCGATGCCCGCAAGGACGCCACGGCAACCAAGCTTGACGCCCAGTACAAGGTGGCGAAGGAAAAGTGCGACACCTACGCAGGCAATGCGAAGGCTGTTTGCGTGAATGAAGCGAAGGTGAAGTTCGGCCAGTGATTCGCTATCGACCGGCGCACGGTGCGCCGGAAACCTACTATTGAAGAAGGAGGCAATCCGATGAAAACCCTACATGAATTTGCACTCGGTACGGTGGCTGCAGCCCTGCTGCTTGGTCTGGGTGGGTGTGCCGGCATGTCGGCGCAGAACAAGAGCACCGCAGTCGGTGCGGGTGTCGGCGCTATCGGCGGTGCCGTCCTGACGGGCGGCAGCACGGCTGGAACCGTCGGCGGCGCAGCCGTCGGCGGCATCATCGGCCACGAAGTCGGCGATTGACGCCAGTCCGGCCGCAGGAAAACCAGCCCTGCTGGCCATTTCGCCAGCAGGGTAACGCATTGAAGGAGTGGATATGAACTGGAATATCGTTGAAGGCAACTGGAAACAGTTCAAGGGCGAAGTCAAGGCGCAGTGGGGCAAGCTCACCGACGATCACCTCGACGTGATCGCCGGCAAGCGTACCGAACTGGCGGGCAAGATCCAGGAGGCCTACGGCATCACGCAGGACGAGGCCGAAGCGCAGATCAAGCACTTTGAACTGCGCGACAAGGACAAACGCCCGGCGGATTCCGTATGAGTCGGGACGCGGACGTCATGAACACACCCGCGTCGTACGACCACGTTCGGCTTGATGAGACGGGCTATTCCTCCGAGAGAAGCAGCTGTCCCCGTTGCAACGGCATGGCAGTCCGCGTACCACGGCGGCTTGTCGATTTGCTCGCAAGCATGTTCATCACCGTCAGCCGCTACCGTTGCCGTTCGAGGGACTGTGGCTGGGAGGGGAATCTGCGCGTGAAGCGGCATCCCCTGTTGATCCGGGGGCCATGGTAAAGCGCAGGCCGGACGCCGCCCTGCACGCGAACCCAACCCCGACAAACCGCGGCTCCGCCTGGAGTGGGTTGCTACAGCCAATATTCAGCGAGCCGCGCCACCCCCTCTTTCAATCGCAACAGCAGCGACCGCTTTTCCCACCGAGCAAGATCGATGGCGTCCGATGCCGCCAGATCCCGCGCGAACATGGCGTCCATTTGCCGGGCAAAATCGCGGCCCAGGATCGATGCATTGATTTCGTCGTTGTGCAGAAAGCTGCGCCAATCGAGATTGGTCGAGCCGATGGTCGACCAGACGCCGTCGATGGAGGCGGTCTTCGAATGCATCACCGCGCCGCGCCGCTCATGGATTTTCACGCCGGCACGCAACAGCTTCGAATAATGTGAACGCCCGGCGTGGAACACCGCCCAGGAATCGGTATGGCTCGGCAAGACCAGCTTCACGTCCACGCCGCGCTGCGCAGCATCGGTCAGTGCCTTGAGGAGTTGCGGATCGGGCGCGAAATAGGCGTTGGTGAGATGCACCTGCTGTTCTGCATGCTCGATTGCCGACAGCAGCGTGAGATAGATCGGGCTGCCGGGATCATCAGAAACGCTGCCGATGGCACGCACGATCTCGTCGCCTTGCCTGTCGAGTGCGGGGAAGTGGTTTTTCCCGGACAGCGGTGGGCCCTTTTGCTTGCGCCAGGTGTCGAGGAAAAGCTTCTGGAATTCGGCCACCACCGGCCCTTCGATCTGCAGGTGGGTATCCCGCCACCCTGCAACATTTGCCACCGGTTTACGGGCTGACCGCCTGGACGAGCCGCTGGAATAGGTATCGCTGATATTGATGCCGCCGATGAAGGCGACGCGGCCATCGACCACCAGCAGCTTGCGGTGGTCGCGGTTATTCAACAGCCATTCTTTCTTTTTCCCGGCCAGCGGGTTGACCGGATTGTATTCGAGCACCTGGATGCCGGCGTCGCTCAGGCGTCCGAAAAATTCCTTGGGTGTATTCAGGCAGCCGACGCTGTCATAGATCAGGTTGACCTGGACGCCGGCGGCCTGCCGTTCCAGCAGCAGGTCGGCGAACTGCTGGCCGATGTCGTCGGCTTCAAAAATGTAGGTTTCCAGATGGATGTGGGCCTTGGCTGCGCGCATGGCCGCGAACATGGCCTGGTAGGTCGCGGGGCCGTCCTGCAGCAGGGTCAGCTTGTTGCCCAGCACCAGCGGACTGTCGATGTTGATGGCCTGTTCCAGGGCCAGGTGCTTCCGCAGGATGTCGATGTCACCGGATGCGGGCTGGAGCTTCTCGATGATGGCGGCGCTTCTGCCTTCAGAGACAGGACCGCGCGCACCCTCGAACGCCACCACCTGGGTGTGGGGCGTTTCCAGTTCGAGGGAGGCGTCGGGGAGGCTTGCACAGCCGGCGCCGGCGAGCACGAAGCATGCGGCCAGCGCCAGGCGCCAGCCGGGGCGCACCGCCGGACAGGAACCCCCCTTCAAGTCTGCTCCCACGGCAAGCCGTCGAAGCGCCAGCCGTTTTTCGTGCTGCGATGCCGCGTCTCGTCCATGTCGCCCTCGAACCCGTGCTTGACGTTGTAGACCTCCGGGAAGCCGTATTTCTCGAGATAGCGCCCGGCGTCGACCGAACGCCGCCCGGAGCGGCAGATCAGCACCACCGCCCGGTTCGCCGACGCAGCCTTGCGCGCGTGGCCGAGAAAATCCGGGTTGACGTCCCAGTCCGGGCCGTCCTGCCAGGCGATGTGGATCGCCCCCACGGGGTGGCCGACGAACAGGTATTCGATTTCCGAACGGCAGTCGACGAAGACGGCCTCGGGGTGCTCCTTCAAAAAGTCATGGGCTTCGGCGGGTTCGAGATGTTTCATGGCAGGCACGGGGCAGACACAATACCTGCACGATAGCACCCCCGGCACGCCTCGCGCCAACCGATATAATGGGCAATTGCCCTGCCGATGACCTGCCATGTCCCGCACCGACCTGCTCCACGCCCAACTCGCGCAACGCATCCTGATTCTCGACGGCGCGATGGGGACGATGATCCAATCGTATTCGCTCGACGAGGCCGATTATCGCGGCACGCGATTTGCCGATTTCGAGCACGACCTGAAGGGCAACAACGACCTGCTGTGCCTGACGCAGCCGCACATCATCAAGGCCATCCACGCCAAGTATCTGGCCGCCGGCGCGGACATTCTGGAGACCAACAGCTTCAACGCCACCTCGATTTCGATGGCGGATTACCACATGGAGCATCTGGTGCCGGAGCTGAGCTTTGCTGCCGCCCGGCTCGCGCGCGAGGCCGCCGACGAAGCCACCGAGGCCAATCCGGACAAGCCGCGCTTCGTTGCGGGCGTGCTCGGGCCGACGTCGCGCACGGCGACCATTTCGCCGGATGTCAACGACCCCGGTTTCAGAAACGTTACGTTCGACCAGTTGCGGGTGGCGTACCTGGAGGCGATCGACGGACTGGTGAAAGGCGGCGCCGACATCCTGATGGTCGAGACGATTTTCGATACGCTCAACGCCAAGGCCGCGCTATTTGCCATCGAGGAATATTTCGACCTCAACAACATGCGGCTGCCGGTGATGATTTCCGGCACGATCACCGACGCCTCCGGCCGCACGCTGTCGGGCCAGACCGGCGAAGCCTTCTGGAATTCGGTGCGCCATGCGCGGCCGCTGTCGATTGGCCTGAACTGCGCGCTCGGCCCCGACCTGCTGCGCCAGTATGTAGCGGAGCTGTCCAACAAGGCCGATGCGCTGATCTCGGCCCACCCCAACGCTGGCCTGCCCAACGCCTTTGGCGAATACGACATGCAAGGCCCCGAGATGGCCGGCCACATTGGCGAATGGGCGCGCGCCGGTTTGCTGAACATCGTCGGCGGCTGCTGCGGCAGTACGCCGGCCCATATCGAGGCCATCGCACAAGCTGTCGAGGGCGTGGCGCCGCGCGTACCTCCCAAGCTGGAACCAGCGATGCGCCTGTCCGGCCTGGAGCCATTTAACGTCGACAAGGACAGTCTCTTCGTCAACGTCGGCGAGCGCACCAACGTCACCGGTTCCAAGGCTTTTGCGCGACTGATTCTCAACGGCGACTACGACAAGGCGCTCGACGTCGCGCGCCAGCAGGTCGAAAACGGCGCCCAGGTGATCGACATCAACATGGACGAGGGCATGCTCGACGCCGAGGCTGCGATGGTGCGCTTCCTGTTATTGATCGCCTCGGAACCCGACATCGCGCGCGTGCCGATCATGCTCGATTCGTCGAAATGGAGCGTGATCGAAGCCGGACTCAAGTGCATCCAGGGCAAGGGCATCGTTAATTCAATTTCAATGAAGGAAGGCGAGGCCGAGTTCGTTGAACGGGCAAAATTGTGCCTGCGCTACGGCGCGGCGGTGATCGTGATGGCCTTCGACGAAGTGGGCCAGGCCGACACCTATGCGCGAAAGACCGAAATCTGCGCGCGTGCCTACAAACTGCTGACCGAAACCGTCGGTTTTCCGGCCGAGGACATCATCTTCGACCCGAACATTTTCGCGGTGGCCACCGGCATCGAGGAACACGCCAACTACGCGGTCGACTTCATCGAGGCCACGCGCTGGATTCGCCAGAACCTGCCGCACGCGCACATCTCGGGCGGCGTATCGAACGTCAGCTTCTCATTCCGCGGCAACGACGCCGTGCGCGAGGCGATCCATACGGCCTTCCTGTATCACGCGATTCAGGCCGGCATGGACATGGGCATCGTCAACGCCGGCCAGCTCGGCGTCTACGCCAACCTCGATCCGGAGTTGAAGGAACGCGTCGAGGATGTGCTGCTGAACCGGCGCGAAGATTCCACCGAGCGCCTGGTGGCCTTTGCCGAGAATGTGAAGGGCGGCGCGAAGGAACGCGTCGTCGACCTGGCCTGGCGCAGCCTGCCGGTCAACGAGCGCCTGAGCCATGCGCTGGTGCAGGGCATTACCGAATTCATCGTCGAGGATACCGAAGCCGCGCGGCTCGAATCCGAGCGCCCGCTGCACGTGATCGAAGGCCCGCTGATGGCCGGCATGAACGTGGTCGGCGACCTGTTCGGCGCCGGCAAAATGTTCCTGCCGCAGGTGGTGAAATCCGCCCGCGTGATGAAACAGGCGGTCGCGCATCTGCTGCCGTTCATCGAAGCCGACAAGCAGGCCGGCGACGCGCAGAGCGCCGGCAAAATCATCATGGCGACCGTGAAGGGTGACGTCCACGACATCGGCAAGAACATTGTCGGCGTGGTGCTGGGCTGCAATGGCTACGACATCGTCGACCTCGGCGTGATGGTGCCGGCGCAGAAGATTCTCGATGCCGCCCGCGAGCACAAGGCCGACATCATCGGCCTGTCCGGCCTGATCACGCCCTCGCTGGAGGAAATGGCGCACGTGGCGAAGGAAATGCAGCGCCAGGGCTTCACCCTTCCGCTCCTGATCGGCGGCGCGACCACCTCGCTGGCGCACACCGCGGTGAAAATCGAGCCCAATTACGAGCACCCGGTAGTCTATGTGAAGGACGCCTCGCGCGCGGTCGGCGTGTGCACCCAGTTGCTGTCGAAGGACATGCGCGACGCGTTTGCCGCCGAGGTCCGGGCCGACTACGCGACCACGCGCGAACGCCATCTCAAGCACAAGTCCGACACCGTGCGGCTCAAGCTCGACGAGGCCCGCGCCAACAAATTCCCGATTGACTGGGCGCGCACCACGCCACCGCCCCCCAAGCAGCCCGGCGTCCACGTGCTGAGAGCCTACGACCTCGCCCGACTGGCCGAGTTGGTCGACTGGACCCCGTTTTTTGCATCGTGGGAACTGCATGGAAAATTCCCGAAGATCCTCGACGACGCAGTCGTCGGTGCCGAGGCGACCAAGCTTTACGCCGATGCGCAGGTGATGTTGCAGAAGATGATTGCGGAGAACTGGGTGGAAGCGCGCGCCGCGTTTGGCATGTTCCCCGCCAACACGGTCAACGACGACGACATCGAGGTGTATGACGACGAATCACGCACCCGGACCCTGATGACCTGGCACAACCTGCGCCAGCAGATGAAAAAGCCGACCGGCCGCGCCAACCTGTGCCTCGCCGACTTCGTCGCGCCCAAGGCCAGCGGACTCAAGGACTATCTCGGCGCCTTCGTCGTCACCACAGGGATCGGCGAGGATGCGCGCGCCAAGGCCTTCGAGGCCGCCCACGACGACTATTCCGCGATCCTGTTCAAGTCGCTGTGCGACCGTTTGGCCGAAGCCTTCGCCGAGCACCTGCACCTGCGTGTCCGCCGCGAATTCTGGGGCTATGCCCGCGAGGAAGCACTCACCAACGATGACCTGATCGGGGAACAATACCAAGGCATTCGCCCCGCGCCCGGCTACCCGGCCTGCCCCGAGCACAGCGAAAAAGCCGCGCTGTTCGAGGTGCTCGACGCGACCGCGCAGATCGGCGTCAAGCTGACCGAGAACTTTGCCATGTGGCCGGGAGCATCCGTCTCCGGCTTTTACCTGTCGCACCCCGACAGCCAGTACTTTGCCGTGGCCAAACTCGAACGCGACCAGGTCGAGGACTACGCCCGTCGCAAGGGCTGGACGCTGGCAGAAGCCGAACGCTGGCTGGCGCCGAACCTCGCTTACCAGCCCGCCTGAATCCGGATGGCGGGGCTTACCAGCCCTGCTGCAGGATTTTTTCCAGCCAGAACAGGCCGGCGACGGTTTTGGCTTCGCAGATCTTGCCGGTGCGGAGCCAGTCCATCGCCTCGCCGAACGGCACCCGCAGGATGTCCAGGAACTCGTCCGGATCGCGGCCGTGGTTGCCGGGCTCGAGCCCGCGCGCCAGGTAGAACGCCAGCCGCTCGTCCGAATAGCCAATGCAGGGATAAAGGGTGGTGACTTCGCGCCACTCGGCGGCGGTGTAGCCGGTTTCTTCTTCGAGTTCGCGTTTCGCGCACACCAGGTCAGCTTCGCCGGGGTCGATCTTGCCGGCGGGAAACTCGATGAAATCGCGATGCAGCGGGTAGCGGTGCTGGCGCTCCAGCAGCAGGTCGCCGTTTTCGAACAGCGGAATGATGACGACCGCGCCTGGATGGACGAGGTATTCACGGGTGGATTCGGCGCCGTTGGGCAGGCGCACACGGTCGAGCTTGACGTGCATCAACCGCCCCTTGAAGACGGTTTCGCTGGCCAGTTCGGTTTCGCACAGGTCGGGAATATCTTGATTCATGACTGCATGATACCGAGCACAGACGAAAAAAAACCGGGTTCTTGCGAACCCGGCGAAACATGAGGAGACATGCCCCTCGTGCGGAGAACTTCCTGCTTGTAGCGCAAACAGCAAGCGAGGCAATCCTACGACGGGGGGCAACCGGCTGGCTATACAACTTTAGTTGTAGATACTGGCTACCCGATTGATTACGAACAATAATATTTTCGACTCTCAATCGAAATCACGGGCATCCGGCGCATTTTGATGGCCCTGGCGCACGGTGCGACAGGCCAAATGATGTATTTTTATTAGTCAGGCGTGCTGCAGCCACCCGATTCCTGCATGACCTGCCCCGTCTGGGCATCGCGCAGGAGTTCGCCACGCGAGTCGGTTTTCTTGGTCCCGATGAACATCATGTGCTGGACGCGGCCAAAATGCGCATCCAGCGCGACTTCGACTTCCTTTTCGGTCAGGCCGTCGTAGATGTACACGCTACCGTCCAGCTCTTTTTTCAGTTCATGCGGCAGCGGTTGCATCAGGCGCCGGACTTGCCAGTCGTGAAGATTCTGATCGGGATCCTGCGCCATGCCTGGGCCGGCGCTGCCCAGGAGCAGCACGCTGACGGCGCCAACCTGTAATCTGAATGTAGATGTGGAGTTCATGCTCGCCTCCTGAATGACGCCCGACGCGGTTCGTTGCGTGGGTGACTTTCATTTATAGGATTCGCATGATTCCTGTCTATACAACTTTAGTTGTAGTGGGACACCAACCCATTGTTTACATTGTTCTAATTTTTTCACGCAGCGCTGAATACTGGCGTCGGCTGACCATCAGCCGCTCGTCCAATTCCTCCAGGCGCAGAAAATGGCCGTCGTCGTCGCCCGGCAGTTTTCCGATTTCGCGGATGCGCGCGCTGGCAACGAGGCAGTTCCGGTGGATGCGCACAAAGGCTTCGCCGAATTCGGTCTCCAGGCGGGTGAGCGATTCCTCGACGAGAAACTCGCGGGCGGCGGTGCGCACGGTGACGTATTTGAGCTCGGCCTTGAGAAAAAGAATGTCCGCCAGCGGAATCAGCACGATGCGGCCTTTTTCATTGACCGACAAATGCGTGCGGGCGTGGTCATGCGTCTCACGCAACCGGTCGAGCGCGGCTGCGCTCAGGGTGTGCGCCCGCGACAGGGCGCGCATCAGGCGGTCGGCGCGCACGGGTTTCAACAGATAATCGACGGCGCTCAGATCAAACGCCTGGCACGCATAGACATCGTAGGCCGTACTGAAAATGATGGCGGGCGGGGGGTCCAGCCGGTTCAGGTGCGCTGCGCACTCCAGGCCATCCATCCCGGGCATGCGAATGTCCAGCAGAACCGCGTCGATAGCGTGCTGTTCCACCAGAGACAACGCATCGCGCCCATTGCCGGCCTCGCCGACGATGTCGACCGGCAGATCGGCGGCGCAGTCCGCGATCACGTCGCTCAGGCGGCGACGCGCGGGGGCTTCATCATCGACGATGAGCAGGCGCAGCGGCGGTTGGGCTGGGGTCATGGGTATACGGAATGATGATATGCACCTGATAAACGGCGCCCAGCGGTTCCATCTTGAGTTGGGCGTCGAGATCGAAGTGCAGCAGCAGCCGCTCGCGGATGTTGGCGACCGCGAGGTGGTTGCCCTTGTGATGGCTGGCGTCGGCGGCGATTGGATTGCGCACCACGATGTGCACCTTGTCGCCACTCCGGTAAATATTGAGGCTGATTTCGCCGCCGTCGGGCTGCGGTTCGATGCCGTGGTACACCGCATTTTCCACTAGCGGCTGGATCACCAGCGGCGGAATCAGCGCATCGGCCGGCATCTGGTGGATGTGCCAGGCGACCTGCAAGCGGTCCCCCAGGCGCAGTTGCTCCAGTTCGAGATAGGCGCGGGTCAGCGCCACTTCGTCTTCCAGCGGCACTAGGTGGCTGGCATTGCTCATCAGCGCGCGAAACAGGTCAGACATGTTCTCCAACGCATGCTCGGCGCTGCGCGGGTCGCTGCGCACCAGCGACAGCACGGCGTTGAGGCTGTTGAACAGGAAATGGGGCCGAATCCGCGCTTGCAGGGCCTGCAGGCGAGCCTCGGTGATGGCGGGCGACAGGGCACGGTCGCGCAGGTTGAAATAGGCCAGCAGCCCGGCGCCGATCAATGCCGCGAACGCCACCACCCCGACGGGCGGTAATACGCCCACCCCCTCCAGCAGCGGACCCAGCCACAGCGTGGTCAGCAACGGCACCGCCACAGCAATCGCCAGCGTCCAGCCCACGCCAAGAGGATAGGGCTGGCTGCGCAACCGACGCCCCGCCGCGCACAGCACCAGCAAGGTGAGCAGCAGGGCGGGCTGGGCCAGCGCCGACAGCGAAATGAACTCGGCCCAGAACGCCTGGGTATCCGCCACCCGTGCCACCACGCCGGCAACCAGCGCCAGTTCCACCGTCAGCGCGATGCGCAGGTTCACCCCCAGATGGCAGAAGTTCGGCAATTCGACCTGCCGGTTGTTATGATTCTCTCTTTTCATCCCCTGTTCCCGCCCTCATGAGCACGTCATCCACGCCGTCCGGCGGCGCCTGGTCCGGCCGGTTTTCCGAGCCGGTTTCCGAAATCGTCAAGCGCTACACAGCGTCCATCCCTTTTGATTATCGGCTGGCCGAGTTCGATATTCAGGGTTCGCTGGCGCATGCCGCCATGTTGCACCACGTCGGGGTGCTCTCCAAGGACGACCTCGTCGCGATTCAGCGCGGCATGGCCGAGTTGCAAACCGAGATTCGCGCCGGGCAACTCGAGTGGTCGTTGGACAAGGAAGACGTCCACCTCAACATCGAAGCCGCGCTGACCGCGAAAATCGGGGATGCAGGTAAGCGCTTGCACACCGGGCGCTCCCGCAACGACCAGGTTGCCACCGACATCCGGCTGTATCTGCGCGACGCGATCAATCGCATTCAGGATGGCATCAAGGCCTGCCAGACCTCGCTGGTCGATCTGGCCGAGCAACATGCCGATACCGTCATGCCCGGCTTCACCCATCTGCAGGTAGCGCAACCGGTGACCTTTGGCCACCATCTGCTGGCCTATTTCGAAATGCTGGCGCGCGACGCCGAGCGCATGGCCGACTGCCGCCTGCGCGTCAACCGGCTGCCGCTGGGAGCGGCCGCACTGGCCGGCACCAGTTTCCCGATCGACCGCGCCTTTGTCGCGCGCGAACTGGGCTTCGACGGCATCTGCGAGAACTCGCTCGACGCCGTCTCCGACCGCGATTTCGCCATCGAATTTGCCGCCGCCGCCTCGCTGGTGATGATGCACCTGTCGCGGCTATCGGAAGAATTGATCCTGTGGATGAGCCCGCGCTTCGGCTTCATCGACCTGGCTGATCGATTCTGTACCGGATCGTCCATCATGCCGCAAAAGAAGAATCCCGACGTGCCCGAACTGGTGCGCGGCAAGACCGGGCGGGTCAACGGCCATCTGGTGGCGCTGCTGACCCTGATGAAAGGCCAGCCGCTGGCCTACAACAAGGACAATCAGGAAGACAAGGAACCGCTGTTCGACACCGTCGACACGCTGACCGACACGCTGGCGATCTACGCCGACATGCTGCGGGGCGTGACGGTGAAGCCGGATGCGATGCGTGCGGCCGTGATGCAGGGCTTTGCCACCGCCACCGATCTGGCCGACTATCTGGTGAAAAAAGGCGTGCCGTTCCGCGATGCGCACGAGGTTGTGGCGCGCGCCGTGCGGACCGCCGACACCAGCGGACGCGATCTGGCGGATCTGGCGCTCGACGAGTTGCAGGCGTTCAGTCCGATGATTGGCGACGACGTGTATGCCGTCCTGACGCTGGAAGGCTCGCTCGCCGCGCGCGACCACCTGGGCGGAACGGCGCCGGCGCAGGTTCGCGCCGCCATCGTACGGGCGCGTCAGCGTATTTAAGGCAGCATATTCGTTGAGTCTGCACGGACTGCCGGAGTATGTTCGCGGCAGATTTGCCGTGCCTCCGGACTGCCCAGTTTTTCCTGCATCAGCCCGCAAAAATAGCTGCGCGGCCCCAAGCGCTGGTTGTGCCGGCAGGTGGCGCACACCCCGAAACTGCGGGTGCCGCCTTGCGCCTGTACCTGCGCCAGCACCTGCCGCAACACCACCAGGGCCGAGGTCACCCGTGCCGGGCTGGACTTCTGGACGGCTTCGCGCCACGCGCTGGCGGAACTCAGGGTCTTGAGCAGGGTGGCTCCGGCCTCGGTCAGATTCAGCCGCACCACCCTGCCGTCACGCGGATCAGCATAGCGCGACACCAGCTTGCGGCGCGCCAGCACCAAGACGGTTTGAGACACCGTACCCTTGGTCAGGCCGAGATACTCAGTCAGCGCCTGCGGCGTATTGCTGAAGCGGTTCGCCTGGTTCAGGTAAAACAGCACTTGCAGGTGGATCGGTTGCAGCCCCTGCGCGCCACCTGCCTGCCGCAAACCGGCACGCGTCAGCAGCGCCAGCCGCTCGACCAGATCAAACAGGGTGAGCGCCTGGCTTTTCAAGATGGGTCAGAAACGGATGGCGGCCCCGCCGCCTTGAAGGGCGACCAGCGCTGTCAGCCTGGCGTAAAGCGACTCGCCATCCTTGGTATCGACCCAGCCGCCATCATGCTGCTTGAAATGGAAGCCGCCCGAACGCGCGGCCACCCAGATTTCGCGTGCCACGCCGTGACGGTTGATGATGATCTTGCTGCCATCGTCGAACTCGATTTCAAGGATGCCGTCCGCAGGCGTCTCGAAATCCAGATCGGCGTCTTCCAGTGACTGTTCGATGTGGGCCAGTGTGACAGTAACGGCCTGGTTGAAGTCAGCCTCGCTTGAATCGGTTTTGGTCATGGTGTCCCGTGCTAACATTTCGCGCATGAAATTGCGCACCTTATATATAGTGTCCCTGTTGCTGTGCTGGCTCGGTCTGTCGGCCTGCGGCTCCAAGGGCGATCTGTATCTTCCCGAAAAATCTCCCGCACCGCAACGGACCGCCCAGTGAATACCCTGCATCGCATCGACGGCCGCCTCCATCTTGAAGGGGTGGCGCTGGACACGCTTGCCGAACGTTTTGGCACGCCGCTTTATGTCTATTCCAGGCAGGCGCTTGAAACCGCCTATCGGGCGTACATCCAGGCATTTGCCGCCACCCCGCATTTGATCTGCTATGCAGTCAAGGCCAATTCCAGCCTGGCGATCCTCAACCTGTTCGCACGGCTCGGCGCAGGGTTCGATATCGTCTCCGCAGGAGAACTTTCCCGCGTGCTGGCGGCCGGCGGCAATCCCCGCAAGATCGTATTCTCGGGCGTGGGCAAAACTGCCGACGAGATGCGCGCGGCACTCCAGGCCGGCATCCTGTGCTTCAACGTGGAATCGGTCAGCGAACTGCATCGGCTGAATCGCGTGGCAGGCGAACTCGGCCTGATCGCGCCGATTTCGTTTCGCGTCAACCCTGACGTCGACCCGAAAACGCATCCGTACATTTCCACCGGGCTGAAGGAAAACAAGTTCGGCGTGCCGATCGCCGACGCCCCGGCGCTGTACCGCCTGGCTGCAGGCCTGCCCCACCTCAAGATCACCGGCGTCGATTGCCACATCGGTTCGCAACTGATCGACCTGTCGCCGCTGGCCGACGCGGCCGACCGCGTGCTGGCGCTGGTCGACGCGCTGGCCGCCGAGGGCATCACGCTCGAGCACATCGACCTCGGCGGCGGCGTCGGCATTCGCTACAACGACGAGACGCCACCAGACCTCAATGCCTATGGCCGCACACTGGCATCCCGTTTTGCAGGGCGCAGCGAAACCCTCCTGCTCGAGCCTGGCCGTTCGCTGGTCGGGAACGCGGGGGTGCTGCTGACCCGTGTCGAATATCTCAAGCCCGGCGAGGACAAACACTTTGCCATTGTCGATGCCGCCATGAACGACCTGATGCGCCCTGCACTGTATGAGGCGCATCACGACATCGTTGCCGTCACTCAACGCAACGCCCCCGAACAACGTTACGACATTGTGGGTCCTGTCTGCGAAACCGGCGATTTTCTTGGCTTCGCGCGCGACCTGGCAATCGAGGAAGGCGACCTTCTGGCCCTGCTTTCGGCGGGCGCCTACGGAATGAGCATGGCATCGAACTACAATTCACGCCCTCGGGCAGCTGAAGTGCTGGTCGACAAGAATGAAATTCTGCTGATTCGAGAACGTGAAACGCTAGAAGGCTTGATGGCCGGAGAGCGGCTTCCCGATTGACTTCTGGAAATCCTGGTCGATCCACTTTCTCGTGTTTTATAGTATCGGATCAATACTTTTTGTTTGCCTGCTACAAATTCCAGAAAATTTTTTTCATCTCACCTTGACTATTTATTGAACACGCGAAAAAAGCAACTAGAATGAGGCTCACCAAGCGGAGCCTCGGTATCGCCCGTTTCCAGCGGGTTTCGGGCAAGTCGGTCGCCTGTCGGCACCACGCTTTGGAAGTGCAAATTCTGACTGCACGTAGCTTCAAGCTGTAGTGATAACTGAATGTGTCCAACTTCTAAGGAGTGTTACATGGCAACAGCAAAGAAACCCGCCGCTAAACCGGCGGCCAAGAAAGCGGCTCCCGCCGCCAAGAAACCTGCCGTCAAGAAAGTGGCAGCCAAGCCTGCAGTGAAAAAAGCCGCACCAGCCAAAAAGCCGGTCGCCGCCAAAAAACCGGCAGCCAAACCTGCCGTCAAGAAAGCCGCTGCCAAGCCGGCAGCCAAAAAGCCCGCAGTGAAAAAAGCCGCACCAGCCAAAAAGCCGGTCGCCGCTAAAAAACCTGCATCCAAACCTGCCGTCAAGAAAGCCGCCGCCAAGCCGGCAGCCAAAAAACCGGTCGCCGCTAAAAAACCTGCAGCCAAACCTGCCGTCAAGAAAGCCGCCGCCAAGCCGGCAGCCAAAAAGCCCGCAGTGAAAAAAGCCGCACCAGCCAAAAAGCCGGTCGCCGCTAAAAAACCTGCAGCCAAGCCGGCAGCCAAAAAGCCCGCAGTGAAAAAAGCCGCACCAGCCAAAAAGCCGGTCGCCGCCAAAAAACCTGCAGCCAAGCCTGCCGTCAAGAAAGCCGCCGCCAAGCCTGCAACGGCAGCAGCGCCCACTGCACCGGCCACTCCGGTCATCAAGCCTTTTGGGCTCTAACAGGTCGGGCATTGCCCAATCCTGAAACGGGGGCTTGGCCCCCGTTTTTTATTGCGCTTGGCCGGGGGCTTGGCCCCCGTTTTTATGCGTGAGGGTTCTGCGAACAGAGCCTACTCTGCGCGGCCGCATGCGCCCTGAACGCCTCCGGACCGGGCTGGCGCGAAGCGGCTACGCGCCGCCTGAAGCACGCCGACACTCCACGGCAGCCGCAGGGCCAGCAGCAGGGCCAGCACCCCGCCATAGATAAGGGGCTCGGTCAGGTCCTTCTTGACCAGCCACAGGAAGTGGATCACGCCGAGCAGCGCGATCAGATACACCAGACGGTGCAACTGCTGCCAGCGGCGGCCCAGGCGACGCATCATGGTGTGTGTCGATGTCGCGGCGAGGGGGGTCAGCAGGACAAATGCAGTGAAGCCAACGGTGATGAACGGGCGTTTGACGATGTCCCTGGCAATGGCCGCCGGGTCGAAAAACTGATCCAGCCAGACATAGGTCGCAAAATGCAGGCCTGCGTAGAAGAACGTGAAGAGCCCCAGCATGCGGCGAAAACGGATCAGTTCGGCGCGCCCTGTCAGGCGGCGCAGCGGGGTGACCGAGAGCGTCACCAGCAGCCCGACCAGCGTCCAGGTACCGGTCGAGCGGGTGACGAATTCGATCGGATTGGCACCCAGGCCGCCGCCAATACCCAGAACAAGGAGCCGTACCAGCGGCAGCAGGCAGAGTCCGAAGACCCACAATTTGGGGTGACGCAACACAGCCCGCATCAGAAGTACCTTTTCAGGTCCATGCCGCGATACAGCTTCGCGACCTGATCGCCATAGCCATTGAACATCAGCGTATCGCGCTTGAAGAACTCGCCGATGCGGCGCTCCCTGGACTGGCTCCAGCGCGGATGATCCACCTGCGGGTTGACGTTGGAATAGAAGCCATACTCGTTCGGGGTTGCCTTCATCCAGGCCGTGAGCGGCTGTTTCTCGACGAAGCGGATCTTGACGATGGACTTGGCGCTCTTGAACCCGTATTTCCAGGGCACCACCAGCCGGATCGGCGCGCCATTCTGGTTCGGCAGTACCTCGCCATACAAGCCAACCGCCAGGATCGTCAACGGATGCATTGCCTCGTCGATCCGCAGGCCCTCCGTATACGGCCAGTCGAGCACGCGCCGTCTAAGCCCCGGCATCTGTTTGGGGTCGGCCAGCGTGACGAACTCAACGTACCTGGCGCGACTAGTGGGCGCGGCGCGGCGGATGAGTTCGCGCAAGGGAAACCCCACCCACGGAATCACCATCGACCAGCCCTCGACACATCGCATCCGGTAGACGCGCTCCTCCAGCGGGGCGAGTTTCAACAGCGCCTCGATGTCCCAGGTTTTGGGGTATTGCACCTCGCCTTCGACCGCCACCGTCCACGGGTGCGTTTGCAGGCTGCCCGCGTGGGCTGCCGGGTCGTCCTTGCCGGTGCCGAACTCATAGAAATTATTATAGGTCGTGACCGATTTGTAAGCGGTCTGGTCCTCGTCCAGCCGGTACACACTCTTTCGCACGCCCGCCAGCCGGGTACCGGCCTGGGTGTCAGGAGGCGCTCCAAACAGCGACCACCCTGCCAGCGCCCCGATACCGTGCATGAACTGGCGCCGCTCCCGGTAGATCTCGGGCGGTGTGATCTCGGAAGGTGGAATGTCGTCTGGACGGTGAAGCGGCATGGTCAGTTCCTGGTTTTCAGTGGAAACACCCATTTGTCGGAACGGGCCCGTGATCCTTACAGGGACCGTATTCAACCGACACCCTCCTGTGGTTTTTGTTTCACGGCGTAACTGCTAATGTGACGCATATCGTTCGCCAGAGGTTCTGCAAAACCGTCATGCACGCCCTGTTCATATTGCTCTTTATCCCCGCGCTCGCCTTCGCCCAGGCGGGCGGCCCGCCTTTCATACCGGTCAACATGATGAAGGTGAGCGAGTCGCCGATATCCAATACAGTCGACGCCGTGGGCGCGTTGATCGCCGAAGACAGCGTGGTGCTGCGTCCGGAAATTGATGGCCGCATCGACAAGCTGCTGTTCAAGGAAGGCCAGCCGGTGAAAAAAGGCGCGGTGATGGTCGTGCTCGATTCCGCGGAGAACCGCGCGCGCCTGGCTGCGGCCCAGGCTGATCTTAAACTGGCGGAAAGCCGTTACAAGCGCAGCGAGGAACTGGTCGCCCAGAATTTCATTTCCCGGCAGGCGCTCGACGAGGCACGCGCCAATCTCGACATCCTGCGCGCCCGGCTCCAGCAGGAGCAGGTGGCGCTCAACAAAACGGTGATTCGCGCCCCTTTCAGCGCCATCGTCGGATTGCGGCAGGTCAGTCCCGGTGCGTATGTCAGCAAAGGCAACGACATCGTGCGGCTGGACGCGCTGGGCAACCTGAAACTGGAAGTGCCCGTCCCGGAAACGTATTTATCGCTGGTCCGCATCGGCCTGCCGATCACGCTGACCGTCGACGCCCTGCCCGGGCAAACCTTCAGCGGCACCGTTCACGCCATCGATCCGGTGGTCGACCCGGTCAGCCGCAACGTGCGGGTGCGCGCGCGCATCGCCAATCCCAAAGGCCAGCTCAAACCCGGCATGTTCGCCCGCGCCACCGCCAACCTCGGTGGCAAGACCCACGCCATCCTGCTCCCCGAACAGGTCATCGTGCCTAAATCCGACGGCAGTTATGTTTTCCTGGCGGTCGGCGGTAAAGCCGAGTTGCGCAAGGTGACGCTGGGCAAGCGCGAGCCGGGGCGGGTCGAAATCGTTTCTGGCGTGAAGGCGGGCGATACCGTCATTGTCGACGGCCAGATCAAGCTGCGTCCCGGCGTGAAGGTGGTCACGCTGGAACAGGCCGCGCAGATGATGAAGAAAATGCAGGCCGGCAAACCGCGTTAACCCCGCACCCAGTCAAACCATGATCCTGTCCGACATTTCCATCCGCCGTCCGGTGCTGGCCACCGTGATGAGCCTGCTCATCATCCTGGTTGGCCTGATTGCCTTCGACCGCCTGCCGGTGCGCGAATACCCCAACATCGATGCGCCGGTGGTGTCGGTGCGTACGGTCTATCCCGGCGCCTCGGCGGCGGTGATGGAAAGCCAGATCACCAAGCCGCTGGAGGATTCGCTGTCAGGCATCGAAGGCATCCGCACCATCAAATCGGTCAGCCGCGAAGCGGTCAGCCAGATCACGGTGGAGTTCGTGCAGTCGCGCGATCCCGAAGCTGCCGCCAACGATACGCGCGACCGCGTGGCGCGCGTGCGCGGCCTGCTGCCCGGCGAAGCGGAAGACCCGGTAGTCGCCAAGATCGAAGCCGACGCCCAGGCCATCATCTGGCTGGCTTTTTCCAGCGACCGCCAGTCGCCGCTGGAAATCACCGACTACGCCGACCGCGTGGTGGCCGATCAGCTCAAAACCTTGCCGGGCGTCGCTTCGGTGATCATCGGCGGGCAGCGCCGCTACGCCATGCGCGTGTGGCTCGACCCCAGCCGCATGGCCGCGCTTGGGGTGACGGTGCAGGACGTGGAAACCGCGCTCCGTAGCCAGAACACCGAACTGCCCTCGGGTCGGATCGAAGGCCCGATGCGCGAATTCACCGTGCTGGCCGAAACCGACCTCAAGACGCCGGAAGAATTCGAGCGCGTCATCATCCGCGAAAGCGGCGGCGCACTGGTGCGCCTGGGCGACCTGGGGCGCGCCGAGGTGGGCGCCGCGGACGAGCGCAATATCGTGCGCGTCAACGGCCGCGCCGCGGTGGGCCTGGGCATCGTCAAGCAGTCCACCGCCAACACGCTGGCGGTGGCGCAGGCGGTCAAGGCCGAGCTGCCGCGGCTCGAAGCCGAACTTCCCGAGGGCATGCAGTTGCGGGTCGGCTTCGACAGTTCGATCTTCATCGAAAAATCGATCGACGCCGTCTACACCACCATGATCGAGGCCATGGTGCTGGTGGTCGCCGTGATCTTCCTGTTCCTGCGCAACTGGCGCGCCACGCTGATTCCCTTCGTCACCATCCCGGTGTCGCTGATCGGCGCCTTCATCTTTCTCTATGCGATGGGCTTCAGCATCAACGTGCTGACGCTCTTGGGGCTGGTGCTGGCGATCGGCCTGGTGGTCGACGACGCCATCGTCATGCTGGAAAACATCTACCGCCACATCGAGGAAGGCATGCCGCCGGTCGAGGCGGCGGTCAAGGGCGCCAAGGAGATCGGTTTTGCGGTGGTGGCGATGACGCTGACGCTGGTCGCCGTGTTCGCGCCGCTGGCCTTTGCCGAGGGCAACACCGGCAAGCTGTTCACCGAATTTGCGATGACGGTGGCGGCGGCGGTGCTGGTATCGGGCTTTGTCGCGCTGACGCTGACGCCGATGATGGCGAGCAAGATGCTGCGCCACGAAACCCGCCACGGCGCCTTCTTCAACTTTGGCGAACGCATGCTGACCGGGCTGAACGCCGGCTATACCCGCGGCCTGACCCGCGTCGTGCGCCACCCCGTGATCGTCGCGGTGGTGTTCGTGCTGGTCGCGGTCGCCGCCTTCGGCCTGCTCAAATCGCTGAAATCGGAACTGGCCCCAACCGAGGATCGCGGCTTCTTCATCGGTTTCATGCTGGCGCCCGAAGGCTCCACGCTGCAATACACCGACCAGTACGCGCGCCAGCTTGAGGGCATCTACCAGAACGTGCCGGAAATCCGCACCGCCTTCGTCGTCGTCGCCCCAGGCCTCGAGCGTCCCAACCCGGTCAACACCGCGCTGTCGTTCGTCATGCTCGACCCGTGGGAAGAACGCAGCCGCAGCCAGATGGAGATCACCGCCAGCCTCGGCCCGCAGATGTTCATGGGCATGCCCGGCGTGCTCGCCTTCCCGATCAACCCGCCCTCGCTCGGCCAGAGCTTCCGCAATCCGCCGCTACAGTTCGTGGTGCAGGCACCCAGTTACGACGAGCTGAACACGGCGGTCGAGGCGCTGATGGCCAAGGTGCGCGAATACCCGGGGCTGTCCAACGCCGACACCGACCTCAAGCTGACCAAGCCCCAGCTCAAGGTCGACATCAACCGCGACAAGGCCGCCCAGATGGGGGTCGGCATCGACACCATCGGCCGCACCCTGGAAACCCTGCTCGGCGGCCGCGAAGTCACCCGCTTCAAGCGCGACAGCGAGCAATACGATGTCATCGTCCAGCTCGACCCCGCTGCCCGCGCCGTGCCACAGGACCTGACCGCGCTCTATGTGCGCGGCCGCGACGGCGTACTCACCCCGCTGTCCAACCTGGTCGCGCTGACCGAAACCGTGGCGCCCAAGGAACTCAACCACTTCAACCGCCAGCGCGCCGCGATCATTTCGGCCAACATCGCGCCCGGCTACACCCTGGGCGAGGCGCTCGCCTTCATGGACCAGGCCGCGGCCGACACCCTGCCGCCCAACGCCCGCACTACGCTGGACGGCCAGTCGCGCGAGTTCCGCGAATCGGGGCAAACGCTGCTGATCACCTTCGCGCTGGCACTGGTCATCATCTATCTGGTGCTGGCGGCGCAGTTCGAGAGCTTCGTCTCGCCCTTCATCATCATGCTGACGGTGCCGCTTGCCGCCACCGGCGCGCTGCTGGCGCTGAAGCTCAGTGGGGGCACCCTCAACGTCTACAGCCAGATCGGCCTGGTGATGCTGGTCGGCCTGATCACCAAGCACGGCATCCTGATCGTGGAATTCGCCAATCAGCTGCGCGCGCGCGGCAAGCGCAAGGTCGAGGCGGTGATCGAGGCCGCCAGCCTGCGCCTGCGCCCGATCCTGATGACCACCGCCGCGATGGTGCTGGGCGCGGTGCCACTGGCCATCGCCACCGGCGCCGGCGCGGAGTCGCGTTCGCCGATCGGCTGGGTCATCGTCGGCGGCCTGCTGCTCGGCACCCTGTTGACGCTGTTCGTCATTCCGGTTGCCTACACCCTGCTGACGCGAGAGCGTCAACCTCTGGCCGACGCTCCAGCCCCACTGCCCCAGCCCGACTGAGTGTCGAAATGCCTGCCGGGTCTGACGAAGCCTCGTCAGACCCGTGCCTGACCTGCCGTCATCAGCTCGTCATCCAGCCCTGTTTTCATAAGGCTTTTCATTGTTTTACCCACCCCGCCCGAACTGGCATGAACGCTGCACGTACACTTGCACAGATTCGCAAGGAGAAACAAACATGATCGAACTCGAATCCGGCAAAGCGCTGGACATCAATCTACAGGAAGACACCCATGGCCAGGATCGCGTGGTGCTGACGATGCAGTCGCTGGGATGCGAACTGAGCCTGACCCCGCATCAGGCCCGGGTGCTGGCCACCGAACTCATCATGTCGGTGAATCGCGCCGAAGTGCGCAGCAATCTCAAGCACAGCCATAGCCTGGTGCGCAGCGCGCAGCCCGGCGACCATAAGCATCGCCTGTTCAGCCAGGCGTTCGCAAAATAGACAGGGATTTCACGGCCAGCCGGCTTCGACTGGACCGGGGTAGCGGGCAGCCAGGCTTGAACTACCCGATAAGACGCCTCCAATTGTCGGAGGCCCGCCATCCGTGATAGGGTGGCACCTAAGGCGCGACGGACTCGTCCTCGCGCCTTTTTTATTTAACTTTTTCGCAGGAAACAGCATGGCCGTCATCGAACTCACCAAGGACAACTTTGAATCCACCATCCAGAACAACGACGTTGTCATTGTCGACTTCTGGGCGCCGTGGTGCGGCCCCTGCCGCGGTTTCGCACCCATTTACGAAGCTACGTCCGAAAACCACCCCGGCATCGTGTTCGCCAAGGTCAACACCGAAGTCGAGCAGGATCTGGCCGGCTATTTCCAGATTCGCTCCATTCCCACGCTGACGGTGTTCCGTGAACAGGTCATTCTCTACTCCGAAGCCGGCTCGTTGCCCGCCAGCGCACTGGATGCGCTGATCGAACAGGTGATGGGACTGGACATGGCGCAAGTCCACAAGGACATCGCCGAGCAGCAGACGCAGGATCAAGGTCAGGCCTGATCACCCCGTCAATCAAAGCTTTGGCTCAGCACGTGAACGACAGGACAGACAACACTTGAAGTTCACCGCTTATTTTCTTGCTATGCGGGAGCGACCAGACCGTTCGAGCATCCAGTTGGAGTGGATCCAACGCGTACTGGATGCTCCAATGCGGGAGTCCTTGCAGGAAGATGGGCGCATTCGCCGCTGGGCACCGATTGAGGAGGCAGACGGCAAGTTTCTGCGTGTTATTCTCTTGCCTGATGGTGAAACAGTGCATAACGCATTCTTCGACCGGAGGTTTTCGCCATGAAGATCAAATATTTCCAGGATACCGACACCCTGTACATCGAGTTCAGGGTCGCGCCTATTTCGGAAACCCGCGACCTTGACGAGAACACCTTGCTAGACCTCGATGCCGACGGAAATCTCTGCGGCATCACGCTTGAGCACGCTCGGGAGCGCGCAGACATCCCCCATTTTTCATTCGAGCAATTGGCCGCCTGAAGCCTATATGGCACATCATGACCTCGGCGCGTGTGGCATCGATGAACGCGCTTTCAGCCCTGCATCAACAAGGTTTTTAACAGCGGCAAGGTGATCGGCCGGCGGGTTTCGAGGCTGAACCGATCCAGCGCTTCCAGCACTTGCAGCAGGCTTTGCATGTCGCGCGCGGTGTGATTCAACAGATAGTCCGCCACCTGGGGGTCCAGCCGGAACCCCAGGGTCTCGGCGTGCTGCGCCAGCGCGGCGCGTTTCTCGGCGTCGTCCAGGCTGTGCAGCTGGAACACCAGCCCCCAGCCCAGCCGGGTCTGCAATTCCGGCATTACCGGCAACTCGGGCGGCGCGGCATTCCCCGCGGCCAGCCACCAACCGCCCGCTTCGCGCACCCGGTTGAATGCGGCAAAACCAGCCTGCTGCTGCGCGTCATCCCACCCTTCAACCTGGTCGGCGATAACGGCTTGTGCATCGTCCAGTCCGGTTGTGTCGACGATGCGCCCGCGCGCCTCGCAGGCATGCGCCCAGGCCGCCAGCAAATAGCTCTTGCCGCTGCCCGGAGCGCCCCACACGTAGACCATGCGCTCGGTCGCAGTGCCGTCGATCATGGCGTGAAGCTGCGCCATCAGCTCGACATTGCGCCCTGCCACAAAACGGGCGAGATCGGGCCGGGCGGGGGGGCGGATATCGAGAAGCAGTTGCTGCATGGGGCGCAAGGATAAGGCAAAACCCCCTGCAACCGCCATGTGAAAACGTCCACCGCGCGCGGCTATACTTGCCACTTCCGTACACGTTTTCCCTGTCATTCCGATGAGTCCAGCTTTCCCCGTTCCGGTCAAACCCCTGATCCAGCCGCCGCCGATGGTCGAAGAAGCGCTCGGCGCCGACGAGCGCGAGGCGCTCAGGACGCGCATCAAGGCCTTGATGAAGCAGCAGGACGCGGTGCTGGTTGCGCATTACTACACGTCGGCCGACCTGCAGGACCTGGCCGAGGAAACCGGCGGCTGCGTGTCGGATTCGCTGGAGATGGCGCGCTTTGGCCATGCCCATCCGGCGAAGACGCTGATCGTCGCCGGGGTCAAGTTCATGGGCGAGACCGCCAAGATCCTGAACCCGGAAAAGCGCGTGATCATGCCCGACCTCGGCGCCGACTGCTCGCTCGATCTGGCCTGCCCGGCTGACGAGTTTGCGGCCTTCTGCGACGCCCATCCGGAGCGGCTGTCGGTCGTGTATGCCAATACCAGCGCGGCGGTCAAGGCGCGCGCCGACTGGGTCGTCACCTCCGGCATCGCCGCCAGGATCGTCAAATACCTGCACAGCCAGGGCCACAGACTGCTGTGGGCGCCGGATCGCCATCTGGGGGATTACGTGCAGCGCATCAGCGGTGCCGACATGCTGCTGTGGCAAGGCTCATGCGTGGTGCACGAGGCGTTCAAGGCCGAAGCACTCAAAAAGCTGCACGCCGAACACCCGCAGGCCGCCGTGCTGGTGCACCCCGAATCGCCGCAAGCGGTGATCGCGCTGGCCGACGTCGTCGGCTCGACGACGCAGCTGATCGACGCGGTGCGCACCCTGCCCAACCCTGAATTCATCGTCGCCACCGACAACGGCATTTTCCACAAGATGCACGAAGCCGCGCCCGGAAAAATCTTGCTGGAAGCGCCCACCGCGGGTGAAGGCGCCACCTGTACCTCGTGCGCGCACTGTCCCTGGATGGCGATGAACGGGCTGCGCAATCTGGCCCATGTGCTGGAAAACGGCGGCAACGAAATCCAGATCGAGGAATCCATCCGCGCCAGGGCACGCCTGTCGATCCAGAAAATGCTGGATTTTGCCGCGGCTGACAAGGCCGGGCAGATCCCGCTCGGCGACTGAGGAACGCCCGTCATGGCCGGAGCCAGCCTGCTTGCCCTGATCGACGACATCGCCACGATCCTCGACGATGTGTCGTTGATGACCAAGGTCGCCGCCAAGAAAACCTCCGGCGTGCTCGGCGACGACCTCGCCTTGAACGCGCAGCAGGTCGCTGGGGTGAAAGCCGAGCGTGAACTGCCGGTGGTGTGGGCGGTCGCCAAGGGTTCGTTCAGGAACAAGCTGATTCTGGTGCCTGCCGCGCTCGTCATCAGTGCGCTGGCGCCGTGGGCGATCACGCCCCTTCTCATGCTGGGCGGCGCCTTTCTCTGCTACGAAGGCTTCGAGAAACTGGCGCACAAATACTTGCATCGCAACGAGGACGATGCGCACCACGCCGAACTCACCCAGGCGCTGGCCGATCCGGCGGCTGACCTGGTGACGCTCGAACGCGACAAGATCAAGGGCGCGGTGCGAACCGATTTCATTCTCTCCGCCGAAATCATCGTCATCACGCTCGGCACCGTCGCCGCCGCCTCGTTTGGTAGCCAGGTCGCCGTGCTGGCCGCGATTGCCATATTGATGACGGTGGGTGTGTACGGCCTGGTCGCCGGCATCGTCAAGCTCGACGACGCCGGACTGTTCCTGAGTCAAAGCGCGATCAGCGCTGTTCGCGCGTTCGGACACGGCATCCTCGCCGCCGCCCCTTGGATGATGAAAAGCCTGTCGGTGATCGGCACCGCCGCCATGTTCCTCGTCGGCGGCGGCATCCTCGTTCACGGCCTGCCCGGCGCCCACCACCTGGTCGAAATGGGCGCCCATGCGGTGGCGGGTCTGCCCGGAATCGGCACCATGCTGGGGGCGGCCACGCCGCTGCTGCTGGATGGTTTGGCCGGCATCGTCGCGGGTGCGCTGGTGCTGGCGGGCGTTACGCTGGCCGGTCGCCTGTTCAGGAAGACCGCAAGCGCGTGAGTTGCCGGTCGTGCAGGCGCGACAGCCACGTTTGCGCCATCAGCGCCCCCAGCAGCGCCATGAACATGTCCCACTGCGTATCCCACACGTCGCCCTGGGTGGCGAGAAACGCATCGGCATCCGCGCCGATGGCAAGCGCTGCCCACCACTCGATCAACTCATAGCTGGCTGAAAACGCCAGCACCACCGACGTCGTCAACAACACCAGCCAGCCGCCCGGACGCAGCGGCGTCTTGCGCAGCAGGATTTCGCGCGTGAGCATCGCCGGAATGAAGCCCTGCGCCAGATGGCCCAGCCGGTCGTAATGATTGCGCGCCAGATCGAACGCCTCCTGCATCCAGAACCCCAGCGGCACCCGGGCATAGGTGTACGCGCCGCCCAGCAGCAGCACCAGACCGTGAATGAACAGCAGCCGGTACACCAGCGGGGTCAGCGGAAAACGCCGACGCGTTGCCATCAACAGCGGCACGCCCACCATCACCGGCAGGGTTTCCATGACCCAGGTCAGGCGGTCGAACGGGGCGATCCCCGACGCAATCAGCGCCAGCACGGACAACCCGACCAGCGCGTGGTTTTCGTATCGCCAGCCTGCTGTCACTCCCATGCCACGTGGCTCACTTTCTGTTCGAGCCCGGCAAAGCGCGCTTCCAGCGCCTGCATCGTCGCCGCACGGTCGCCCTGCCAGACGAGCGGCTCGCCGACGAAGCCATCGGCGAAGAACGGAATCGGCAGCCAGTCGCCCTTGGGCAACGCCTTGCCCAACCCGTGCAGGTAGACCGGAATAACCGGCACGGTCGGCGCGTCCGCCATCAGATGCGCGATGCCGGACTTGAGCGCGCTGCGCTTTTCCGGCTCGCCGCGCGAGCCTTCGGGAAACAGGATCAGGATATCGCCCGCCACCAGCGCGGCCTCGATATGCGCCAGCGGTGGCTCGCCTGGCTTCGGCCGACGGGCCAGCGGCAGGATGTGCATGATGTTGAGCGCGAACCAGGCGATGAAACGGTTCTTCAGGAAATAATCCGCCGCCGCCACCGGCCGCACCCGATGCAGCTGCGACACAGGAAACAGGCTCATCAACAGCAGCGTGTCGAGATGGCTGTTGTGGTTGGCCGCGAGGATCGCCGGGCCGGTTCGGGGCAGCCGCTCGGCGTGGCGCAGGTTCACGCCCAGCACGAGGGCGAGAAAGGGGCGGACGATCAGCAGAAAGAAGAGGGCCTGGAGCGTGCGCGACACGAATAGGGCTTCAAAGCGTGGGTTTGGAGGGTAATGGTTCTACATTTTCGCTGACGGGGATTTCCTCGCTCAGCCGCGTCAGCCGAATGAATGTCGCGATCTCTTCCTGCCAGCGCAATTTTTCCAATGTGGAGAGTGCCTTGAACGCCTTCAGGCGCGCATCGTTGACGTGGTAGGTGCGGTCGCCGCGATCAAAAGCCATTCAGCTCCCCTTCAAACGTTTCAGATGTTCAATGTCGGCCAGGTCAATCGGACGACCGACGGCCTCTTTGAGCGCGATCAAATCGTCGATGGACGCAACGACAACCGGCACGTCTCCCGCCCTGAGCGTAATTGCGTGTTGGCGCAATACCGTGAAATCGACGGGGGGATATAACAACACATCCAGCGTAACCCCTGCAGCGCCAGGCGCACGCAGGGCAAAGGCCTCGAGATTGCGCTCCCGGTGCCAGCGCGCCAACTGGTCGAGGTCGGTCAGGGTATCCAGCGCTACCGGCAACATCGGCGTCATGCCCAGCTCGCGCGCCATAACGACCAGGGCAGACAGATTTTCCGGCGTCATCGCCACCGTCACGTCGATGTCCATCGTCGCGCGCTCGATGCCGTGCAGCGAAATCGCCAGACCGCCGATCAACACATAGTCGATTTGGTGGCGGTCCAGCGCGGAGAAGAGGTCGAGGTAAAACATTTATTCGGATGAGTCTGACCGCTTACGCCGCCGCCTCGAACGGTACTTCCCAGCCAGGGAAAACCAGCACCGCAGGATGGCATTTCAGCGCCCGCGCCAACACCTTGGCACGCTCGACACCAAGATTCACCCGGCCATTTTCAATCGCGGAAATCGTCGCCTGCGGAATCCCGGTCAGCTCGGCCAACTGGCGCTGGCTCAATTCCTGAAGCTCGCGCAGGATGCGCAGCGATTCGCCGACGGACACTTCAACGCGTTGTTTGGCGGGACGATAGCTTTTCATCTCAGGGGCGCCCGTAAACGCTCAAAAGCAGTATCAAGCCAATTTTCCATATCTCATTAACCCAACAATGATAGGCGCCTCCTCTTTCAGCCATTCGGTTTTACCCGCTTCCTCAACAAGACTGATTGCCTTCTCTATGTCCTTTTCGACACACTCGCCTTTGTAGTACATCATGGCCAAATCCATGCACGAGACCCCATGCCCGATATCCGCTCCTTTGGTTAACCATAAAAAAGCCTGCTCACGATCAACAGAGACGCCAACGCCACGGTAGTAAATTCTCCCTAAAATAAGGCAGCAGTTTCCAACAAATTCATTGTTCTCTATTAACCACAAGCAAAGCTCAATCGCCTTGTTGATCTTTTCATGAAGATGGTCGTAATACAGGCGAATCAAATCAAATGCGGCCAATGTATAACCCCTTTCAAATGCCATAAGCCAATAATGCTCGGCCTTTGAATAGCTCTGTTTTACGCCGCTGGCAAAACGATACATCTTTCCCAGGTCGTAGGCAGCTTCAGCGCTACCAAGTTTTATGGCCTTTAGCCAATAGTGCTTTGCTTTAGGTAGGTCTCTGCAAACCCCCGTTTCTCGCTTATCCGCAAAGAAATATATTTGTCCAAGAAGATACATCGCATGAGCATCATTTGAGAGCTTCTCCTCCGACAAGATTTCAATGGCCTTTTGATCATCAAATAAACCAAGGCGATTAAGGGCATCTCGGTAGTTGGAATTCGCGGTAATCATAGCTTGCTGAAAAGTTTCTGAATCTCAATAGTGCAGGTAATACACAAAATGGAAAAACAGCGGCGCGGTATAGGTCAGGCTGTCCACCCGATCCAGTATCCCGCCGTGGCCGGGAATCAATGAGCCGCTGTCCTTGATGCCCAGATCGCGCTTCAGCGCGGAAATGGTCACGTCGCCGACGAAACCGCCGATGCCGATGATGAGGCCGGCGGCAATCGGCTGCCAGCCGACCAGCGGGGTGAGATAAGGCGCGGCGAGCCAGGCGACGAGGGTGGTGGTGGCGACGCCGCCGAGGAAGCCGGCGACGGTTTTACCTGGGCTGACCTTGGGGATGACCTTGCGGCGGCCGGCGAGCTTGCCCCAGACGAACTGCATGACGTCGTTGAACTGGGTGAGGAAAACGAGAAACAGCAGCAGCCCGGCGCTGCCCGCGGCGGGGTTGCCGCTGTCCGGCAGCGCCAGCAGGAAGGCGGCGTGCGAGAGCGAGAACACGGTGGCCATGAGGCCCCAGTGGATGGTGCCGGCGGCGCGCAGAAAACCCTGCGTCTCGCCGACGATGACCATCTTGAGCGGGATGAACAGGAACAGATAGACCGGGATGAAAATGATGAACATGCCGAACCAGGCCTCGCTCACCCAGAAATACTGTACGGGGATGGCGAGGTAGGCCCAGAACAGCACGCGGCGGTCGGCGCGGCGGGTGGGGATAATGCTGAAGTATTCCTTGAGGGCGAGGAAGCTCACCAGGGCGAAGAAGACGATGGACAACTGGCGGTTGACCACGATGGCGAGGATGAACAGCCCGGCCATGATCCACCACGAACGCATGCGCAGCCACAGTTCGCGGTCGCCCGGGCCGGGCTTGAACACACGCTTCAGGCCGATGATGAGCGTGCCGGCCACCAGCAGGGCGAGGATGCCGTAGAGGGCATATTGCAGATTAGGCGGCATCGGTTTCCCTTAACGCGGCGCGTGCACGGTTGACAATCGTCCAGCTCAGCAGGATCAGCATCGCGCCCAGCCCCCAGTTGATCCAGTGGCCCGGCGTCACGCCCAGCCCCAGCACCAGGCCAAGCGCACCGAACCAGAGCGCACGGTCGCTTTTGCCCATCGGCCCCTGATACTGACGACGCGCGCCGATCTGCACCGCGACGACGCCAGTCATTTCCGAAACCACCGCCAGCAGCACGACGCTGACCAGCAGCGAGGCGTCGATCATCGGCACCCAGGCCAGCGGCAGGTACAACGCGGCATCCGAGACCACGTCTCCCAGCTCGTTCAGCATCGCGCCCAGCCGCGATTGCTGCTGGTGCTCGCGCGCCAGCATGCCGTCGATGGCATTGAGCCCCATGCGCAGCAGCAAGATCACGGGCAACAGTAGCAGCGGCCAGCTCGCATCCGGCCGCCACGCGATCAGTCCGCCACCAATGAAGGACAGCACGATTGCTCCCAGAGTCACCTGGTTGGCTGTGATCCCACGCGCGGCAAGCGAGCCGACCAGCGGTCGCAGCAGCGCCTGAAAGCGCGGTTTCAAATCGTAAACAGAAGCCACGGTATCGTTACCCTGAGCGTTGGTTGAACAAGGGCGCCAGGGCGCACGCCGCCATTGTAATGGTGGCGCGGCTCACGGCTTCCCGCCATATCCCGTAAAATGTCATCCTTTGAAGCAATAGGAATCGGCCACGCGCCCGCGCGAGGCCCGAACAAACCCAGCATGACCGCACGCCTGCGCGAAATCCCCTACAACTACACCTCCTTTTCCGACCGCGAGATCGTCATCCGCCTGCTGGGCGCCGATGCCTGGGAAGTGCTCAACACCCTGCGTGCCGAACGCAAGACGGGGCGCTCGGCGCGCATGCTGTTCGAGGTGCTGGGCGACATCTGGGTGGTGCGGCGCAACCCCTATCTGGAAGCCGACCTGCTCGACAACCCCAAGCGGCGAAACATGCTGGTGGAAGCGCTGCGGCATCGCCTGCACGAAATCGAGATGCGGCGCCAGGGCAACGAACTGGTCGGGCAACTGTTGGAGTCGGCGGAACGCGCGGTACGCGAGTTCGAAGCCTGGTTTGCCGACACGGCTGACTTGCGCGCACGCACGGTCCGGCGGCTGGCCGGCATCACCGCGCGCGACAATATCGCGTTCGACGGCCTGGCGCGCGTCTCGCACGTCACCGACGCCACCGACTGGCGGGTGGAATATCCCTTCGTGGTGCTGACGCCGGGCACCGAGGTCGAAATGGCCGGGCTGGTGGCCGGGTTGATCGAACTCGGGCTGACCATCATCCCGCGTGGCGGCGGCACCGGTTACACCGGCGGCGCGGTGCCCCTCACCGACAAGGCCGCCGTCATCAACACCGAGAAGCTCGAAACCCTGAGCGCGGTCGAATTGCGGCACCTGCCCGGCGTCGCGTTCGATGTCCCCACCCTCCATTGCGGCGCAGGCGTCGTCACCAAACGGGTGATGGAAGCCGCCGACGCTGCCGGCCTGGTGTTCGCGGTCGACCCCACCTCGGCGGACGCCTCCACCATCGGCGGCAACGTGTCGATGAACGCGGGCGGCAAGAAAGCCGTGCTGTGGGGCACGGCGCTGGACAACCTGGCCTCGTGGCGCATGGTCACGCCGAACGCCGACTGGATCGAAGTCACCCGGATCAACCACAACCTCGGCAAGATCCACGACGCGCCGTCGGCCACCTTTGAGATCACCCGCTATGCCCCGGACGGCAAAACGCCGAAAGGCTCGCCGGAGATCCTCACCATCCCCGGCAGCCGCTTCCGCAAGACCGGGCTCGGCAAGGACGTCACCGACAAATTCCTGGCCGGGCTGCCAGGCATCCAGAAGGAAGGCTGCGACGGCCTGATCACCTCGGCGCGCTTCATCCTGCACCGCTTGCCCGAGCACACGCGCACGGTCTGCCTGGAGTTTTTCGGCAACGCGGCCGAGGCCACGCCTGCCATCGTCGAGATCAAGGACTATTGCGACAGCCACGCCGACATCCTGCTGGCCGGCCTGGAACACCTCGATGCGCGCTACGTGAAGGCGGTCGGGTACGCGACCAAGGCACCGCGTGCCACGCGCCCGAACATGGTGCTGCTGATCGACGTGGTATCGGACAGCGAAGTCGCGCTGGGGGAGGCTGCCTCGCACATCGTGCGCATCGCCAACGCGCGCGGCGGCGAAGGCTTTATCGCCGTGTCGCCCGACGCGCGCAAGAAGTTCTGGCTCGACCGCGCCCGCACCGCCGCCATCGCCGCGCACACCAACGCCTTCAAGATCAACGAGGACGTGGTGATTCCGCTGCCACGGCTGGGCGACTACACCGACGGCATCGAGCGCATCAACATCGAGTTGTCGATCGCCAACAAGCTCAAGCTGCTCGACGCGCTGGCCGCGTTTTTTGCCGCGCATCTGCCGCTTCTGGAGGATGACGATACCGTCGCCGATCCGCAGCAGGTGGAAGACAAGCGGCAGCACGCCCTGGCCCTGATCGAATCGACGAAAGCCACCTGGCAGGGCTACGCCGACAGCCTCGACGCCCCGCACGCGTCCGGCTCGATCTTCACTGCGCTGCGCGACAAGCAGCTTCGCGTGTCGTGGAAGCGCGAAGTCCGGGAAGCCTTGCACCAGCTGTTCATCGGCCGCGAATACACCCGGGTGCTGCAAACCTGCGACACCCTCCACCAGACCGTCCTGAAAAGCCGCGTCTTCGTGGCGCTGCACATGCACGCCGGCGACGGCAACGTGCACACCAACATCCCGGTCAACTCGGACGATTACGCCATGCTGCAGTCCGCCAACGCGGCGGTGGCGCGCATCATGAAGCTCGCCACTGACCTGGGCGGCGTGATCTCGGGCGAGCACGGCATTGGATTGACCAAGCTGGAATTCCTCGACGCCGCCACCATCGCGACCTTTGCCGACTACAAACAGAAGGTCGACCCCAACCACCGCTTCAACAAGGGCAAGCTCGCGCCCGGCGCCGATCTGCGCAATGCCTACACGCCTTCGTTCAGCCTGCTGGAGGCCGAATCGATCATTCTTGAAGCCACCGAAACCGAGCACATCGCCGACTCGATCAAGGACTGCCTGCGCTGCGGCAAGTGCAAACCGGTGTGCAACACGCACATTCCGCGCGCCAACCTGCTGTATTCGCCGCGCAACAAGATTCTCGCCACCTCGCTGCTGATCGAGGCCTTCCTGTACGAGGAACAAACCCGGCGCGGCGTCTCGCTCAAGCACTTCGACGAGTTTGGCGACGTCGCCGACCACTGCACGGTCTGCCACAAGTGCAAGAACCCCTGCCCGGTCGACATCGACTTTGGCGACGTGTCGATCGCCATGCGCAACATGCTGCGCAAGCAGGGCAAGAAGACATTCAACCCCGGCACCTGGGCATCGATGGCCTTCCTCAACGCGACCGACCCCGCCACGATCAAGGCGCTGCGCAAGCCGCTGATCGAGTGGGGCTATGCCAGCCAGCGACTGGGACACACCCTGTTCAAGCGGATGGGGCTGATTCAGCCGCAGACGAAAAACCCGCCCGCCAGCCTGGGCAAGCCCAAGCTGGTCGCGCAGGTCATTCACCTGGTCAACAAGCCGATGCCCGGCGGGTTGCCCAAGAAGACCTCGCGCGCGCTGCTGGGGCTGGAGGATGCGTCGATCGTGCCCGTCCTGCGCGACCCGGCCAAACTGACCGACGACAGCGATGCCGTGTTCTATTTCCCCGGCTGCGGCTCGGAGCGGCTGTTCTCGCAGGTGGGCCTTGCCACGCAGGCGATGCTGTTCGACCTCGGCGCGCAAACCGTGCTGCCGCCCGGCTACCTGTGCTGCGGTTATCCGCAGACTGCGGGGGGCCAGGCCGACAAGGGCGAGGCGATCACCGCGCAAAACCGTGTGCTGTTCCACCGCGTGGCGAACACACTCAACTATCTCGACATCAAGACCGTGATCGTGTCGTGCGGCACCTGCATGGATCAGTTGCTCAAATACGAATTCGAGAAAATCTTCCCCGGCTGCCGTCTGCTCGACATCCATGAATACCTGATGGAAAAGGGCATCAAGCTCGACGGCGTGAAGGGTGCGCAATATCTTTATCACGACCCCTGCCACACGCCGATGAAGACCCACGCGCCGATGAAAGTCGCCAACGCGTTGCTGGGCGGCTCACCTGAAAACAGTGTGGTGAAGCTGTCCGACCGCTGCTGCGGCGAGTCCGGCACGCTGGCCGTCACCCGGCCTGACATCTCCACCCAGATCCGCTTCCGCAAGGAAGAGGAAATCCGTGCGGGCGTCGACTCGCTGGGGGCGGACGCACGGCCGGTCAAACTGCTCACCAGTTGCCCGTCGTGCCTGCAGGGTCTGGCGCGTTACAGCGACGACACCGGCACCACGCCGGATTACATCGTGATCGAACTGGCCAGGAAGCTGCTGGGCGAAGACTGGATGGAGCGTTATATCGAGAAGGTCGGCAACGGCGGGGTGGAGCGGGTGTTGCTGTGAGCTGCCCCTTGTGCGACACCGCGGGCGGCACGCCGATCTGGCAGGACGCCCTGTGCCGCGTGGTGCTGGCAGACGAACCGGATTATCCCGGATTCGTGCGTGTCATCCTGAATGCCCATGTCCGGGAAATGAGCGAACTGCCGGCCGCCGATCGACACGCCCTGATGCGGGTGGTCTTCGCTGCCGAAGCCGCGCTGCGCGACGTGATGCAGCCCGACAAGATCAACCTCGCCTCGCTCGGCAACGTGGTGCCGCATCTGCACTGGCATGTCATTCCACGATTCGGGGAGGATCCGCACTTTCCCAACCCGGTGTGGGGCACGCGGCTGCGGGACACCCCCCACCCCGCGCCGGACCGGATGGCGGAACAACTCGCCGCTGCCCTCAGCCGACGGCTTGCTCTGGAAACGGAATGACCTGACCGCTTTCTGCTGCCGGGGTTTGCTGAACCCGGTGGGCAGGAAACACCGCCGAGAAAGTGCTGCCCTTGCCGGGCGTGGACTGGATGTCGAGCCGCGCGCCGTGACGGGTGAGGACATGCTTGACGATGGCCAGCCCGAGCCCGGTCCCGCCAGTTTCACGCGAGCGGCTGCGATCGACGCGATAGAAACGTTCGGTCAGGCGCGGGACATGTTCGGCGGCAATGCCTTCGCCCGTATCCGTCACAAAAAACACCCCTTCGCCGTCGCGCTCGCACCAGCCCAGGGTGATTTCGCCGCCTTCCGGGGTGTAGCGCACCGCATTCGACACCAGATTGCCCAGCGCGCTGCGGATTTCCTGCAGGCTGCCGCGCAGTCCGGCCGGGCTGTCGAGTGTCAGACTGAACCGATGCCGCCCCCGGCTCAGCAATTCGGCATCGGTTTTCAGCGCGGTCGCCAGCTCGCCCACGTCGATGGACTCGTCTTTCAACGCATGGTCGGCGCTTTCGAGCTGCGACAGCGTCAGCAAGTCGTCCAGCAGCCGCTGCATGCGCCGCGTGTGATCCAGCATCAGGTCGTAATACCGGCGCGATTCGCTGGCCGGCAGGTCGGGCGCATCGGCCAGGGTTTCGACAAACCCGCCGACCACGGTCAGCGGCGTGCGCAGTTCGTGCGACACATTGGCAATGAAATCGCGCCGCATCGCGTCCACCCGATAGAGTTCGGTGATGTCGTGGACGACCAGCAGCTTCTGCGCGGCGCCAAACGGCACCAGTTGCATCGACAAGGTGAGTTCCCGATTGACCGGCGATTTGCACACCAGCGGCTGTGAATAGTCTTGCGCGTCGAGAAATTCCAGAAAATGCGCCTGCCGCAGCAGGTAGCGGATGTACTGCCCGCGGTCGCGGTCGGTGTCCAGCCCGAGGTAGGTGCGCGAGGCGGGATTGCACCACTCGATCTGCTCGCTGCGATTGAGAATGACCATGCCGTTGGGCACGGCCTGCGCGGCGTGCTGAAACTGCTCCAGCGCGTTGGTGAGTTCGCTGCGGCTGGTGCGCTGGCGGCGCTGGAGCTTGTCGAGGCGATAGAAGATGTCGCCCCAGGTGCCGGTGGCATCGGGCGGGGTCACCTCATCCGGGTTTTCCAGCCAGCGCGACAGGCGGTATTCCTGCCACAGGCGGCGCAGCATCGCGAGCGCCTGAACGCCCACCAGAAAGCCCAGCGCGGCGACCCAGCCGGATCCCGCCAGAAACATCAGCGCCACCAGCGACATGCCGGCCAGCACCCCCAGCGGACGCCACCAAAACCCCATGTTTAACTCTCGGACGAAACCAAAGGAAGCGTCATTATCCCACTTCGGTCGACAGCCGATACCCCGATCCGCGCACGGTCTGGATCAGCTCGGCGTGGCCGGAGGGTTCAAGTGCCAGGCGCAGGCGGCGAATGTGGACGTCGACAGTGCGTTCTTCGACAAACACATCGTCGCCCCACACCTGATCGAGCAGCTGGGTGCGCGAATAGACGCGCTCGGGATGCGTCATGAAAAAATGCAGCAGGCGAAACTCGGTGGGCCCCAGTTCCAGCGCCTGGCCGCGGCCCTGCACACGATGGCTGGCGGGATCGAGCCGCAGCCCGCTGATTTCCACCGGCTCGTCGGTCATCTGCGGTGCGCGGCGGCGCAACACGGCCTTGATGCGCGACACCAGCTCGCGCGGCGAAAACGGCTTGGTGATGTAATCGTCAGCGCCGGTATCCAGCCCCTGCACCTTGTCGCGCTCTTCGCCCCGCGCGGTCAGCATGATGATGGGGATCGGCTGGTAACGGTCGTCGCTGCGCAGCCGGCGGCACAAATCGATGCCCGACATGCCGGGCAGCATCCAGTCGAGCAGGATGACGTCGGGCAGCGCATTCTTGAGAAAACCCAGCGCCTGCTCGGCGTCGCTTGCGGCTGTGACCTGGTGACCAGCCTGGCCCAGATTGAACTTAAGCAGCTCCTGAATCCCGGGCTCGTCTTCGACCAGCAAAATATTGGCACCCATGACCACTCCATGCCTTGTTGCAAGGGTCACCATACTATGACAGCAATATGACTGATTTGTGACACCCCGGCAGCCTGCCAGGGCATCCTTCGAACCCTTGCCGGGCCCGGCGCTGGTAGAATCCGGTTTCTTCTCTCCCGCCCCCTCTGCCATGGATAAGACCACCCATTTCGGTTACAAGCAGGTTGCCGAGTCCGAAAAAGCCACCAAGGTGGCCGAGGTGTTCCACTCGGTCGCCGCGCAATACGATGTCATGAACGACCTCATGTCGGCCGGCCTGCACCGGCTGTGGAAGCGGTTTGCGGTGGCGCAGGCGGGCTTGCGGCCGGGCATGAAGGTGCTCGACGTGGCCGGCGGCACTGCCGATCTCACCCGCCTGTTCCTCAAGGAAGTCGGCGACACCGGTACCGTGCTGCTCACCGATATCAATTTTTCCATGCTGCGCGAAGGCCGCGACCGCATGCTGAACGAGGGCCGGACGCCGCCCGCCATACAGTGCGACGGCGAGCGCCTGCCGTTTCCGTCGAACCATTTCGACTGCGTGTCCGTGGCCTTCGGCCTGCGCAACATGACGCACAAGGACCAGGCGCTGGCCGAAATGAACCGCGTGCTGAAACCCGGCGGCCGCCTGCTGGTGCTGGAATTTTCCAAGGTGTGGAAACCGCTGGAACCCGCTTACGATCTGTATTCCTTCAAGCTGCTGCCGCTGATGGGCAAACTCATCGCCAAGGACGCCGACAGCTATCAATACCTGGCCGAATCGATCCGCATGCACCCCGGCCAGGAAGAGCTCAAGGCGATGATGGAAACCGCCGGTTTTGCCAAGGTCAGCTATCACAACATGACCGCAGGCGTGGTGGCATTGCATAAGGGTTTCAAGGTTTGATCCCTGCCGCGCTGTTCGAAAAGAGCCTCAACCACCTGCTGCAGCAGTCGCCCGGCGCGACCGATGCACTGGTGCGTCACGCCGGGCGCAGCGTGCGCTTCGACCTTGCGCTTGCGCAGTTCGACTTTCGCATTGCCGACGATGGCTGCTTGTCCGAAGCGGTGATCGACACGCCCGACGCCGTCATCCGCCCCACCGCCGCGCTCGTCGCCCGCCTGCCGTTCTTCGGGCGCGACGCGCTGCGCCACGCCGAATACAGCGGCGACCCCGCCCTGCTGGCCTCCCTCGACCGCGTCTTCAAGAACCTGGCGTGGGATGTCGAAGCCGACCTCGCGCCGGTTGTCGGCGATATCGCCGCCCACCGCCTCCATGCGTTCGGACGCGAAGCCCTGGCCGGGCTCGCTCACAGCGCGTCCGCGCTTGGCCACAACGCCAGTGAATATGTGGTGGAGGAAGCCGGGATGATGGCGCGTGCCGTCGATGTCGCGCGCTTCAACCGCGAAGTGGACGCGCTCACCGACAGCGTGGCGCGGCTGGACGCGCGCCTGCGCCTGCTCGAAGCGCAGACCCAATCCGAATGAAACTGCTGCGCCTGCTCCGCATCCTCACCATCGGCCTGCGCTTCGGGCTGGAGGAGTTTTTCCTCGGCCACGAGCGGGTGCGCCCGCTGCGCTGGCTGGTGCGCGCCCTGCTGTTCTGGCGCCCGCTCACCGAGCCGCGCGGGGTGCGGCTGCGCCGCGCGCTCGAAGCGCTGGGCCCGATTTTCGTCAAATTCGGCCAGATGCTCTCGACCCGGCGCGACCTGGTGCCGCTCGACATCGCCGACGAACTCGCCCAGTTGCAGGACCGGGTGCCACCGTTTCCTTCGGTCGAGGCCATTGCCACGCTGGAAGCCACATACAAAAAGCCGCTGGACGAAGTATTCGCCGAATTCGACGCCGCGCCGGTCGCTTCCGCTTCGGTGGCGCAGGTGCATTTTGCCCGCCTGAACGACGGCACCGCCGTTGCAGTGAAGGTGCTGCGCCCCGGCATCGCGTCGGTGATCGAGCACGACGTATCGCTGATGTACGCCGCCGCCGGGCTGGTGGAAAAGCTGTTTGCCGACGGCAAGCGCCTGCGCCCGCGCGAAGTGGTGGCCGAGTTCGAGAAGCATCTGGCTGACGAGCTGGACCTCATGCGCGAATCGGCCAACTGCTCGCAGCTCCGACGGAACTTCAGAGAATCGACGCTGCTGATGGTGCCCGAAGTCTATTGGGATTACTGCGGCCACGACGTGATGGTGATGGACCGCATGGACGGCATTCCGGTGAGCCAGATCGAGCGTTTGCGGGCATCCGGGGTGGACATCCTCAAGCTTGCCTCCACCGGGGTGGAGATCTTCTTCACCCAGGTGTTCCGCGACGGTTTTTTCCATGCCGACATGCACCCCGGCAACATCCTGGTGCGCCCCGGTTCCGAGCAGTACATTGCGCTGGATTTCGGCATCATGGGGACGCTGACCGAGGTCGACAAGCAGTATCTTGCGCGCAACTTTCTCGCCTTCTTCCGCCGCGATTACAAGGACGTGGCGCTGGCGCACCTGGAATCCGGCTGGGTGCCGGCCGATACCCGTGCCGACGAGCTCGAAGCCGCAGTGCGCGCGGTGTGCGAGCCGGTGTTCGATCGCCCGCTGAAAGACATCTCCTTTGGCCGCGTGCTGCTGCAGCTGTTCCAGACCTCGCGCCGCTTCAACGTGGAAGTCCAGCCGCAGCTGGTCTTGCTGCAAAAGACGCTGCTCAACATCGAAGGCCTGGGCCGCCAGCTCGATCCCGAGCTCGACCTGTGGAAAACCGCCAAGCCCTTCCTCGAACGCTGGATGAACGAGCAGATCGGCTGGCGCGCGCTGGTCAACAACCTGCAGACCGAAGCGCCCAAATGGGCGGCCCTGCTGCCGCAGCTGCCGCGGCTGGCGCACCAGGCCCTGAACGAAAACCGGCTGGCGCAGATGGAAACCGCCCTCACCCTGATGCTCCGCCAGCAGCACACCCGCAACCGCTGGCTGGGCGCGATCGCCGCCCTGCTTGCCGTCACTGCCGTCGCCGCCCTGATGCTCGTCTTCCAGCAGGGCTTGCCATTTAATTAAGGACCGCCCCGTGGATCACACCCTGCTTGGTTTCGTTATTGTCTATCTCGTCATCTCGCTCGGCATCGGCTTTTACGCCGCCACCAAGGTCCACAGCGCCAGCGACTACATCACCGCCGGCCGCTCGCTGCCGATGATCGTGGTGGTGGCCATGGTGTTCGCCACCTGGTTCGGCGCCGAAACCGTGCTCGGCATTCCCGCCACCTTCCTCGACGAAAACCTCGGCGCCACGATCTCCGACCCCTTCGGCGCCTCGCTCGCGCTGATCCTGTTCGGCCTGTTCTTCGCCCGCCCGCTGTACCGGATGAAGCTGATGACGCTGGGCGACTTTTTTCGCCAGCGCTACAACCGGTCGGTCGAGGTCGTCATCTCGCTGGCCATCGCGTTGTCCTACCTCGGCTGGGTGTCGGCACAGGTGGTCGCGCTGGGTCTGGTGTTCAATGTGCTGTCCAATGGCGTCATCACCCAGGAGCAGGGCATCTATATCGGTGCAGCCGTGGTCCTGCTCTACACCCTGTTCGGCGGCATGTGGTCGGTGGCGCTCACCACCCTGGTGCAGATGACCGTCATCGTCGTCGGCCTGCTGTGGATTTCCACGCTGGTGGGCGACATGCCCGAAGTGAACGGCATCGCCCCGGTCATCGAACACGCCGCAGCCGCCGGCAAATTCGAATTCTGGCCGCCGCTGGAATGGGCGGCGGTGATCACCTTCATCGCCGGTTTTCTCACCATGGGCCTCGGCTCGATTCCGCAGCAGGACGTGTTCCAGCGCGCCAACTCCAGCCGCAACGAACGCATCGCCGTGTGGGGCACCGTCATCGGCGGCTCGCTCTACCTTCTGTTCTCCGCCGTGCCGATCTACCTCACCTATTCCGCCACCCTGGTCGACCCCGCCCTCACCTCCGCGCTGCTGGCCGACGACGCCCAACTGGTCCTGCCCAGTTTCGTCAAAGCCCACCTGCCGCTGTATGCGCAGATCGTGTTCTACGGCGCCCTGCTCTCGGTCATCATGTCCACCGCCTCCGGCACCCTGCTCGCGCCTTCCGTCACCATCTCGGAAAACATCCTCAAGGAATTCATGCCACATCACCGCATGAGCCAGAAAACGCTGCTGTGGGTCACCCGTGCCGTCGTCGTCGCTTTTTCTGGTCTGGTGGTGTTTTATGCGCTGTGGTCGCTGCAAACCGAAACCAGCATCCACCAGATGGTGGAGAACGCCTACAAGGTCACTCTGGCCTGCGCCTTCGTCCCATTAGTGGCCGGCCTGTACTGGAAACGCGCCACCAACCTTGGGGCGGGCTTGTCCATCGCGCTGGGGCTGGTGGCGTGGATTGCGATGGAGTTCGTCGCCCCGGAGGCAGCGCTGCCGCCGCAGTTTGCGGGGTTGGTCGCCAGTGCGGCGGGGATGCTGGCGGGAGCTTGGACGCAGCCTAAACGACCCGATTGAATGTCGGAATTCTTTACAGTCCACGCTAAAATTTTTTCACTCACCCCTGTTATCTGGCCATAAATATCTCTTAATTCATTGTAATAAAAGGGTATTAATAATTTTAGTCCTGGGTGGCATTGAGATGCTCATAGGTTTAGCAAGCTCAGACCGGTTTGGGTTTTCAGAAATAAATCGTGTCTGACCGTTCACCATTTTTTCCGCCATTTTTTCCGTTATTGCAAGCCCCCTAAGCTGTGCGTTTAGCAGAGGTCGTCGAGATGGACCGTGGTGCGCATGGGGATGTTGTGCGCTTATAACTTAGGCGAAAACTACGCTGCGCGGTGTTGTTCAACATACTCGCGCAAGGCTTCGTCCATACGCGATTGCCAGCCCTCACCCGTGGATTTGAAATACGCCACGACCTCGGGGCTGTAACGAACCGAGACAAGCAACTTTTTGTTGCCGGACTTGGGGCGGCCACGCAGCGTGCGCAAAGGCACCATACTTTTCAGTTGCTTTGGCGTAAGCGGCAGGGCATCCGGATCGCTGCGGGCAGCAGCGGTAATCGCCTTGTCTTCTTCCGCCGTGGGCATCGCCACGGAAAGACGCTTAGATACTTTCGACATAATGTTTAACCTCACGACGATTGGCGCGGCGCAGGCTGATGATGCGTCTCGCCTTGCCACGATCAACAAAGGCCACGCAGTAGAGGATGCCGGCATTCGGTGCGGGCGCGATCATGCGCGCCTCGCCGTATTCGATCCGTTAATCCACCCACACCAGCGCGGCTCCCCAATCGAGTTCGACCGCCATTGCCAGCGAAACGCCATGCTTGTCCTGATTTGCCAAATCCTTGGTTGGATCGAACTCGATGTGCATCGATTTAATGTAGCTACATTAAATAAGTCAGTCAAGCCTCAGGGAAACTCGCTCAGAGCATAGCCGCCTTTGACGCACAAACTACTCGCGCGAGAAATCCACCTGCCAATGGCGCGAGGTATGAATCACCGCCAACACTCTAACGCCATGTTTTTTCACGCGGTAAACCACCAGGTAGGGATATCGGCTTAACACCAGTTCGCGGGTGCCTGCCACACCGCCAATGCGCCCCAATAACGGATTCGCCGACAGCGCCTGCACCCCTTCGCGAATGGCACGTATCACACTGGCCGCCGCAGTCTTGTTGTCCTGAGCAATGGAGGCATGCCCCTCCCGCAAATCATGTCCTGCCTCAACCGACCACTCAATCCTCACGCGCCAGTTCCAGAAACAACGCCTCGATTTCCTCATCGCTCATCACACCAGAGGCATCCGCCGCACTGAGTTTGGCTTCCAGCCAACGGCGCTTCGCCAGGTCCCGAGCTGAAATATTATGAGGTTAAGGTAGATAGCGCCGTGGCTGATTTTTCGGAATTTGCAGAAAAGTATGAAACAAATTACAAATTGCTGAAGTTCCTTAATCCCTGGCTCAGGAAACCCTACCTGACCCCTGCCCCAGGGAAAGAATACTATATTAAGATACCTGCTGAAGGAATGCGTAATCCTGAAAGCACGGAATCAGTCAACTGATCTGTCCCCTGTCTGCTGATTAAGATGAGCGAAGAAATTAAAGTACTTGGAGCCAGGGTTAATAATCTGAAGGACATAGATGTTACAATTCCGCGTAACAGGCTGGTGGTTATAACTGGCCTTAGCGGAAGCGGGAAATCGTCGCTTGCTTTTGATACAATCTATGCTGAGGGCCAGAGAAGATATATGGAAACGCTGTCGGCTTATGCGAGGCAGTTCCTTGGAGGGATGGAGAGACCCGATGTGGATAAGATAACCGGCCTGAGCCCTGT